>NZ_JBWKFM010000014.1:0-84041 GCF_056434285.1 Streptomyces sp. NPDC044063
CCACCCCGAAGGGCTTCATCGTTCGACTTGCATGTGTTAAGCACGCCGCCAGCGTTCGTCCTGAGCCAGGATCAAACTCTCCGTGAATGTTTACCGGTAATCCGGTCGTACACTCGCGTTGAGCGGAACAACCAGGCGGAATAGGCCCGGTCGTTCACAGCGTCCTCGCTGTGTGTTGCCTACCCGATCCATACGGACCCGGCAGGACTTTTTAAAGGAACCTCATCCATCGAGATGGACGGGGTGTCAACATATCTGGCGTTGACTTTTGGCACGCTGTTGAGTTCTCAAGGAACGGACGCTTCCTTTGTACTCACCTCAGCTATTCGCTGGGCTTTCCTCCGGGCGCTTCCCTTCGTTGTTTCCAACCTTACCAGATCCGTTTTCCGTTCCGTTTCCGGTTCGGATTCCTTTTCTGGCCCCCTGCTGGAGCGGGGCTGCCTTTCGGCGTGATCACTACTTTAGCGGATTTTCCTTCCGGCTCCTAATCGGAACCGGAGGGCCTTCTCGTTCAGAATTCCGGGCACGCCGGAATCCATCCCGTTCAGGGACCGTGCAAGTGGTGATTGCCGCCGATGCGGCTGGAGTGGCTGCCGCCGGACCGTACCGGCCCCGCGACAACTCGGAGAACACTACGGATCCGCCACCCCCGTGTCAACCCGCGATCAGTCGAGGTCGCTGAGCCGTCCGCCGGCGTCCGGCTGGGTCTGTTCCACACGGCGGAGCAGGCGGGTGAGCATGGCGCCGAGCTGGCCGCGCTCCTCGGAGGAGAGGTCCTGGAGAAGGTCCTCCTCGAAGACGGTGGCCCTCCGCAGACCCTCCAGCCACTTCGCTCGCCCCTCCTCTGTTACGCCGACGATGACGCGCACCCGGTTGGTCTCGTCCCGCTCGCGCGTAACAAGGCCTTCGGCGACCATGCGGTCGATCCGGTGGGTCATGGCGGCCGGGGTGAGGCCGAGGCGCTTGGCGAGGTCGCCGGGGCCGAGGCGGTAGGGCTCGCCGGCGAGGACGAGGGCCTTGAGGACCTCCCACTCGGCGTTGCTGATGCCCAGGGACGCGGTCTGGCGGCCGTAGGCGACGTTCATGCGCCGGTTGAGGCGGCTGAGGGCCGAGACGATCCGCTCGACCTGGGGGTCGAGGTCCTGGAATTCGCGCTGGTAGGCGGCGATCTGCTCTTCGAGGCTCGGCTCGGCGGGCCCGGGGGTGTCAGCCATGGGCGGCAGTATGACAGAAACCCGTTCGACATAAAGACCTTCGGCATGTACTGTTTAGTTTCGAAGTTTAGGTTCGAAGTCTTTGAGTTCAAGGGGTGAGTGTGACCACCGCGATGGGCGCGGCACTGCGCCGGATCCAGCTGGGCAACGCGCTGAGCGCGTTCGGCAACGGCTTCACGGTTCCGTATCTCTACGTCTATGTGGCGAAGGTGCGGGACCTGGGAGCGGGGACAGCGGGACTGACGCTGTTCACGCTGGCCGTCGCCGCGCTGCTCGTGCTGCCCTTCACCGGTCGGGCGATCGACCGGCGGGGTCCGTTGCCCGTGGCCGTCGTGGGTACGGTCTCGGCGGCGATCGGTTCGCTGGGAATGGGGCTGTCCGCCAGCACGCCGCTGGTCATCGCCTCGGCCGCCGCGCTCGGCGCGGGTATAGCGGTGATCCAGCCGGCCCTCGCGACGATGATCGTGTGGTGCTCGACTCCGCAGACCCGTTCGCGGTCGTTCGCCACTCAGTTCTTCATGAACAACCTGGGCCTCGGTCTCGGTGGTCTCATCGGCGGTCTGATGGTCGACGAGAGCGCGCCGTCGAGCTTCATCCGGCTGTTCGGGATCGAGTCCCTGATGTTCCTGGCGCTCGGTGCGACCGTGGCGACCGTGCGGCTGCCCGCGGCGCCCAAGGTCGAGGGTGTGGTGCCGACCGGTACGCGTCCCGAGGGCGCGTGGCGCACTCTGCTGCGGGACCGCTCGATGGTGTGGCTGTGCGCTCTGGGCTTCGTGATGTTCTTCGCCTGCTACGGCCAGTTCGAGTCGGGCCTGGCCGCGTACGCCACCGAGGTCACCCGGGTCTCCCCCGCGACGCTGGGCATCGCGCTGTTCGCCAACACCGCCGCCATCGTGCTGACGCAGTTCGTCGTACTGAAGCTGGTGGAGCGGCGCCGGCGCAGCCGTGTCATGGCGCTGGTCGGGCTGATCTGGACCGTGGCGTGGGTCGCGGCGGCGCTGTCCGGTCTGGTGCACGGCACCCAGGCGGTGGCGACCGGGCTGCTGATCTCGACGTACGTGCTGTTCGGTGTCGGTGAGTCGATGCTGGCGCCGACCGTGGCGCCGCTGGTGGCCGACCTGGCCCCCGCGTCGCTGATCGGTCAGTACAACTCGGCCTTCGCCCTGGTGAAGCAGCTGGCGATGGCCTCGGGGCCGCTGCTGGGCGCACTGCTGGTGGGGCTCGGTCTGCACGGCGCGTACGTGTCGCTGCTGATCGTGTTCTCGCTCGGCATCACCGTGCTGGCGCTGCGCCTGGGGCGCCGGCTCACCCCGGCGCAGGACAACCCGTTCGTGGCCCGGGCCCGGCGGGCGGACGCCCTGGCGAGCGCCGACGTGGCCGGGTCGGACGTCACCCGGTCGGATGCGACCCGGTCCGATGCGACCCGGTCGGACGAGCGCGTGGCCGTCACCGTCTGACCCTCCGCCCGTCCCGTTCCCGCGATCCCGCCCTGCCCCCTGCCCCGCTGCTCGTCAGCCGTGGCCGGCCGGCAGGGCGAACTCGCACCACACCGCCTTGCCGCCGCCCGGCGTACGGCGCGAGCCCCAGGACGAGGCGATCGTGGCGATGATCGAGATGCCGCGTCCCGCCTCGTCGGCGGGTTCGGCGCGGCGGCGGCGCGGGAGGTGGTCGTCGCCGTCGGTCACCTCGATGATCAGGCGGCGGTCGGTGCGGCGCAGGCGCAGCCGCATGGGCGGTGTGCCGTGCTGGAGGGAGTTGGCGACGAGCTCGCTCGTCGCCAGGACGCCGAGGTCACGGAGGTCGTTGGGGAAGCGCCAGCTGGCCAGGACGCCGGAGGCGAAGGCCCGGGCGCGCGGGGCGGCCTCGACGCCGCCGAGCAGTTCGAGCGCGGCGTTGTGGAAGAGCTCGGCGTCGTGGCCGGTGCGGGCGGGGTGCTGGAGGACGAGCATGGCGACGTCGTCGTCGTGCTCCTCGGTGACGCCGAGGGCGCGGATCAGGCGGTCGCACATGACCTGGGGCGAGCCGGTGGCTCCGGCGAAGGCGCGTTCGAGCGCGGCGACGCCTTCGTCGATGTCCTCGTGCCGGCGTTCGACGAGGCCGTCCGTATAGAGGACTGCACTGGATCCGGGGCCCAGGGCCACAGTGCCGGAGGTGTGCAGCCAGCCGCCGGTGCCGAGCGGGGGTCCGGTGGGTTCGGCGGCGCGGCGGACGGTTCCGTCGGGGTCGCGGACGAGGATCGGCAGGTGGCCCGCGGAGGCGTAGACGAGCCGGCCCTCGTTGGGGTCGTGGACGGCGTAGGCGCAGGTGGCGATCTGGGTGGCGTCGATCTCGGTGGCGAGGCCGTCGAGGAGCTGGAGTACCTCGTGGGGCGGCAGGTCGAGGCGCGCGTAGGCCCGTACGGCGGTGCGCAGCTGGCCCATCACGGCGGCGGCGCGGACGCCGCGGCCCATGACGTCGCCGATGACGAGGGCGGTGCGGCCGGCGCCGAGGGTGATGACGTCGTACCAGTCGCCGCCGACGGCGGTGTCCTTGCCGCCGGGCTGGTAGGTGGCGGCGACGCGGAGGTCGTCGGGCTGTTCCAGCTCCTGGGGCAGCAGGCTGCGCTGGAGGGTGACGGCGGCTTCGCGCTGGCGGCGTTCGCTGGCGCGCAGGCGTTCGGCGGCTTCCACCTGGTCGGTGACGTCCGCGGCGAAGACGAGGACACCGCGCTGGGTGTCCCTGCCCTCTCCCACGTCGATGGGGGAGCAGGTGAAGGTGTAGTAGCCGTGGCGCCGGCGGGGGCCGCGGTCGTGGGCCTCGGCCGGTGGGACGGTCACGCGGCGGGACTTGACGGTGCGGGGCCTGTCGCTGCGCAGGACCTGGTCCATGAGGGGGAGCAGGCCGAGTTCTTCGAGCTCGGGGAGGGCCTCGCGGGCGTGGGTGCCGGGGGTACGGGGGCCGAAGACGGCTGCGTAGGCGTCGTTGACGTAGGCGATGCGGTGGTCGGGGCCGTAGACGACGGCGGCGAGGGCGGGGACCTTGCCGAGGATGTCGTGGACGGAGAGGCCGTCGAGGGTGGGGACGGGAGCGGGGTCGGCGTCCTGGGCCGGCGAGGCCTCGGCCCGGGCCGCGGGCACCGATCCGCCTCCGCCGTTGCCACCACCACTGCCTCCGCCCGTGCCGCCGGCCGCGGCGGAGGCCTTCGGGGACGCGGCGGGGGTGCTGCGGTCGGCGCGGGCCGCCGCTCGGCGTTGTGTGCCGGGGAGCCGGGCGCTCCAGCGGGTGAAGTTCACTGAGGATTACCTCGCGGAGTCGTTCCGGGTCAGCTCGGCGACGTGGGATGCGGGGACGTGGTCATACCTGGGGTCCGGCGTGCGATGGCAGGTGGTCCGGCGGGGGCCGGTTCCCGGGAGAGTGCAGCAAGCGTCCGAATCCTCATGATTGTCACTCTTCGCTGATACCAGCCCACCCATGGTCACACGACCAGTGTGGCCGACAGGGCTGACATCCGTCAGGCGCCGTGTCGGTTGAAGGGGTCGCGTGTTCCGGGCCGTGTCGCGGGCTCGGCCCGCGACCTGCTTCGTCGCGCTCCGGCGCGCCGCGCCGGCTCGCCCGGGCGCGGCGGCCCGCCCCGGGGTGTCGGCCCGCCCCGGGGTGTCGTCAGCTCGCCTCGGGGTGGCGTCCGGTGCCGGCGGCGAGTTCGAACTCCGCCCGGGGGTTCTCGAGCGAGCCCAGGGAGACGATCTCGCGCTTGAAGAGCCCCGCGAGCGTCCATTCGGCGAGGACGCGCATCTTGCGGTTGAAGGTGGGCACCCGGCTGAGGTGGTAGGCGCGGTGCATGAACCATGCCGGGTAGCCCTTGAGCTTCTTCCCGTACACATGGGCGACGCCTTTGTGGAGGCCGAGCGAGGCGACCGAGCCGACGTACTGGTGCCGGTATTCGCGGAGGCCGTCGCCGCGCAGCGAGGACACGAGGTTGCGGGCGAGGACCTTGGCCTGGCGCACGGCGTGCTGGGCGTTGGGGGCGCAGGTCGTGCCGCTCTCGGCGGCCGTGAGGTCCGGTACCGCGGCCGCGTCGCCCGCCGCCCACGCGTGCTCGACGCCCCGGATGCGCAGGGTCGCCTCGCAGGTGAGGCGGCCGCGCTCGTCGAGCGGGAGGTCGGTGGCGGCGAGGATCGGGTGCGGTTTGACGCCCGCCGTCCAGACGAGCGTGCGGGTGGGGAAGCGGGAGCCGTCGCTGAGCACGGCCACGCGGTTCTCGCAGGAGTTCAGGCGGGTGTCGAGGCGTACGTCGACGTTGCGGCCGCGCAGCTCGCGCACGGCGTACCGGCCCATGTCCTCACCGACCTCGGGGAGGATGCGGCCGGTGGCCTCGACCAGGATGAACTTCAGGTCGGCGGGCTCGATGTTGTGGTAGTAGCGCGTGGCGTAGCGGGCCATGTCCTCGAGTTCGCCGAGCGCCTCGACGCCCGCGTAGCCGCCGCCGACGAAGACGAAGGTCAGGGCGGCGTCGCGCACCTCGGGGTCGCGGGTGGAGGAGGCGATGTCCATCTGCTCCAGGACGTGGTTGCGCAGGCCGATGGCCTCCTCGACGGTCTTGAAGCCGATGCCGTGGTCGGCGAGGCCCGGGATGGGGAGGGTGCGGGAGACGGACCCGGGGGCGAGGACCAGTTCGTCGTAGTGGAGGTCGATGGGGCCGGTGCCCTCGTCCGCCGTGGCGAGGGTCTTGACGCTGACGGTGCGCTTGGCGTGGTCGATCGCGACCGCCTCGCCGGTGAGGACGTCGCAGTCGCCGAGGGTCCGGCGCAGGGGGACGACGACGTGGCGGGGCGAGATGGAGCCGGCGGCCGCCTCGGGGAGGAAGGGCTGGTACGTCATGTACGGCTCGGGGTCGATGACCAGGATCTCGGCCTCGTCGCGCTTGAGCCTCCGCTGGAGGTGGAGCGCGGTGTACATGCCGACGTAGCCGCCGCCGATGATGAGGACGCGGGCGGGTTTCCGCGGTTGTGGGGCTTCGGGGGTCTCCGGGGCTTCGGGGGTCCCCGGTGCTTCCTTTGTTTCCTTCGTTTCCCGCGTTTCCTGGGGCTCCGGCGTTTGCCGTGGTTCCGGCGTTTGCCGCGGTTCCTTCGGTTCGACTTCCTTCGGGTCTGCCCGGCGACCGGCTTGATCCGGCCGTGCGGACCGGCCCTCGTGCCCCGCGTGCCCCTCCCGCGCCGGTTCGTTCACCAAGGCCCGTTCCTCCTCGCCTCGTCGCGTCGCCCTCGGCCCTACTCGGCTCTACTCGGGTACCCGCCGTGCTCGTTCGTACTCGGTCGTTCTGGCGCCGCGGCACAACTCCTCCCCATGACGCATCGACATCGGTGGTTTGTCCACAGGACTTGTGATCTGTACGACCGGCGCCGGAGCTGATCCGCCCGGTTCGGGAATGCCGCTCCGGAGCGAAGCCTCGCAGGTCAGGGGGGATGCGGCGGGGTGGTGCGGTAGTGCAGAATCAAGAGGGAGCAGGCCTGTACTCCAATCGGGGGCGGCCTGTGCGGAGCTACCCCCTTCTTTCTTGACCTGGGCTCAACTATGTTCGTACTCCGTCGGGGTGTCGAGACGTGCCCCGGCAGTCAGGGCGGGGAGTCTCCGGGGGGAGACGTCATAACCGGGGGAACGTATGCACATTCAGGGCTCTCATTGGTCTGCTGCTGTCGCGACGGCTGACGGCACCGGTGGCCGTAATACGCCGTTGCGCGTGGATGCACAGCGCAATCTGGAACATGTGCTGCGGGCGGCTCGCGAGGTCTTCGGCGAGCTGGGGTACGGAGCGCCGATGGAGGACGTGGCGCGCCGGGCCCGGGTCGGAGTGGGGACGGTCTACCGCCGCTTCCCCAGCAAGGACGTGCTGGTCCGGCGCATAGCCGAGGAGGAGACGGCACGGCTCACCGAGCAGGCGCGGACGGCTCTGGGGCAGGAGGACGAGCCCTGGTCGGCGCTGTCGCGGTTCCTGCGCACCTCGGTGGCGTCCGGCGCGGGCCGGCTGCTGCCTCCGCAGGTGCTGCGGGTCGGCGTCGACGTGGAGTCCGACGAGCAGCGGCCGCAGGCCGCGGTGCCGGACCGGGCGCGGGTGCCGCAGCAGCGGCAGCCGGGGACGGCCGGTGGCGGTCAGCTGCACGAGCTGCGGCTGGTCGAGCAGCGGCCGGCGGCGATCGACGAGCGGGACGACGCGGGTGCCGCGGCGCTGCTCGACGTCGTGGGCCGGCTGGTCGAGCGGGCGCGGGCGGCCGGTGAGCTGCGCGCGGACGTGACGGTCGCCGATGTGCTGCTGGTGATCGCGACGGCGGCGCCGTCGCTGCCGGATGCCGCGCAGCAGGCGGCGGCCTCCTCGCGGCTGCTGGACATCCTGCTGGAAGGCCTCCGTTCGCGGCCGGTCGAGTAGGCCGGGTTCAGCACGGACACCGGGCTCCGTGGCCCTTCTTCGGTGAGTATCGGTAAGTAAGGGCCACGGCTGCTCGCGGTGATGTGTACGAGCTTCCTGTCCGAGTTTCATATGTCAGCTTCGGCGTGAGCCTCGTGGACGGCTGAACCCGGATGAGTGGTTGCGGTTCGCGGAGTGACCCTGAGGCATGCCCTTGTGCCACGCTGCTCGGTATTCGAGTGTGACGGCGTGTACGGGGAGCATCCGCTATGGGTGTCGACGGGCGCGAAGAACCGCGCAGAACCGAAGAGACGGACGATCCTCCGGCGCCGCACAAGGTGCCCGGCCAGGGCGGTCCGCTCTCTTCCGCCTCGCTGGACCTGTGGAGCGACGGCACCGGACCGGTGTCCGGGCCGCCGGTGTCCGGAGCGGTGTCCGGGCCGGCGGTCCCGCAGCAGCGGACGCCGTCGGGGCCGGGGGGCGACATGGCCTCCGACCCCCGTGGCGATGACGCGGACAGCTCGGACGACGCGGACGGCTCGGATGGTGCGGGCAGCGCGGACATGCCTCCGTCCGACCTCGAGCTGGTCGCCCAGCTGCGCGGCGGCGGGGAGCACGCCGGCGCGTACGAGGAGCTCTACCGGCGGCATGCCGACGCGGTCCGGCGGTACGCCCGGAGCTGCTGCCGTGACGACCACACCGCCGAGGACCTCACCAACGAGGTCTTCACCAGCACGCTGCAGGCGGTGCGCCGCGGTGCGGGGCCCGACGCGGCGGTGCGGGCGTATCTGCTGACGACCGTGCGGCGGGTCGCGGCGGCGTGGGCGAAGACCGCGCGGCGGGAGCAGCTGGTCGAGGACTTCGCGCTGTTCGCGGCGTCGGCGGCGTCCTCGTCCGTGGCCTCCGACGACGACACGCTCAACCTGGGCGCGGACGTGCGGGCCATGCAGGAGGCCGAGGAGTCCCTGGCCGTGCAGGCCTTCCGGAGCCTGCCCGAGCGCTGGCAGACGGTGCTCTGGCACACGACGGTGGAGGAGGAGTCGCCGAGCGAGGTCGCGCCGCTGCTCGGGCTGACCGCCAACGCGACCGCGGTGCTGGCGCACCGGGCCCGCGAAGGCCTCAAGCAGGCCTATCTGCAGGCCCATGTGAACACGCGGCTGATGGCGGGCGGCGACTGCGCGCAGTACGCCGACCGGCTGGGCGCCTACGCGCGGGGCAGGCTGCGCACGCGTGCCGAGCGGGGCATGCGCAAGCACCTGGAGGGCTGCGCGAAGTGCCGTACGGCCGCGCTGGAGGTCGCGGACGTCAACGAGCGGTTGCGCGCGCTGCTGCCGGTCGCGGTCATCGGCTGGTTCGCCACCGGGTGGTCGGTCAAGGCCGTCGCGGGGCTGGCGGCGGGGGCTGGTGCGGCGGCAGGGGCCGCCGGGGCGGGAGTCGCCGCCGGTTCCGGGGCGGGCGCGGGTGCGGCTGCGGGAACGAGTGCCGGTGCGAGTGCTGGTGCTAGTGCCGGCGTGGCGTCCGGTGGGGGGTCGGCCGGTGGCTCGGCCGCGGGCTCCGGGGCCGCGTTGAGCGAGGGGCTGGGGCTGCCGGTCAAGGTGGGGCTCGGCATGGGGGTGCTGGCCGCCACGGGTGCCGTCATCGCGTACGCCGTCGCCGGGCACGCCCCCGCGCGGCCGGAGGAGCCGCGGGCCAGGGCCACGGCGGCCCCGGTCGTACCGGTGACGCCGCACAAGCGGGGGCCGCGGACCGGTCTGACGGCCTCGCCCGCGCCCAGCGCGCCCCCGGCACTGGCGGCGAAGTCCGCGCCGAGTCCCTCCGCGTCGCCCTCGGCCGCCTCACCGTCACCGTCCCCCTCGCCCTCGGTCCCGGCTTCCGCCGGGCCGACGGCGGCGACCGTGCGGCCGTCGCCGGTTCCGTCGTCCCCCGCGCCGAAGCCGTCCGCCGGCGCGTCGGCCGGTGCGACGGTGAAGCCCTCCGTGCCCGCTCCCCCGCCCCGGCCCTCCCACGTCTACCGGCTCAACGAGCTGGACTACAGCGGCATCGGCGACGGCAGGGAGCCCGAGGTGCGGCTGGGCGGCAGCTGGCTGTGGCAGCGGTACGGGCCGCGGGTGGGCGGTACGACGTACCGCGACGGGGTGAGCATGCACGCGGCGTCGTCGGCGACGGTCGAACTGAACCGTTCCTGCACGGCCTACGACGCACTGGCGGGCGTGGACGACATGTCCCTCGGACTCGGTGCCGTCACCTTCTCCGTCTACGGCGACGGCACCCGCCTGTGGAGCTCGGGCCTGGTGCCGGGCGGCCGGGCGGCCGTCCCGGTGCACGTGCCCCTGACGGGGTACCGGACGCTCCGCCTGGTCGTCGAGCCGAGGACGGCGGCGGACCGCGTCGCCGTGGCGGACTGGGCCGACGCCCGGATCAGCTGCGGGCCGTGGCGGGCCCCGACGCCCAGTGCGGGGGCCGGGTGAGGGAGGGCGGCAGCTTGGTGGCGGCATCGCCCCTGGCCGCGTTGATCTGCGGCTGGGTGAGGAAGATGCTGCCGGTCAGGTCGGCGCCCGAGAGGTCGGCGTCGCGGAAGTCGGCGCCGATGAGGTCGGCCGTCCGCAGGTCCGCGCCCGAGAGGTCGGCGGCGATGAGGTAGGCGCCGCGCAGGTTGGCGCCCCTGAGGTCGGCGCGCCGGAGCCGGGCGCCCATGAGGTCGGCGCCCCGGTGGTTCTTGGCCTTGCGCCCGGCCTTGGCACGTACGAGTTCGCTCGTGCGCAGCAGCAGGACGTTGACCTTCTGCCGGTGCTCCGCCACGTCGACCTCCAGCAGGGAGGCGGGGTCGCGGCGGGTGAGCTCCTCGGTCTCGTCGAGGAGGCGGCGCAGGTCGGGGTGGATGGAGCGCGCGGCGGGCAGGCCGAGCGCCTCGTTCAGGTACCAGAGCAGTTCGTGGAGCTGCCGCACGACCGGGAACACGTCGAACATCTGCTGCGCGGTGTCCGGCGCCTGTCGCCAGTCCCGGCCGCCGAAGGTGACCTGGGAGACCTTCTGGCCGGCGCCGAAGCAGTCGTAGACGGTGCAGCCGGGGAAGCCCTGCTTCCTGAGGCGGGTGTGGATGCCGCAGCGGAAGTCCGTCTGCAGGTTGGTGCACGGTTTGCCGGCGGCCTTGTTGACCGCGAAGTCGGCCGAGGCGGCGAAGGGCAGTGCGACGCAGCACAGCCCGAAGCAGTTCGCGCAGTCTCCGCGCAGGGCGGAGTCGCCCTCGCCGGGCTGTGCGTCATGCGTCTGTCGGGGTATTCCAGCCACCGTGGCCACCGTGGTTCCTCTTGCCTGGTCGGGGCCCGAGTAGAGCCCGGCGCGGCCGCGCCCGTCCAGCCATTTTATGCGGGGCATCTTTACGCGGTGCCTCTCTATAGAGGGCCTCGTGGCGGGCGGGGCCCCGGCCAGGCGTCCGCGCCCGCGCCCGTGGCCGTACCGGCTCCGGGTGTCACGCCGCCCGTGACCGCGCGGTGGTCGGCGGCCGGGCCGGCGCTCGCGTCCGTCCAGCAGGTGCCGCGCCGGGCCAGGAGGCGGCGCAGCCAGACCTCCATGGAGACGATCTCCATGAGTCCGTCCGCGGGCACCGGTTCCCCGGCGGCCGCGGCGCGCAGCGCGTCCCGTACGGCCGTGGCGTCGATCAGGCCGGCGTCGGCCAGCAGCGGGCGTCGGAAGAGGTCCGTGAGCGGCCCGGCGGCGGCGCCGAGCCCGGCTCGTACGGCCGCGGCGTGCGAGGCGTGGGACGTCGTTCCCCAACCCGGGGGCAGGGTGAGGATTCCCGCTCCGGCGAGGGCGGCGCGCAGGACGGAGGGGCGCGCTCCCGGTCGTACGCGGAGGGTGTCGGGGAGCGCGCGGCAGGCGCGGACGACCTGGTTGTCCAGAAAGGGGGTGTGCAGCCGTTGGCCGGGCACCTCCGCCGCCTGCTCCAGGACGCGGTGGTCGGTGGCGTGGCGGGTGAGCGCGGCGGCGGCGCGGCGTTCCCCGGGGCGCTGGGGCGGGCCCGCCGGGCGGGCGGCGGTGTCCACGAGGCGAACCGATACTTCTGCGAGCGCTTCCTCCGTGAGCCAGTGCGCCGCCGGTCCGGGCCGGCACCACGCGAGCGCGGCGAGCGAGGCGTCCACCGCCCCGGGCCCGGCGGTACGGAATCCGGGCGCCCGCAACCGTGCCGCCGCGTCCTCCACGCCCTCGCGGTACGGGGTGCGGGCGAGCCGGCGTGCCGCGCGGTAGACGGTGAGCGGTACGGACAGGGAGTGCGCCGGGTGGCCGTCCGCGCGGGCCAGTGCCGAGACCGGGCGCAGCAGGTGGCGGCGCCTGTGGTCCATCAGCAGGTCGGCCAGGCGGGCCGGGTGGGCGTCGAGGACCTGGCGGGCGCCGTGGCCGACGAGGTGGTCGGCGCCGCCGGCGGTCAGTCGCCGCAGGTGCCGGCCGGCGGTGGCGAGGGCGGGCCCGGGCTCGTCGGTCAGCGGGCCGGCGGCCAGGCCGGCGTAGGGGAGGGCCTCCGGGCCGGCCGCGACGATCACGTGCCGTACGGGGTGGCGGGCGGCGAGGGCGCGGGCCCGTTCCAGTTCCGCGTCGTGGGCCGCGCGGGCCGGGCCGGTGCTCGCCGCGAGGTCGTCGAAGGTGACGGCGAGGAGCCGCTCCCCACTGTCCTGCCCGCTCGCGCATCGTGCTCCGCGGTGTGGGTCGGCTTCCCGCGGTCCGGTCGCGGCGAGGAGGGCCAGGGTGGCGGAGGCGACACCGCCGGAGAGGTCGGCGCCGGGCCCGGGGGCGGTGAGCCGGGTGCGTACGGCGTCGACCAGCGCGTCCCGGATGCCGTCGACGGCCTGGCGGGCGTCGAGCCGGTGCGCGCCGGCGGCGAGGGAGGCGGTGGGTTCGTAGCCGGTGATGTCGCGGACGCCGTCGCGGAGGACCAGCGCGTGCGCGGCGGGGACGCGCCGTACGCCGAGGTAGGGCGTGCCGTCGCCGAGGGCCTCGGGCGAGTCGGGGCAGGCGAGGAGGGCGGCAAGGTGGCCGATGTCGAGCTGCGCTCCGGCGAGGTCGGCCAGCGGCAGCGCGGCCGTGGCGTAGGCGGTGCCCTCGTCGAGGGCGGTGTGGAAGACGGGCCGGAGACCGGCCAGGTCGCCGACGACGGTGACGCGGCGGCCGGCCCGGACGACGGAGGTGTAGCTGCCCGGCCAGGCGGTGAGGTGGCGCAGCGCGCCGCCCCGGGCGGCGCGCAGTCCGGCGCTCAGTGCCTCGTCGCTCGCGCCGCAGTGGCCGGCGACGACGAGGCAGGTGCCATGATCGGCACGGACGACGCGGAGTTCGGCGGGGCGCCAGTCGCCGACGGCCCACAGGGGTGACGGACCGCCCCAGAGGAGCCGGCCGCCGACGGGCCGGACGGCGGGGCCGCCGGGTCCGGTGGCGCTGCGGCTCCACCCCACCAACCAGCGCATCGCCGCCTCCACAGGCTGTGGACAACCAACACGTCGCTGTCATCATGCACAGCGGCGCGGCGGTTGCGACATGGGTGGACGGGCGGCGCGCTCCTGGTCCCGCTTCTCAACTCACCCGACAGCACGACGAGATGGCGTGAGGAGAGGGCACGCGGAGAGGACTCGCGGAGAGGGCGCGGAGGGCCGCCTCGGGCGGAATCCGGCCATTTTCGCTCCGGCCGTGGGGACGAGGGTTGAACCGGCGCCGTTCACCAACTGTCGCAGCCTCGCCGAGCCTCCTCCGGGCCGGCCGGACCGCGCGCCCGCGAGCCCGTACGAGCACCGCCGGGCCACGCGCGCGGGCGGCTTCCGCCGTGCCGCCCCGGGCGGATTCCGGGCGGCCCGGCGCGTACGCCCGCACGGCCTGCGACGACGCGGTCCGGGAGGCGCGAGCCACCTCCCGGACCGTTCCGTCGCCCGCGGGGAATGAGGCGACGGCTTCCCCCGGCCCACTGGATCCAGTACAGCGGGCCAACCCACGCTCCTCCATGGAACCTCGGTCCGCGATGGCGCGGACAGAGCGCACGGTGGGCGCACGGCCACACACAACCGGAGCACGTGCCCCTCGATGCACGCACATACGGACCTGAATCTCGCCATCCGGGACATCGCCTCTTAACGGTCGGGATGCGGCGAACTACGCTGGGTTTACGAATGCCTCCCGCCTATGCCGGGGCGTGGGTCGTGTCGTCGAGGGGTGCGCATGTCCAGGGAGCCACGCGGGCCGAATGAGAAGCTGGGCACTGTCCTCGCCCTCGCAGGGATCAGCAACGCCGGTCTCGCGCGCAGGGTCAACGACCTCGGCGCACAGCGCGGATTGACCCTTCGCTACGACAAGACCTCGGTGGCCCGCTGGGTGTCCAAGGGCATGGTCCCGCAGGGCGCGGCCCCGCATCTGATCGCCGCCGCGATAGCGGCCAAGCTCGGCCGTCCGGTGCCGCTGCACGAGATCGGGCTGGCGGACGCGGACCCGGCGCCGGAGGTGGGGCTTTCCTTTCCGCGCGACGTGGGCCAGGCGGTGCGGTCGGCTACCGAGCTGTACCGGCTGGATCTCGCCGGGCGGCGCGGCGGCGGGGGCATCTGGCAGAGCCTGGCCGGATCCTTCTCCGTCAGCGCCTATTCGACGCCCGCCTCGCGCTGGCTGATAACGCCGGCCGACAGTTCGGTGGCCCGCGAGCCGGAGCAGGCCGCCAGGGAGGCCGAGGCGGCCCGGGCGGCCGGCGCGGGCGGCGCGCCCGGCGGCGGTCCGGAGGCTTTACCGCAACGCGTCGGCCACAGTGACGTGGCCAAGCTGAGGGAGGCCGCCGACGACGCCCGCCGCTGGGACTCCAAGTACGGGGGCGGCGACTGGCGTTCGTCGATGGTCCCGGAGTGCCTGCGGGTGGACGCGGCGCCCCTGCTGCTGGGGTCGTACAGCGACGAGGTGGGGCGGGCGCTGTTCGGCGCGACGGCCGAACTGACCCGCCTGGCCGGATGGATGGCCTTCGACACCGGGCAGCAGGAGGCGGCCCAGCGCTACTACATCCAGGCCCTGCGGCTGTCCCGGGCGGCGGCGGACGTCCCGCTCGGCGGGTACGTCCTGGCGTCAATGAGCCTGCAGGCCACCTATCGCGGCTACGCCGACGAGGGGGTGGACCTCGCGCAGGCGGCCCTCGAACGCAACCGCGGCCTCGCCACCGCGCGCACGATGAGCTTCTTCCGGCTGGTCGAGGCGCGCGCCCAGGCGAAGGCGGGTGACGCGCCGGCCTGCGGCGCCGCGCTCAAGGCCGCCGAGGGCTGGCTGGAACGCGCGCGGCCCGGCGACGCCGACCCGTCCTGGCTGGATTTCTACTCCCCCGAGCGGTTCGCGGCCGACGCCGCCGAGTGCTACCGCGACCTGCGGATGCCCCGGCAGGTGCAGCGCTTCACGGAACAGGCGCTGGCCCGGCCCACGGAGGAGTTCGTGCGCTCGCACGGCCTGCGCCTGGTGGTGTCGGCGGTCGCCGAGCTGGAGTCGGGAAACCTGGACGCGGCGTGCGCGGCCGGCGCGCGGGCGGTGGAGGTGGCCGGACGGATCTCGTCGGCGCGGACGACCGAGTACGTCCGCGATCTGCTGCACCGGCTGGAGCCGTACGGCCATGAGCCACGGGTGGCGGAGCTGCGCGAGCGGGCCAGGCCGTTATTGTTCGCGCCGGTGTAGGGCGGGGCCGTCGAGACCGCCTCGGGCCGGCCTCGCGGATCGTCGCCGGCCCGCCCGTCCGCCGCCGGATCGCCCGCCGATCACCCGCCGATCACCCGGGTGGTTACTCAAGAGTCACCTCATCAGGCGCGTCGTTGTCAGCAGCACAGGTCATGATGGGGTGCGTGGGTGAGGCGCTGAGGGGCATTCACGGCGGCGAGCGCGGGGAGGCGAGGTGAGGGTGGCGTACGACTGCGATGTGCTGGTGATCGGGGGCGGGATCGTGGGCCTCTCGACGGCGTACGCGATCACGCGCGCCGCACCGGGTACACGCGTGGTGGTGCTGGAGAAGGAGAGCGGACCGGCCGGCCACCAGACCGGACGGAACAGCGGGGTGATCCACAGCGGGATCTACTACCGCCCCGGCTCCCTCAAGGCACGCTTCGCGGTCGCGGGCGCGGCGGAGATGGTGCGGTTCTGCGCCGAGCACGACCTGCCGCACGAGGTGACGGGCAAGCTGATCGTCGCCACCGATCGGGCCGAGCTGCCACGGCTGCACGCCCTGGTCCAGCGCGGCCGGCAGAACGGCATCCCGGTGCGGGAGCTGGGCCCCGCGCAGATCGCGGAGTACGAGCCCGCCGTGCGCGGCATCGCCGCGATCCACGTCGGCACGACCGGGATCTGCGACTACGGCGCCGTGACGCGGCAGCTGGCGCGCCTGGCCGAGGACGCGGGGGCGTCCGTGCGGTACGACGCGGAGGTGCGCACCGTGGGACGGCGGGGCGCGAGGGTCGCCGTCCGCACGGCGCGCGGCGAGGTGCTGCGCGCCCGGGCGCTGGTCAACTGCGCGGGACTGCACAGCGACCGGGTGGCCCGGCTGGCGGGCGACGACCCCGGTATGCGGATCGTGCCGTTCCGGGGTGAGTACTTCGAGCTGGCCGCCGACCGCGCCGACCTGGTGCGCGGCCTGGTCTATCCGGTGCCCGACCCCGCGTTCCCCTTCCTCGGCGTCCACCTCACCCGTGGCGTCGACGGCGGCGTGCACGTGGGGCCGAACGCCGTGCCGGCGCTGGCCCGCGAGGGGTACGGCTGGCACGTCGTACATCCCGGCGAGCTCGCGGGGACGGCGGCGTACCCGGGCACCTGGCGCCTGGCCCGGCGCCACTGGCGGTACGGGGCGACCGAGGTGCGGCGTTCGCTGTCCCGGAGCGCCTTCACGGAGTCGGTGCGCCGGCTCCTGCCGGAGGTCCGGCAGGAGGACCTGATACCGGCGCCGCCGGGGGTGCGGGCGCAGGCGGTGCTGCGCGACGGCACGCTCGTGGACGACTTCCTGTTCGCCCGGTCGCCGCGGATGGTGCACGTCCTCAACGCCCCCTCCCCCGCCGCGACGGCGTCGCTGCCGATCGGGCGGGAGGTGGCGCGCAGGGTGCTGGCGGAGCTGGACGAGCCGGCCTGAGGGCGGGCACGCGGGCCCTGGCCTCCGGCTCAGTGGCGGGGTGGCGCGTAGACCCGTACGTAGTCGACGAGCATCCGCGCGGGGAAGGGCGTGGTGGCGTCCGGCGGTCCTGGCCAGTCGCCGCCGACGGCCAGGTTGAGCAGCAGGTAGTGCGGGTGGTCGAACACCCACTTCTGGCCGCGCCGCAGCTGCCCCGCGCAGGCGTTCCCATAGGCCCTGCCGTCCAGGAACCAGGTGACCTTGCCGGGTGTCCAGTCGACGCGGTACGTGTGGAAGCCGTCGGCCAGGCTGGCCCCGCGGGGGAGCGCGGTGTGGCGCTCCAGCCCCTGGGTGACGTAGCCGGGGCCGTGGACGGCGCCGTGGGCCGTGCCGGGTTCCCGGCCGAGGGCCTCCATGACGTCGATCTCGCCGTTGGCGGGCCAGGTGACCCTGTCCGCGTTCGCGCCGAGCATCCAGAACGCGGGCCAGAGGCCCTGCCCCTTGGGGATCTTGATGCGGGCCTCGAAGCGTCCGTAGGCGCGGGCGAACCTCCCCTTGGTGGTCAGCCGTGCCGAGGTGATGTCGCAGGGGCCGACGGCGCACCTCATGCCGCGCAGCCGTTCGTGGCGGGCGGTGATGACGAGGCTGCCCCTGCCGTCGAGCGAGGCGTTCGCGGGCCGGTCGGTGTAGTACTGCCACTCGTGGTTGCCCCACTTGGGCTCGCCACCCCGTTCGAAGCCCCATTTGGCGCGGTCGGGGCCGCGATGCGCGGGACCGCGGAACTCGTCGGACCAGACGAGGCGCCACTGGTCCTGATCACCGTCGTCGTGCCGGAGGGCGGCGGCGGAGCGCTTCCGGGGTACGGCGTCGTCGTCGCGGGCGGAGGAGGACGGGGCGCAGCCCGTGCTCACGATCAGGAGGACCGCGGAGGCGGCGGCCGCGGTGGCGGTGATCGCGGCGGTCAGGGGGCGTGGCAGGGAGCGGGTCAGGGAGCGGGTCAGGGAGCGAGGCAGGGCGGGGAGGCGCAGTCGCATGAGGGAGTCCATGGGGGCGCGTGGGGTGTCCGACGGCTCTGACGGCCTGATGCGGGCCGGGCCACGAGGAGCGTATGGGGGCCGGGGACGGGCACGGGGGCGCCGCCACGCCGCCGGAACGACTGATCACACGATCGGCTGAGGTGAGAAGAGGACTGGTGGCCGGGCCGGCTGCGCCCGTGCCGATGCTGGTGCCGGTGCCGGTGCCGGTGCCGGTGCCGGTGCCGATGCCGATGCCGGTGTGACGGTCGCCGCGTCCGTCGGCCCTCCGGGGAGCGGTCGGCCGCCCGTAGACTTGAGGAACTGTGTCCGAGAACCACGCCTCCGCCTCCGCCGCCCCCGCCACTGCCAGCCCGGCTCCGCCGCGCGCCCGGCGGGAACCGATGTTCCCCGACGGTCCGGCCCCGGACCCGGCGGGCTCGCACCACGAGCGCCGCATCCGTTCCTTCCAGCCGCGCCGCAGCCGCGTCACGACCGGACAGGGCGAGGCGCTGCGGCGCCTGTGGCCGACGTGGGGCCTGGACATCGACGGGCTGAGCCGGCTGGACCTCGGCGAGCTCTTCGGCGACCCGGAGCTGCCCGTCGTCCTGGAGATCGGCTTCGGCATGGGCGAGGCGACGGCCCGGATGGCGGCCGCCGACCCCGGCACCGGCATCCTCGCCTGCGACGTCCACACCCCCGGCCAGGGCAACCTGCTCAACCTCGCCGAGCAGCAGGGCCTGACCAACGTCCGGGTGGCCAACGGCGACGCGATCATCCTGCTGCGCGAGATGCTCGTTCCCGACGCCCTCGCCGGCATCCGCGTCTACTTCCCGGACCCCTGGCCCAAGAAGCGCCACCACAAGCGCCGCCTGATCCAGCCGGAGTTCCTGGCGCTCGCCGCCACCCGCATGGCGCCCGGCGCGCTGCTGCACTGCGCGACGGACTGGGAGCCGTACGCCGAGCAGATGCTGGAGGTGCTCTCGGCCAGCCCGGACTTCGAGAACACCCAGCCCGACGGCGGCTACGCCCCGCGCCCGGAGTTCCGTCCGCTGACCCGCTTCGAGGGTCAGGGCCTGGACAAGGGGCACGTGGTGCACGACCTGCTGTTCCGCCGGCGCGCGGACCGCTGAGGCGTACGGACCGCTGAGGCGTACGGACCGCTCAGGCGTACGGACCACTGAGGCGTACGGACCGCGCGGCCACCGGACCGGAAAACGGTCGGTGACCGGGTCGGGCCTTGGTTAGGGTCGTCGCGTGCATGAGCCCGCGACCGCGCCCCACCAGCAGCCCCCGCCACCTGCGGAGTACGCCCACTACAAGCCCCGCCGGGCCCTGTGGGACACCCTCTGGGACAACAGGGCGATACGCCTGGGCGGGCTGTTCCTGCTGCTCGCCCTCTGCGGCCTGATCATCCTCGCGCTGGTGCGCGAGCAGACCGGTACCGAAGGCTTCCTGGTCGGCCTGGGCCTGGCCGTGCTGCCCGTACCGCTGCTGATAGCCGCGTTCCGCTGGATGGACCGGGTCGATCCCAAGCCCTGGCGGAACCTGATCTTCGCCTTCGCCTGGGGCGCCTGCGCGGCCACCCTGGTCGCCCTGCTGGCGAACGGCATCGCCACGAAGTGGCTGGTCACCACGATCGACTTCACCGAGCGGGGCGACGCCTCGAGCGTGGGCGCCACGTTCGTGGCACCGGTGGTCGAGGAGAGCGGCAAGGCCGCGGCCGTGCTCCTGCTCTACCTCTTCCGGCGGCGGGACTTCAACGGCATCGTCGACGGCGTGGTCGTCGCCGGCGTCACGGCGACCGGCTTCGCCTTCACGGAGAACATCCTCTACCTGGGCAACGCCTTCGCGTCCGACCAGAGCTTCGGCTACACCGGACTGCACTCGACGACGGCGGCCACGTTCTTCATCCGCGTGCTGATGTCGCCCTTCGCGCACCCGCTCTTCACCTCGATGACGGGCCTGGGCTTCGGCCTGGCGGCGACGCTGGCCCCGAACCGCCGCGTCCTGCGCGTCCTCGTACCGGTCGTCGCCCTGCTGACGGCCATGCTCCTGCACGGCCTGTGGAACGGCTCGGCCACGCTGGGCGGACTGGGCTTCCTGGCCGTCTACGTCCTCTTCATGGTCCCGGTCTTCGGCCTCCTGACCTGGCTGACCATCTGGTCCCGCCAGAACGAGCTGCGCACCGTCCTGACCCACCTCCCCGCCTACCAGGCCGCGGGCTGGCTCACCCCGCCCGAGCCCTACGCCCTCGCCTCGCTGCGCGCCCGCGGCATAGCCCGCGACGTGGCACGCCGCACCGGCGGCCCGGCGGCGGCCCGCGCGGTCGCCGAGTACATATCCTTCGCCACCTCGCTGGCCTTCCTCCGCCACCGTGCCCACCGCGGCACCCCGGACCCCGACTTCACGGCCAGGGAACAGGAACTCCTCCACCACCTCTGGCACCGCAGGGCAACAGCGCAGCCGGCCCTGACCCAAGCGATAGCAGGCACGCCCCGCCCGTTCGCACCCCCGATGCCCCCCACCCCCTGGACAGGCTGGACACCCCCCACCACCCCACCCCCAATCCCCACCTGCTCCCAGCCCCAGCCCCCGGGCCGGCCGCACTGACCCTGGCACAGCGGGGAACAATCGCTCGCGTCATCCGCAGGACGGTTGACGACGAAGCGCCACCGGCAGAATGGGTCGTGTGTCCATCACTCCCTCCTCGCCCGGCGTTTCCGACCGTATGAGTCGCCAAGCCAGCCGGGACACCAACCCCGAGCTGGCCGTTCGGCGCGCGCTCCACAGCGCGGGATATCGCTATCGCCTGCATCGACCGGTCCCCGGTATGCCCCGTCGATCAATCGATATCGCTTTTCCCGGGCCGAAAATCGCAGTGTTCCTCGACGGGTGCTTCTGGCACGGCTGCCCGAGTCACGCCACCAGCCCCAAGGCGAACGCCGAGTGGTGGCGCCAGAAGCTCGATCGCAACATGGCCCGCGACCGCGAGACGACGAACTGGTTGGTCGACTCCGGATGGACAGTCCTGCGCTTCTGGGAGCACGAAGATCCCGCCATTGTCGCAACCAGCATCGCTGCCGCCGTCACCGCGGCACGGACAGCCGGCCTCTGATCTTTCAGGTCCCGTGCCGTCGGGCGGCCTGCGGCCGGGCGTCTCCCGCCAAAAGTGCGGAGTTAGGCTCGGGAGACGGCTCGTTCAATTCGTGCGTTCTCTTGACGCGGAGGTTCAGCAATGGCGGCAGTGGTGGAGAAGGTTCCTGCGGCGCTTGTGGCTGCCGGGGGGCTTGTCGGGGGGTACGGGGTCGCGCGGTGGACCAAGCAGCGGCCGCTTGGGGGTGTGGTGCTCGCCGCCGCCGGGGCCGTGGCCGCCAAGCGGTGGAGGGACACCGCCGGGGCCGGGCCCGCCGCCGCGCTGACCGGGGCGTACGTCGCCGCGTTCGCCGGGTCGCACCCGCTCGCCAAGAAGGTGGGGGCCTGGCCGTCCGTGTTCGGCGTGGCCGGGGCCGTCGCGCTGGCGTCGTGGGCGGTGGAGCGGGCGCGCCACGACGCCTAGGCGTGCCCCGGTTACGCCGAGGCCTCCGTCAGCTTCGTCAGGTCGGGGGCCGTCAGTTTCAGGTCCGCCACCGCCAGCAAGGGTGGGAGCTGGGCCACCGTGCGGGCGCTGGCCAGGGGGGTGGCCACCGTGGGGCGGGCGGCCAGCCAGGCCAGGGCGACGGTGGCGAGCTCGGCGTCGTGGGCCGTCGCCACCTCGTCCAGGGCAGCGAGGACCCGCCGGCCGCGCTCGGACTCCAGGTGCTGTCCGGCGCTGCCGGCCCGGGCGCTGTCCACCGCGGTGCCCGGGCGGTACTTGCCGGTGAGGAAGCCGGAGGCCAGCGCGAAGTAGGGGATCGCGGCCAAGCCGTGCTCCGCGGCGACGGTGGCCAGCTCGCCCTCGTAGGTGGCGCGGGAGACCAGGTTGTAGTGGGGCTGGATGGCCACGTACTTGGCCAGGCCGGACCGGTCGGAGAAGTCGAGGGAGGCCCGCAGCCGCTCGGCCGTGATGTTGGAGGCGCCGATCTCGCGGATCTTCCCCTCCTTCACCAGCGCGTCCAGCGCGCCGATGATCTCCTCCACCGGCACCGACTCGTCGTCGACATGGGTGTAGTAGAGGTCGATGCGGTCCGTGCGCAGCCGGCGCAGCGAGGCCTCCACATCCGTCTTGATCACCTCGGGGCGCAGGCCGCGGTGGGCCGGGACGCCGTGGCCGACCTTGGTGGCCACGACGACGGCGTCGCGGTTGCCGCGGGCGGCCATCCAGTTGCCGATGATGGTCTCGGACTCGCCTCCCTGGTTGCCGGGGACCCAGGCGGAGTAGACGTCGGCGGTGTCGATGAAGTTGCCGCCGGCCTCCGCGTACGTGTCGAGGACGGCGAAGGACTCCTTCTCGTCCGCCGTCCAGCCGAAGACGTTGCCGCCCAGGGCCAGCGGGTGGACGGAGAGGGCGCCGATGCCCCGGTGGCCCGTGGTGCCGTGGTTGCGATGAGTGTCAGCCATGCGATGGTGCAACTCCCCTGCTGGGATTGTTATTCCGCGGGCGCGGGCGCCGGCAGGGGCTCGGGAGGGTGGACGGACAGGGGTGCCGCGATGTCCTCAAGGGACCGGCCCTCGGCGCGTACGGCGAGGAAGGCGGCCACCACGCCGCCCGCGCACATCAGCGAGGCGCCGATGCTGAACGCCAGGACCGTGTCGCTCACGACGCCGCTCTGCGTCAGCGCGGCGAAGAGCAGGGGGCCGCTGATGCCGCCGGCCGCCGTGCCGACCGCGTAGAAGAAGGCGATCGCCATGGCCCGGGTCTCCATCGGGAAGATCTCGGACACCGTGAGGTAGGCGCTGCTCGCGCCGGCCGAGGCGAAGAAGAGCACGACGGCCCAGCAGGCGGTGAGCGTGACGGCGTTCAGCTGCCCCTCTCCGAAGAGCACGGCCGTACCGAAGAGCAGGACCCCCGCCAGCAGATACGTGGAGGAGATCATGATCCGCCGGCCCAGCGTGTCGAACAGCTTGCCGAGGAGCAGCGGGCCCAGGAAGTTGCCCACCGCTATGACCGCGAAGAAGTAGCCGGTGCGGGACGTCGACACGCCGAAGAAGCGGGTGAGGATGGCGCCGAAGCCGAAGGTGATGGCGTTGTAGAGGAACGCCTGGCCGATGAACAGGGCGAGTCCCAGGATGGCCCGGCGCCGGTAGTCGGAGAAGACCGTGCGCGCGATGTCCCGGAAGCCGAAGCTCTCGCGCTGGCGGATGGTGATGCTGCCCTTGGGGGCCGGCAGCTCCGTGCCCTTCTCGGCGGCGACGCGTTTCTCGATCGACGTCACCAGCCGCTCGGCCTCCTCGGCCCGGCCATGGATGAACAGCCAGCGCGGACTCTCCGGCACCTGGCGCCGGACGAGCAGGATCACCAGTCCCAGGACGACGCCCATCGCGAACGTCAGCCGCCAGCCCAGGCTCTTGGGGAAGATGCTCGTGTCGAGCATGAGGATCGACAGCAGGGAACCCGCGATGGCTCCCAGCCAGAAGCTGCCGTTGATGATCAGGTCGACCCGGCCGCGGTAGGCGGCCGGGATCAGCTCGTCGATGGCCGAGTTGATGGCCGCGTACTCCCCTCCGATGCCGAAGCCCGTCACGAAGCGGAAGACGAAGAACCACCAGGAGGTGTACGACAGCGCGGTCAGCGCCGTGGCGCCCAGATAGACCGCGAGCGTGACCATGAAGAGCCTTTTACGGCCGAAGAGGTCCGTCAGCCTGCCGAAGAAGAGAGCGCCCGAGCACGCTCCCGCCACATAGAGCGCGGCGGCCAGGCCGGTCACCCCACCGGAGGTGATGGACAGGCCGCTGCCCTGTTCGGAGAGACGGCCGGCGATATTGCCGACGATCGTCACTTCCAGGCCGTCCAGGATCCAGACCGTGCCGAGACCGATCACCACCGTCCAGTGCCACCGGGACCAGGGCAGACGGTCCAGGCGGGCAGGCACCGACGTGGTGATGGTTGTCGCGGGCGTCGTCACATGCTCTGATTTCCCGATTGGCGACAGAACATTCCCCATATCGGGATATTGGGCGTCTGTTACCCGGGTGCACCGCTGCGCTTGCGGAGCGCGCGTTCAGGCGCCAGGCGCGGAGCACGGAATGCGCGCCCCCAGCCCTACGCGCCTCTGCCCTACGCGTCCCGTCCTACGGCCGCAGGCCCTTGCCCCGCAGCCACGTCAGCGGGTCCACCGGCGCGCCGCCGTCCGGCCGCACCTCCAGGTGGAGATGCGCGCCGGTGACGTTGCCGGTGGCGCCCACCCGGCCGATGACCGTGCCGGCCCCGACCTTGCCCGACGTCACCACCATCGACGACAGGTGGCAGTACCAGATCTCGGTACCGTCATCGAGCGTCAGCACGACCCGGTAG
Source organism: Streptomyces sp. NPDC044063 (assembly GCF_056434285.1). NCBI lineage: Bacteria > Bacillati > Actinomycetota > Actinomycetes > Kitasatosporales > Streptomycetaceae > Streptomyces > Streptomyces sp. NPDC044063. The sequence goes on from NZ_JBWKFM010000014.1 coordinate 24,125, forward strand.
CCGTACGCGCCCGCCCAGCCCGCCTGGGTGACGGTGCCGCCGCCCACCGCCTTCACCGGGGTGCCGGTCGGCGCCGCGAAGTCCTCGCCGGTGTGGTGCGCGGACCACATGTCGCCCGCCTGGCCGAAGCCCGCGGTCAGGGTGTACGAGGCGACGGGGAGGACGTACCCGCCACGGTGGGATCTGTCGGCCCGCTGTCCGTAGTCGTGGTCGGCGACATACTCCTGTGCGCCGTGCGCGGCCTTCTCCGCACGCCGGGAGAACGCCGTCGCGCCCGCCTTCCCGGCCTTCCCGGCCGCCGCCGACTCGTCCGACCCGCTCGAATCGTCCGACCCGCTCGACTCGTCCGACCCTGCCGACCCGGCCGCCCCCTGCGACTCGCCGGCTCTCCGGGCGTGCTGGGCGGCCACCTGCACCTGGTGCGCCTCAGCCTTCTCCGCCGCCGTCCTCCGCGTCGCCTCGACCGCCGTCCGCTCCTCGGCCGCGCGGGCCTCCTCCTCCGCGGCGCCCTGCTGGCGCTCGGCCTGCAGGAGGATGCGCGCCCGCAGCGCCTCACCGGCGTCGGCCGCGCTGTGCGCGGGCTCCGGCGCCGCCTCGGCCTGCCCGGCGGGGCTCGCCTCCGCCGGGGCCGCCGCGTTCTCCGTCGTCCGGGCCTCGTCGCCGCCGATCAACGAGCCGACGCCCGGGATCTTCGACAGTTCCGGCACGGATATCGGGGCCGCCGGGCGGTCCTGGGCACTCGCCATGCCGCCGGCGCCCACCGCCGCGATCATGCCCACGCCGAGCACGGCGCCGCTGCGGGCCATCGTGCCGCCGCGCTGCTTGACGACGCGGTGTCTGCCGCGGGCCGGGGGCGCCAGGGAGTCCTCGGACGGGTTCCACTCGCCGCCGGGCCCCTCGGCGCTCACGGGCTCGTGGGCGGGCTCGGGAGCGGTCCCGTAGGCCGGCTCGTAGGCCGGCTCGTAGGCGGGCTCGTACGCCGGGTCATGGGCGGGCCCGGTCTCGTACGCGTACCCGTATGTGGGCTCGTGCGTCTCGTAGGCCGCGTACGGCACTCCGTGCGCGTCGTGCGAACTTCCGTCCAGATCGGACCTGTTGGACGCCACCGGGGCGCACTCCTTTCCTTCCGACTCGCCTACCGGGTTAGCTGACGGGTTCGGAGCAGGAAGGTCTCCTACGGGCCGGCGTACGGCCCGATTCACCCCAAAGGTTGATGGTTCCCCGGTTCCACCCACGGGATTCGGCGAAGGCGCACGGCGCCGCCCCTGGCGACGGCTCAAGGACCGCGCTGCGTTATCGAACGTTAATAGACACGGCGGCCGGAAACCAAGCCGAAAGCGTGAATCCGTAGGCCTCTTGGGGCGATGTGGCCATACGTCCCAGCTGATCGTTCGTCAGTCGTTATCGGACCGGACGCGGATCATACGGGGTGTGGCCTGGTCGATCGTCTGAGTGACCGTGACGGGGCGGTGACGGCCGTCGCCGCGCCGGATGGCCAGCAGGGCCATGTCGTCGTTCGTCCGCCCCCCGGCATGCCGCGCGACGTCGGCGACGAGGGTGTCCAACAGTGCCTCGGGGCTCTTGAAGTGCCGGCCGGCCAGGCGCCTCCTGGGCTCGTAGAACGTGCCGCTCGGGTCCCGCGCCTCGGTCACCCCGTCGGTGAACAGCAGCAGGGTCGCACCCGCCGGGAAGTCCCACTCCTCCACCCGGTCCGGCCAGACGCCCAACTCGCCCATGCCGAGCGGCAGGGCGGGCATGGCGGGGTGGGCCTCGCCGACCATGCCGCCGGGGTAGAGCAGCAGAGGCGGCGGGTGGCCCCGGTTGATCATGCGGAGCACGCCGGGGCCCGACGGGACCTCGGCGAGGACGGCCGTGGTGAAGCCCTCGCTCTGGTCGAGGTTCGCCCTCCGTACGCCCTCCCGCTGCAACGCGCGCTCCAGGCGTACGGCGAGCCCCTCCAGCGTGCGCTCCTGCTCCGCGGCCTCGCGGAACGTGCCGAGCAGCACCGCGACCGCCTCCACCGCGCCCAGCCCCTTGCCCCGGACGTCCCCGACGATGACGCGCACGCCGTACGGGGTGTCCTGCACGGCGTACAGGTCGCCCCCGATGCGCGCGTCGGCCTCCGCCGCCACGTAGCGCGCGGCGACCCGCAGCCCGGCGATACGGGCCGGGGGCGCGGGGAGCACGGCACGCTGGGCGGCCTCCGCGATGCCGCGTACGGAGGCCAGCTTCCGGTCGCCGTGGTGGAGGACGTGGTTGATGCCGAGGGCGAGGGCGCCGACGGTCAGCACGGTCACCACCTCGGTCACCGATTCGCCCGCCTCGGGGGCCTGGCGGCCCACGGTGAGGCCCACCATGGCGGCCAGGGAGGTGAGCGCGACCAGCAGGGTGGCGCTCGGTGACAGCAGGGACGCCGCGACGAGCGGTGCCGAGGCGAAGAAGGGCGCCGAGGAGTACCGGGGAGGCGTGAGGACGTCGAAGAGGACACCGGCCACGATGATGGCGACCGGCAGCCAGCGCACCTGGGCCGGGAGACCGCGCGCGGCAGGGGTGTCGGGTTGAGTGGGCATCTCGGCCCACCCTCGCCGGTGCGGGGCGCTCCGGCGAGCGGGGTTGGGCCGATCGAGGGGACACCTGGCGCGACGAGGACGGGGGCCGAGGGGCGGTGTGCTCCGCCCCTCGGCCCCCGTCAGCGGCCCTCGTCAGCGGCCCCCGTCAGCGGCCCTCGTCAGCGGCCCCGTCAGCGGCCCCCGTCAGCCGTAGGGCCCTGCGCGGTTCGGCCCGCCGTGGTTCAGTTCGCCGGACGACGGTCGGCGCGCGCCGCCCCGTCACCGCCGCGACGGCGCGGGCGGCGGGCGGACCCGCCGGAGCGCGCGGGACGCGACGCGCCCTCGGCGCGCGCCGCCCCCTGACCCTGCTGCTGCCGCTGACCCTGCTGCCGCTGGCCCTGCTGCTTCTGGGACGGCCTCCGGGAGGACGGCTTCCGCGCCGGCTTCTGCGCGGCCTTCGGCGCCGGCTGCTGCGGCGGGGCGATGACGACCGGCACACCGCTGGGGCGGCGGGCGCCCGTGACGCGCGCGAGCTCGGCGTCCTCGGCGTGGACGTCGGCCTTCCGGGGCGTGATCTTCGCGGTGGCCATCATCCGGCTCATCTCGCGGCGCTCCTCGGGCAGTACCAGCGTCACGACGGTGCCCGACTCGCCCGCGCGCGCCGTGCGGCCGCCCCGGTGGAGGTAGTCCTTGTGGTCGACCGGCGGGTCGATGTTCACGACCAGGTCCAGGCCGTCGATGTGGATGCCGCGCGCGGCCACGTTCGTGGCGATCAGCGCGGTGACCTGCTCGGTGCGGAACTGCTCCAGCACGCGGTTGCGCTGCGGCTGGCTCTTGCCGCCGTGCAGCGCGGCGGCCCGTACGCCCTCCGAGAGCAGCCGCTTGACCAGCCGGTCGGCGCCGCGCTTGGTGTCCACGAACATGATCACGCGGCCCTCGCGCGCCGCGATCCAGGTGACGGTCTCCTTCTTCGCGTCCACGTCGGCCACGTGGAGCAGGTGGTGCTCCATCGTGACGACCGCACCCGCCGACGGGTCGACGGAGTGGGTGACCGGGTCGGAGAGGAAGCGGCGCACGAGACGGTCGACGTTGCGGTCCAGCGTCGCGCTGAACAGCATCCGCTGGCCCTGCGGGGCGACCTGGTCGAGCAGCCGGGTCACCTGCGGCAGGAAGCCCATGTCGGCCATCTGGTCGGCCTCGTCGAGGACCGTGATCGCCACGTCGCCGAGCTCGCACTCGCCGCGCTGGATGAGGTCCGCGAGCCGCCCGGGCGTGGCGACCAGGACCTCCGCGCCACGGGCGAGGGTCTGGGCCTGGCGGCCGATGGACATGCCGCCCACGACGGTGGCCGTCCGCAGGTTGACGGCGGTCGCGTACGGGGCGAGCGAGTCGGTGACCTGCTGGGCCAGTTCGCGGGTGGGCACGAGGACGAGCGCGAGCGGACGGCGGGACTCGGCCCGGCGTCCGGCGGTACGGGCGAGGACGGCCAGACCGAAGGCGAGGGTCTTGCCGGAGCCGGTGCGGCCACGGCCCAGGACATCACGACCGGCCAGCGAGTTGGGCAGGGTCGCCGCCTGGATCGGGAAGGGCTCGGTGACGCCCTCGCGGGTCAGCGTGGCGAGCAGCGCGGCGGGCATGTCCAGCGCGGCGAAGGAATCCACCGGCGGCAGCGCCGGCGTCGTGCTGACCGGCATCTCGAAGTCGCCCTGCGGCTCGACGGGCCGGCGCCGGGCGGAGCCCCGTCCGGACGACTGGCGGGCCTCGGCGCCGTCGCCACGCGTACGGGGAGAGCGCGAGGGGCGCGAGGAGCGCGTGGAGCGCTCCGGACGATCGGAGCCGGCGGAACGGGCGGCGGAGCGAGTCATGCGGGGGGACCTTCCCTCAATGGGGTGCCAAGCCCCCTGTTCGAACGGACGCGGTGGGCGTCCGGGACGCGGTGATCGTCGCGGACGCGGTGGGCGCCGTGATCGCGGCAGGCGCGACGATGGGGCCCGCACACAGTGGTGCGGGCCCCATCGGAAGCGTCAACGCGCTGCGGCGCTGCGGATGGTCGTCAGATGGTGACGATGTTCTCCGCCTGCAGGCCCTTCTGGCCCTGCGTGACGTCGAAGGACACCTTCTGGCCCTCGAACAGCTCGCGGAAGCCCTGCGAGGTGATGTTCGAGTAGTGGGCGAAGACGTCGGGGCCGCCGCCGTCCTGCTCGATGAAGCCGAAGCCCTTCTCGGAGTTGAACCACTTCACGGTGCCGGTCGCCATGTCTGTCTCCTTAGTGATGGGATGGGCCCCAGACCGGAAATAGACCGGCTAAAACAAAAATGCGCCGTCGGCTACATGGCCGAGGCGCACACGAGTTCATGGGTACCACAACTGCAACTCGAACAATCGTAGCATGCGACGAGCCCGGCGATGGCGCGTACATGGCAATCGCACAATGCGCACCGGCACCGCCCGGGCCCACGAGCCACCGGCCGCCCCTCCCGCGCGGGTCTATAACTCGACCCCCTGGGCCCTGGCGTGCCGGTCCGCCGCGACCTCCGCCTCCGCCTCGTCGAGGTAGACCTCGCACACCAGCCGGCCGTCCGCCGTCATGTTGTGCTCCAGCTCCCAGAGGCTGACCTCCCCGCCGCCCTCCAGCAGGAACGCGTGCTCGTAGAACCGGCACCACGTGGTGTCCCGGCCGGAGCCCCGGCGGCGGGGCTTGGTGATGAGCGCGATGTGGTGGCCGAGCGCGCCCTGCAGCAGCTCGCGCACCACCTCGCCGGGGCCGTCCTGGTTCTCGGCGCGCCGCAGCAGCCGGCGGGCGTGGTCGGGCGAGGCCTCGGAGACGTACTCCCGCCGGGGCCGCGTGGGCCCCATGGCGAGCAGCAGCTCCTCGGCCAGCCACGGCGGCAGCTCCTCGGCCTCGCTGCCCGGGCCGATGCCCCCGCCGCCGATCCGCTCGTGCACCCGCCGCTCGGCGGCGTCGAGGGCGTCCTCCTGGGCGTACAGCTCGTACAGAAAGCGGTCGTGGGGGCCGGTGTCGTGCTCCAGCTCGTAGAGCAGCAGGCTGCTGCCGTCCGCGAGGAGGAAGATGTGGCGGTAGGTGTTGCAGCGCAGCGGGCGACTGCCGTCGTTGCGCTGACGGTACGAGCGCAGCTCCGCCTGGTGCATCAGGGCGGTGGCCAGCCGCTCCAGCACCCGCTCGGCGATCTCGAACCCGTTCTGGGCCCGTTTCAGCAGCTCCTCGACCTGCTCGGCGGGGGTCGGCTCGGGCGCACGGCCGCGCGGGCCGCGGCCGGGGCCGCCCGGCTCGCCGCAGCCCCTGCTCTCGCCCTCGCCCCCGCCCGCTCGCGTCTTCGCCATGCCTGCCGCCTCCCGACCCTCGCCACACCGGACCCCACCCCGCGCACTTACCGTAGCGGCGCGAACACGGCCGCGGGGCGGGGTTTTCACCAACTGGCGGGAGCCCGACGGCGGACGGGGTGAACCACCGCGGGCGCCCGCTGACAGCCGTGCGTCCCCCGAACGCCCGGCGCAACGGACGGCCCCGGAGGCCGCACCCGGCGGCGTGCCGGGCTCCCACCCCCCTACGTCCTCCCGCCCGTGCCCACACGATCGGCGGCCTCCCCGCCCCCGCGGCCGGCGAGCCACCACCCGAGCAGGGCCGCCGCCGACAGCAGCGCCCCGGCGACCACGAAGGAGCCCGCCGGGGCGGCGTCCACGGCGAACGGCAGCAGCAGGAGACCGGCCGTGCTCGCCGTCCGGACGGCCGTCTGGTCCACGGTGAGCAGCCGCAGCCGTTCGGCGGCGACGAAGCCGGAGAGGTGGGCCCGCAGCGTCACCGCGGTCACCGGGAACAGCAGACCGGAGGTCACACAGAGGACGATCACCGCCGTGATGGAGTCCGCGACGCCGAGACCCGCCAGCGACAGGCCGGACGCCGCCCAGGCGACGCAGTACGTGGCCAGCCAGGTCCAGTGGGCGGGGAGGTGGCCGGTCAGCAGGTTGCCGCCGAGGCCGCCGGCCGCGGTGGCGGCGAGGGCCAGCCCGTAGCCCGCGGCACCCTGCCCGAAGCGGGTGACGAGGAGCGGTGGCAGGCCGACGGTGGAGACGGCGGCGGTGAACTGGGCCACGCCGTGCACGGCGATGGCCACGGCGACGCCCCGGTGCCGGCGGAGGACCTCCCAGGCCCGGACGGCCCGTTCGCGCCCGGCGGCCGCCGCCCCGAGGGGCCGCTTCCCACCGGGCTCCTCCCGCCCACCGGACTCGCCCCGCCCGCCCTCGACCGGGGACGTCCCGGCCGGAGACGTCCCGGCCGGAGACGTCCCGGCCGGAGACGTCTCGACCGGAGACGCATCGACCGGAGACGTCTCGACCGGGAACGCATCGACCGGAGGCGCCTCGGCCGCGCGCCCCGCGTCCGGCCACAGGTCGGCGCGGTCCAGGCCGGCCGCCGCGAGTGCCGTCCGGCGGCCGAGCCAGCCGAGGGCGACGGCCGACACGGCGAAGGTGAAGCCGTCGATCGCGAAGAGGTGGATCTCGGGGACGAGCACCAGGAGCGCGCCCACGCTGCCCTGTCCGACGACCGCCGCCACCCTCGACGTCAGGTCGAACAGACAACTCGCGTCGGCCACCTGGTCCGGAGCCACGAGCTGGGGGATCAGGGCGCCCAGGTTCGGCTCGAAGACGGCGCTGAGCGAGCCGAGCAGCAGCACGAGGACGAGCATGATGAGGAAGCCCGGCAGGTCCGGGGACCACAGCAGGGGCACGGCGACGGCCACGAGCGCGCGGGCGGCGTCGACCCGGGCCAGGGAGTGCCAGCAGGTGAAGCGCTCCACCACCGAGCCCGCGACGCCGAGCACGATGTACGGCACCGACTCGACGACGCCCACCAGCCCCATCAGCGAGGACGACCCGGTCGATTCGTAGACGACCCACATCGCGGCGAGCCCGTAGAGCCGGTCGCCCAGGACCGACAGCGCCATCGAGAGCCACAGCACTCGCACGGTCCTGGAGCGCAGCAGCCGTATATGCCTCATGGCGCACGTACCTCCGGCAATTCCGGTCCGGGGCCCGTCACCCTAGGGCGGCGCCCACCGGCCCATCACCGGCAAACCCTCACGAAACCGGACCGGAATCCCCCCATGACCACCCGCACGGGTAGCGCGCCGGTGAACGGCCGCCACCCACCCCCGCATCGCCGCCCGCCGGGGTCGCGCGGGGGCCCGTGAAACGCGAGGAGGCCCAGGTCGGAAGGGATCCGACCTGGGCCTCTGCGGTAGGCCGTGTGGGACTCGAACCCACAACCAATGGATTAAAAGTCCACTGCTCTGCCAATTGAGCTAACGGCCCGCACACCGCAGCATAGCCCGGCCGACCGCCGTAGCCCGAGTCCTTATGACGCGAGATGGCGAAACGTACGAGGGCCCGTACGACGCCTCACGCGTCGTACGGGCCCTCAGTTCAGCTGTGGGGATCAGCCGTTGCGCTTCCAGCGCGGCTTCTCGGCGCGCCGGTCGAAGGAGTTCGCGCCACGGTGGTCGTCACGGCGGCCGTACGGGCGGTCGCCGCCGCCGGAGCGGAAGCCACCGGACGGACGGTCGTCACGACGGTCGCGGTTGAACGGGCGGTCGCCGCCACCGGAGCGGAAGCCACCGGACGGACGGTCGTCACGGCGGAAGCCACCGGACGGGCGGTCGTCGCGACGGAAGCCACCGGAGGGGCGGTCGTCACGGCGGAAGCCGCCACGGTCGCCACCGCGGTCGTCACGACGGTCGTCGCGACGGAAGCCGCCACGGTCCTCGCGACGGTCGTCGTGGCGGAAGCCACCACGGTCGCCACGGTCGTCACGACGGAAGCCACCACGGTCGCCACCGCGGTCGCCGCCACGGTCGTCACGGCGGTCGTCACGGCGGAAGCCACCGGACGGACGGTCGTCGCGACGGAAGCCGCCACGGTCACCACCGCGGTCGTCACGGCGGAAGCCACCGCGGTCGCCGCCACGGTCGTCACGACGGTCGTCACGACGGAAGCCACCACGGTCGCCACCGCGGTCGCCGCCACGGTCGTCACGACGGAAGCCACCGCGGTCACCGCCACGGTCGTCACGGCGCTCGTCACGACGGCGGTCGAAGTTGCCCCGCTCGTCGCGGCGCTCGAAGGCGGGCGCGGACGCCTGGGCCGGGACGGCCGCGGCGGCGGCCGCCTCCTCCGCCTTGGCGGCCTCGTTCGCGGCCTCCTCGGCCGCGGCGGCCACAGCGGCCTCCGGGTCCTCGCCGCGCTCGCGGGCGGCACGGGCCAGCAGGCGGTCGGCCTCCTCGCGGAGCTCGGTGGCGCGGCGCTGGGCGCGCTCCAGCTGACGGGTGAGGTCGGCCAGGTCACGCTCGGCCTGCTTGGCGGCGTTGGCCGCGGAGTCGGCCTGGACCTCGGTGAGGGAGCGAGCGCCGGTGATCTTGGCGACGTCCTCGTCGAAGGCGCCGGCACCGCCGACGATGTGGCGCGAGGCGTCGACGCCCGCGTCCTCCATCAGGCGGAAGATCTGCTTGCGCTGGTGCGGCAGGGCCAGGGAGACGACCGTGCCGGACTGACCGGCGCGGGCCGTACGGCCGGAGCGGTGCAGGTAGTCCTTGTGGTCGCCGGCGGGGTCGACGTTGAGGACCAGGTCGATGCCGTCGACGTGGATGCCGCGGGCGGCGACGTCGGTGGCGACCAGGCAGTTCACGTAGCCGGCCTTGAAGTCCTCCAGGACGCGGGTACGGGCGCCCTGGGTCATGCCGCCGTGCAGCGCGTCCGCGCGGACACCGGCGTCGAGCAGCTGCTCGGCGACGCGGTCGGCGCCCATCTGGGTGCGGACGAAGATGATGGTGCGGCCCTTGCGGGCGGCGATGGCGGCGGTGACCGGCGCCTTGTCCTTCGGCTTCACGACGAGGACGTGGTGGGTCATCGTCGAGACGGCGCCGGCGGACGGGTCGACCTCGTGCGTGATCGGGTCGACCAGGTAGCGCTTGACCAGGGTGTCGATCTCGTTCTCGAGGGTGGCCGAGAAGAGCAGACGCTGGCCGCCGGAGGGCACCAGGTCGAGGATCTCGGTGACCTCGGGCAGGAAGCCCATGTCGGCCATCTGGTCGGCCTCGTCGAGGACGGCGACCTGGACCTTGTCGAGGGAGGCGGCACCGCGGTTGATGATGTCGCGCAGACGGCCCGGGGTGGCGACGAGGATGTCGACGCCGCGCTCCAGGGCGTAGATCTGGTTGCCCATGGACGTACCGCCGCAGACGACCTTCATCTTCAGGCCGAGGACGTCGCCGTACGGCTGGAGGGCGTCGGCGACCTGCATCGCCAGCTCACGGGTCGGGGTGAGGATCAGACCGCGCGGGCGCTTCTTCTCGGTGTGACCGCCGGCCAGGGTGGACAGCAGCGGCAGACCGAAGGAGAGGGTCTTGCCGGAGCCGGTGCGGCCACGGCCGAGGATGTCCTTGCCGGCCAGGGCGTCCGGGATGGTCGCGGCCTGGATCGGGAAGGGGGTGGTCACACCGTTCTGCGCGAGCTTGCGGACGATCGCGTCGTCCAGGCCCAGGTCGCCGAAGGTGATCTGGGGCTCGGCGGGCTCAGCGGCCTCGGTGGTGCTCTCGGCGGCCTCCGCGGCGGCCTCGACGACCTCGGCGGCGGCTTCGACGATCATCTCGTCGGCCTCGGGCATGACGGTCTGGTCAGTGGAAATGGACATGCGAAATGCGAAACCTTCCGGAGTTTCGGCACGCGCCCAAGCTCCGTGTCGGCTTCACAAATGACCGCCTCGATGCGGTCAGCCACGGCAAGGTAAGGAACGCGCCACACGGCGCGCTTCTGCTGGCGCCGGGCAAATGGGATCAAACGATCTACCACCATACGCACCCAACGCGGTGCCGCGCAAGCCGCGACGCCATGGCCTGCGCCACACACCCTTCCCCGCCCGCTCCCGGACGGCTACGACGGCCCGGCCTGCGGTCCCGGCTGCGGGGACGGCGGCGAGGACGAGGGCGGCTGCGACGGGGGTGTCGGCGCCTGGCTGCTCGGGGGCTGCGAGGGCGGCTGCGGCGGGGCCGACGGCTTGCCCGGCGGGTGGGACGCGGCCGGGCCGGAGCCGGCCGGGGGCTTCTTCCCCTCCCCCGGCTTGTCCGGCTTCTCGGCGGGCGGCGACGCCTCCGGGGCCGCCGACGGGGGCGCCGAGGCGGAACCACTGCGCCCACCCTTGGCCGCCGGGCTGCCGCTCGCGCCGCCCCGGGCCGCCTTGGCGTCCGCGTGGCCGCCCCGGCCGCCCGGCAGCCGGACGCCGCCGTCCGGCTCCGCGCCCGTCTCGCGCAGCCTGCCCGCCCCCGTGGGCGCCGGCCGCCCGGGGTCGCTCACGCTCATGCACCCGCCCAGGGCCAGAGTGGCCACGGCCGCGGCCGCGATTCGGGTGAGCGCTGACGCGGGCGCCGACATTGCGCGCATGAATGGGACCGCCTTCGGGTGCAGGGGACAGGCTTCCTGCCCAACTGGCCCCGCCCCGCCCAGGACACGCCGGGCGGGCGGCCGTCAGCCATCGATCATCCGTAGCCCAGCGCGTGCAGCCGCGCGTCGTCGATCCCGAAGTGGTGGGCGACCTCGTGAACGACCGTCACCTCCACCTCGGCCACGACCTCGTCCCGGGTCGCGCACATCCGCAGCGTCGGTCCCCGGTAGATCGTGATCCGGTCCGGCAGCACGCCCGCGTACCACTCGCCCCGCTCGGTCAGGGGCGTGCCCTCGTACAGCCCGAGCAGCTCCGGGTCGTCCGCCGCCGGCTCGTCCTCGACGAACACGGCGACGTTGTCCATCAGCCGCGTCAGCTCCTGCGGGATCCGGTCCAGGCCCTCGGCGACCAGTTCCTCGAACTCCTCGCGCGTCATCTCCAGCACGCCGCCATTGTCCGGCACGGGGGGCCGTCGGGAGGGGTCGGCGGAAGGCCGTCGCCAAACCGTTTTGGCGATCGGTCCCCGCATCCCATATGCTTCTCACGTCCCCGAGGCGCTGCGAAGCGCCCAGGTGGGCCATCAGCCCTCATCGTCTAGTGGCCCAGGACGCCGCCCTTTCAAGGCGGTAGCACGGGTTCGAATCCCGTTGGGGGCACGCTTGACCATGTGCGAGACTTGTTCTCGCACATAGCCAAGGTCCTGTGGAGCAGTTTGGAGTGCTCGCCACCCTGTCAAGGTGGAGGCCGCGGGTTCAAATCCCGTCAGGACCGCTTGTGACCGCTACGGTGGTCACATGGCTGGGTAGCTCAGTTGGTACGAGCGTCCGCCTGAAAAGCGGAAGGTCGCCGGTTCGACCCCGGCCCCAGCCACAGTGAGGCCCCCGTCTTCGGACGAGGGCCTCGGTGTTTTTCCCCCACCCGTCCGGCCCCACGGTCCTTGCCCGCCACGCCGGACCCCGGCGGGGGCCCACCCGCTCGCCGCGGCCCCTGCGAGACCCGGCCTCCGCCCGGGCGCGGCGGCCCCGAGCAAATGCGTTCGCCCCTCGCCCGGGGGTGGTGCGATCCTGGGGTTCGTATGTCTACGCAGCCTGCCCCCGCCACCTTCGACGGCCTCGCCGCCCGCCTGCCCGAGCTGATGCTGCGCGACGCGCAGCGGCTGGGCCGGCGGCTGGACGGGGCGCGCCGTATTCGTAAGCCCGAGGCCCGTGCGGCCGTCCTGGCCGAGATCGCGGCGGAGGCCGACGCGGCCGAGCTGCGGGTCCTGGGCCGCCGGGCGGCCGTGCCCGTGATCGACTATCCCGAGCAGTTGCCGGTCAGCCAGAAGAAGGACGCGATCCTGGAGGCGATACGCGACCACCAGGTCGTGATCGTCGCCGGTGAGACCGGCTCCGGAAAGACCACCCAGATCCCCAAGATCTGCATGGAGCTGGGCCGGGGGATCAAGGGCCTGATCGGCCACACCCAGCCCCGCCGGATCGCGGCGCGCACGGTCGCCGAGCGGGTCGCCGAGGAGCTGCGGACGCCGCTGGGCGGCGCGGTCGGCTGGAAGGTCCGCTTCACCGACCAGGTCGGCGGCGAGACCATGGTCAAGCTGATGACCGACGGCATCCTGCTCGCGGAGATCCAGACGGACCGCGAGCTGCGCCAGTACGACACGATCATCATCGACGAGGCACACGAGCGCAGCCTCAACATCGACTTCCTGCTCGGCTATCTCGCCCAGCTGCTGCCGCGCCGGCCCGACCTCAAGGTCGTCATCACCTCCGCCACCATCGACCCCGAGCGCTTCTCCCGCCATTTCGGCGACGCGCCGATCGTCGAGGTCTCCGGGCGTACGTACCCCGTCGAGGTGCGGTACCGGCCGCTGCTGGAGGAGGACTCCGGCGACGCGGACCGCGACCAGGTCACCGCGATCTGTGACGCGGTCGAGGAGCTGCAGAAGGAGGGGCCCGGCGACATCCTGGTCTTCCTCTCGGGCGAGCGGGAGATCCGGGACACGGCGGACGCCCTGGAGAAGAAGAAACTCCGCTTCACCGAGATCCTTCCGCTGTACGCGCGGCTGTCCCACGCCGAGCAGCACCGCGTCTTCCAGCGGCACACCGGCCGCCGCGTCGTCCTGGCGACCAACGTCGCCGAGACGTCCCTGACGGTCCCCGGCATCAAGTACGTCATCGACCCCGGCTTCGCCCGGATCTCGCGCTACAGCCACCGCACCAAGGTCCAGCGGCTGCCGATCGAGCCCGTCTCGCAGGCCAGCGCCAATCAGCGCAAGGGCCGCTGCGGCCGGACGAGCGACGGCATCTGCATCCGGCTGTACTCGGAGGACGACTTCCTGGCGCGTCCGGAGTTCACCGACGCGGAGATCCTGCGGACGAACCTCGCCTCCGTCATCCTCCAGATGACGGCGGCCGGCCTCGGGGACATCGAGCGGTTCCCGTTCATCGACCCGCCGGACCGGCGCAACATCAAGGACGGCGTCGACCTGCTCCAGGAGCTCGGCGCGATCGACCCGCAGCAGAAGGACGCCCGCAAGCGTCTGACGCCGCTGGGCCGCAAGCTGTCCCAGCTGCCGGTGGACCCCCGGCTGGCCCGCATGGTGCTGGAGGCGGACCGCAACGGCTGTGCCCGCGAGGTCATGGTCATCGCGTCGGCCCTGTCGATCCAGGACCCGCGCGAGCGGCCCGCGGAGAAGCAGGCGCAGGCCGATCAGCAGCACGCCCGGTTCAAGGACGAGACGAGCGACTTCCTCGCCTTCCTGAATCTGTGGCGGTACGTGCGCGAGCAGCAGAAGACTCTGTCGTCGTCGGCCTTCCGCCGTATGTGCAAGTCGGAGTACCTGAACTATCTGCGCATACGCGAGTGGCAGGACATCTACTACCAGCTGCGCACGGTCGCCAAGGGCATGGAGATCCACCTCGCCGAGGAGGACGCCGCGCCCGAGCGCGTGCACCAGTCGCTGCTGGCGGGGCTCCTGTCCCACATCGGGCTGAAGGATACCGAGAAGAACAACGAGTACGTCGGCGCGCGCAACGCCAAGTTCGCGGTGTTCCCGGGTTCGGCGCTGTTCAAGAAGCCGCCGCGCTGGGTGATGTCGGCGGAGCTGGTGGAGACCTCCCGCCTGTGGGCGCGGGTGAACGCGAGGATCGAGCCCGAGTGGGTCGAGCCGCTCGCGCAGCACCTGGTGAAGCGCACGTACAGCGAGCCGCACTGGGAGCAGAAGCAGGCGGCGGTGATGGCGTACGAGCGGGTGACGCTCTACGGCGTGCCGATCGTCGCCCAGCGCAAGGTCAACTACGGCCGGATCGATCCGGAGGTCAGCAGGGAGCTGTTCATCCGCAACGCCCTGGTCGAGGGCGACTGGCGCACCCACCACCAGTTCTTCCACGACAACCGCAAACTCCTCGGCGAGGTCGAGGAGTTGGAGCACCGTGCCCGTCGTCGCGACATCCTGGTCGACGACGAGACGTTGTTCGACTTCTACGACCAGCGGTTGCCCGAACACGTGGTGTCCGGTGCCCACTTCGACTCGTGGTGGAAGCACAAGCGGCGCGACGAGCCCGAGTTGCTCAATTTCGAGCAGTCGATGCTCATCAACGAGAAGGCCGGGGCGGTCACCAAGGACGACTATCCGGACGCGTGGCGTCAGGGCCGGCTGAAGTTCAAGGTGACGTACCAGTTCGAGCCGGGCGCGGACGCGGACGGCGTGACCGTGCACATCCCGCTCCAGGTGCTCAACCAGGTGTCGGCCGAGGGCTTCGACTGGCAGATCCCGGGGCTGCGCGCGGACCTGGCGACGGAGCTGATCCGGTCGCTGCCCAAGCCGATCCGCCGCAACTACGTCCCGGCCCCGGACTTCGCCCGGCGCTTCCTGGAGGGTGCCGTGCCGCTCCAGGAGCCGCTGACGACGGCGCTGGCCCGTGGGCTGCACCGGATGACGGCCGTGCGCGTGGACGCGGAGGACTTCGACCTCGCCAAGGTGCCCGACCACCTGAAGATCACCTTCCGGGTGGTGGACGAGCGCAAGCGCAAGATCGCCGAGGACAAGGACCTGGAGGCGCTGCGGCTGCGGCTGAAGCCGAAGACGCAGGCCGCGATCACCAAGGCCTTCGAGAAGGCCTCCGAGGCGTCCGGCGACAGCCGCCTCGAGCAGCGGTCCGGCCTGACCTCCTGGACGATCGGCGCGCTGCCCCGCACCTTCGAGACGCGCCGCGCCGGCCAGCCGGTCAAGGCCTTCCCCGCGCTCGTGGACGAGGGCACGTCGGTGGCCGTCCGGCTCTTCGACACCGAGCAGGAGCAGCGCGAGGCGATGTGGGCCGGAAACCGCCGCCTCATCCTGCTGAACCTGCCCTCCAGCCCCGCCAAATTCGCCCAGGACAAGCTCGGCAACCAGCAGAAGCTCGCCCTGTCGCGGAATCCGCACGGTTCGATCCAGGCGCTCTTCGACGACTGTGTCGCCGGCGCGGCCGACCGGCTGATGGCGGCGCACGGCGGGCCGGCCTGGGACGAGGAGTCCTTCCGCAAGCTGTTCGACGCCGTGCGCGCCGACATCGTGGACGCGACGCTGGACACGATCCGCAGGGTCCAGGAGGTGCTGGCCGCCTGGCAGGCCTGTGAGCGCCGTCTGAAGGCCGTCACGAGTCCCGTCCTGCTGCCGTCCCTGACGGACGTCAAGCAGCAGCTGGCCGAGCTGATCAAACCCGGCTTCGTGACCGCCCACGGCGTCCGGCGGCTGCCGGACCTCCTGCGCTACCTCGTCGCCGTCGACCGGCGCCTGACGCAGCTGCCGTCCAACGCCGAGCGGGACAGGACCCGGATGGCGAAGGTGGCGGAGATGCGCGACGAGTACGCGTGGCTGCTGGAGCAGTTCCCCAAGGGGCGCCCGGTGCCCCAGGAGGCCCGGGAGATCCGCTGGATGATCGAGGAGCTGCGGGTGAGCTACTTCGCCCACGCGCTGGGCACGGCCTATCCGATCTCGGACAAGCGGATCGTGAAGGCGATCGACCAGCTCGCGCCGTAGCGACGGGCGCCGCGGTGTCCGGTGCCGGGGCCGGTTCCAGGGCCTCCGGCACTCGGGCCCGGTGGCGGCGCCGGAGGGGTGTGCTCCACGCCTCATGGGCGGAGTTCGACCACACCCCCTGACCTGCTGTAGAGTCTGTCTCGCAACACCGCGAGAGCGGGGAAGCAAGCAAGGTCCTGTGGAGCAGTTTGGAGTGCTCGCCACCCTGTCAAGGTGGAGGCCGCGGGTTCAAATCCCGTCAGGACCGCATCGAAGAAAGGCCCGCGCCATAGAATTGGCGCGGGCCTTTCTGCTTGCCCGCCACCCCGATCCGGCCGTCGCGCGTCCGACCTTGACTGCGACACGTGCCAGGGGTACCCAGTCAGTGGGAGGTGCTGCGCCCCATGACGACGACCCGGCCCGATCAGCGGACGGTGAGCATCCGGCATGAGACCCGGGCCCTGCTGCGCGCCCATCTGGCCGCCGCCGTCGGTTACCGCCATCTGACCCGGCACTGTCCGGTCTGCCACCGGCTCCTGCGCCTGGCCCTGGAGGCCGGCGGTGATCCGCCGGAGCCCTGGGACGCCGCTCCGCCGCCGCCCCGGCGCCCCGGTGACCCGCGGTGACGTACGCCGTGCGAGCGCTCAAGTCCTTTACCGCACAGGCATGGTGGGCGACAAGCACGCCACGCTGTGACGGGAGTCACCGAAAGAGTTATAGGAGTAGGGGAACTTAACCCCTTCCTACACCCGGTCAATTTAATATGTGCAATTGCACCGACCTCGTGACCCCGCGCTCCGCCCGTCCGGGACACCCCCCGGGGCGGCGGGACCGGACCGGAGCCGGCACACGGCCGGCGGCCCCGGGCGTCACCACGGCCCGCCCGGAACATAAAAAGATCGCGCTGGACCCGGCGGAGTCCAGCGCGATCGACGACTCACCCAAGTCGGTGGGCACGATGCCTGTTGGGGCAGGCATCGGGTCGTTTGCTGCGGGGGTGGAGCTTCAGGTGGGCGACTGTCGGGTTGGGGGCCCCGGTGTCACCCGGTCATGCGGCTGTTCAGGCCTCGCTGCGCTGCTGCGGAATGCCCGCCAGCAGGGCGCGGACCTCCGCTTCGCGGTAGCGGCGGTGTCCTCCGAGCGTGCGGATGGACGTGAGCTTGCCAGCCTTGGCCCAGCGGGTGACCGTCTTCGGGTCCACGCGGAACATCGTGGCGACCTCAGCCGGGGTCAGCAGCGGCTCGGCATCAGGGGTGCGAGCGGTCATGAGCGGCCTCCTCGGGAGAACCGAACCATCACGTCGGTTCTTTCCTCTAAATTCTGCACCTTGACCCGCGTTGCCCGAAATGGCGGACGCGGGCCGAGTCGGTTATAGGACGAACGGCTTGTCCTCGGCACTACAACTACACCATCTGTCCAGCCACGTCGGCCAAACCGATGGAATTGCCCTCTCAGGTGTTCAACCTCGACGGAAGCCGATGGACCATGCCATAGCGGACAGTCACACCGCCGTGACGATCAGTCACAGCGGGATCAATCAGATCAGGGGTCATCAGACCCGCCAAGGAGTGCAATACCGATCTATCCGCCCTTACTTGGGCGGAAGGAGCCCTTCCCGGACTCCTTGTCCTATTTTGCCACGAGGATGGGCGATGGGCGCAAGACCTGAAGTAAGTGCTATAGGTCACGGTTGCGGCAATGGCCCGGATCGGGACCTAGGTCCCGGACCCGCCCCCGGCCGGCCCACGGCGCGCCGGTCAGTTGGCGAACTGGCGGTCGCGCACGGCCCGCCAACGTTCCGTCAGCCGTTCGTACGCCGCACCGGCCCGCACTCCGTCACCCGCCCGCAGCGCGATCAGACCCTCCGTCGTGTCCGCGGCGGAATGGTCGTCTTCCAGTTGTGCCTCGGGAACCATATGCACAAGTCCGCCGTAGTCCAGCTCCACCAGGGACCTCGGATGGAACTCTTCCAGCCACCGCCCCACATCCACCAGGCCGTCGATCAAGGGACCCTCCTCGATCGCGTCCCGGAGGGTCCGCAGTCCCCGGGCCACCCGCCGCCGGGCCTGGACCATGGGGGTGCGGTAGCGGAGCACCAGCTCCTCGCCGCCCGGCTCCCCCTTCCCGTACTCGCGCTCCTCGTCGGAGAAGAGGACGAACCAGCGCAGCGGCACCTGCCAGGTGGCCGTCCTGATCCACGGGCGGGCGTCGGGGTTCCGCTCCAGCCAGCGCTCGTAGTCCGCCTCCGCCTGCCGGCGCACGACGGGCGGCAGCACCGCGTCCAGCACCGGCGCCGGAAGGCGCTCGGCCAGCCCCTCCAGCGCCAGCCAGCCCCGCAGCCGGGTCCGCCAGGGGCAGACGCACACCACGCCGTCCACGACCGCCACGAAGGCGTCGCCGCTCTCGTGGACCGGGACCGGCACCGGTGGGGTGGGCAGCAGATCCGCGAGCGACCGGCGCAGTTCGTCCTGGGCGCCGGGGAGGGTCTCGCGGCGCGCGTAACGGGCCCAGTGCGCCCGTTCCGGCTCGGGGAAAGCGGCCAGCGGTTCGTAGACCCGGAGATATGCCGCGTACGGGACGGTCACCGACGACGCCACGCCCACGCTCGCTCCCTCAAGCCGTAGGAGACTTCCGGGGAGTTGCGGGCGTGCCGCTCCCCATACGGTCCAAATCGTCCCATGGCACCGGAGCCCGGGAGAGTGATCCTCCGCACGGGCCGGACCCACCGGGCCCGCAGGTCTTACCCTCTTGGGCAACCGGCCCTCCACCACCCCTCGGAGGGCGACCTCCGCGACATATGGAGTCACCACCGTGACTGACGTACGTCCCACCACCGACGCCGGCAACGGCGTGCTGCACACCCTCTTCCGGACCGACCAGGGCGGCCACGAGCAGGTCGTCCTCTGCCAGGACCGCGCCAGCGGCCTGCGCGCCGTGATCGCCGTCCACTCCACCGCCCTGGGCCCCGCCCTGGGCGGTACGCGTTTCCACGCCTACGCCTCCGACGAGGAGGCGGTACGGGACGCGCTCAACCTCTCGCGCGGCATGTCGTACAAGAACGCGCTGGCGGGGCTCGACCACGGTGGCGGTAAGGCTGTGATCATCGGAGACCCCGATCTGATCAAGACCGAAGAGCTGCTGCTCGCGTACGGACGCTTCGTCGCCTCGCTCGGCGGCCGCTACGTCACCGCGTGCGACGTCGGCACGTACGTCGCGGACATGGACGTGGTCGCCCGGGAGAACCGGTGGACCACCGGCCGCTCCCCCGAGAACGGCGGCGCCGGCGACTCCTCCGTGCTCACCGCCTTCGGCGTCTTCCAGGGCATGCGGGCCGCCGCGCGGAGCCAGTGGGGCGAGCCCACGCTGCGCGGCCGCAGGGTCGGTGTCGCGGGCGTCGGGAAGGTCGGCCACCACCTGGTGGACCACCTGATCGAGGACGGTGCGGAGGTCGTGGTCACGGACGTGCGGGCGGAGGCCGTCGAGCGGGTCGTCGCCCGGCACCCGCGGGTCACGGCGGTCACGGACGCGGACGTCCTCATCCGCACCCCGCTCGACGTGTACGCCCCGTGCGCCCTGGGCGGCGCGCTGAACGACGAGACCGTGGCGGCCCTCACCGCGACCGTGGTGTGCGGCGCCGCCAACAACCAGCTCGCCCATCCGGGCGTCGAGAAGGACCTCGCCGACCGCGGCGTCCTCTACGCGCCCGACTACGTGGTGAACGCCGGTGGTGTCATCCAGGTCGCCGACGAGCTGCACGGCTTCGACTTCGACCGGGCGAAGGCAAAAGCGGCCAAGATCTTTGATACGACTTTGGCCATATTCGATCGGGCGAAGTCGGACGGCATCCCGCCGGCCGTCGCGGCCGACCGCCTCGCGGAGCAGCGCATGGCCGAGGCACGCGCGAACCGGTAACCCTCCGCACCGACGCCACCCGATCGGGTGAACTTCTCGACAGGGGTGCGCGACCGGTCCCCGCACAGCGATCCCCACAGAACACGCCGCCGGGTGGGGGTGAGGGAGAGATCTCTCACCACCCCTCGGCGGGTCGGCGCGCGGGACACGTTAAAATCGCAGCTGACCAGCGAGTACAGGGCATCTCGCCGGTTGTGCTGCGTGGCACGTCATGCGGGCGACGTACCGTATGGCCGCGGAAGCAGGTACCGTTGAAGCTCTACAGGCCGGACACCCTCCCACGGGGGTCCGCTCTGACTCATGAACGTGAACGCGTGTCAAGACTCTGGGGCCGTCGAGCCCCGTCAATGAGGGGGTCGAGCCATGGGGCGCGGCCGGGCCAAGGCCAAGCAGACAAAGGTCGCCCGCCAGCTGAAGTACAACAGCGGCGGGACCGACCTCTCACGTCTGGCCAATGAGCTGGGCGCAACGCAGCCGTCGATCAAGCAGCCGCCGGAGAGCGAGCCGCTTGAGGATGAGCTGGAGGACGACCCGTACGCTCAGTACGCGGCGCGTTACAACGACGATGAGGACGAGGACGAGCAGTCGTCCGACCAGTCCGCATACCGTCGCCGCGCTTGACGCGACTACTTCACCGACCCGGTCCGGGGCCTCGCCCCGGACCGGGTTCTGTGCTGCCCGGCTTCCGGTAGCGGTCGACGACGGCCGACCGGTGACCGGACCGGCCCATGACGAAACCCGCCCGGGGCGCGATGCCCCGGGCGGTTCGTTCATGCCCTTGTCCTGACCGGCGGGTCAGGCGGAGTGGTCGCCGGTGAGGGCCACGGCCTCGGCGTGGTCGCCGCGCGCGGTGATCTCTCCCGCGACCCAGGCCTCCACTCCCCGGTCGGCGAAGGTCGCCAGCGCCACGTCCACGGACTCCGGCGGCACGACGGCCATCATGCCCACGCCCATGTTCAGGGTCTTCTCCAGCTCCGGACGCGCCACCCCGCCCAGCCTGCCGACGAGGTCGAAGACCGCCCCCGGCGTCCAGGTGGACCGGTCGACGACGGCGCGCAGCCCGTCCGGGATCACCCGGGCCAGGTTGTTCGCCAGGCCACCGCCGGTGATGTGCGAGAAGGCGTGCACCTCGGCCGTCCGGGTGAGGGCCAGGCAGTCCAGCGAGTAGATCTTCGTGGGCTCCAGGAGCTCCTCGCCGAGCGTGCGGCCGAACTCCGGAACGTCCCGGTCCAGCTCCCAGCCGGCCCGGTCGAAGAGCACATGGCGGACCAGTGAGTACCCGTTCGAGTGAAGTCCCGAGGACGCCATCGCGATGACGACGTCACCCTCGCGGATGCGGTCGGCGCCCAGCAGGCGGTCCGCCTCGACCACGCCCGTACCGGCGCCGGCCACGTCGAACTCGTCCACGCCGAGCAGCCCCGGGTGCTCCGCGGTCTCGCCGCCGACCAGGGCGCAGCCGGCGAGGACACAGCCCTCGGCGATGCCCTTGACGATCGCGGCGACCCGCTCGGGGTAGACCTTGCCGACGCAGATGTAGTCGGTCATGAACAGCGGCTCGGCGCCGCAGACGACCAGGTCGTCCACGACCATGCCGACCAGGTCGTGGCCGATGGTGTCGTACACGCCCATGCGGCGGGCGATGTCGACCTTGGTGCCGACGCCGTCCGTGGCGGAGGCGAGCAGCGGGCGCTCGTACCGCTTGAGGGCGCTGGCGTCGAAGAGGCCGGCGAAGCCGCCGAGGCCGCCGATGGCCTCGGGGCGGGTGGCCTTCTTCACCCATTCCTTCATCAGTTCGACGGCGCGGTCGCCCGCCTCGATGTCGACGCCCGCAGCTGCGTAGCTGGCACCGGTGGTCTCAGGCATTGCTGGGAACTTTCGTGTCGTCTTGTACTACGGAGCGTTACGGGCGACGGAGTGCGTCGGCGGCGTCCGCGCCACCGGCGAGCTCGGTCTCCAGCAGCTGCTTGCCGAGCAGCTCGGGGTCGGGCAGCTCCATCGGGTATTCGCCGTCGAAGCAGGCACGGCACAGGTTCGGCTTGGCGATGGCGGTGGCCTCGATCATGCCGTCGATGGAGATGTACGCGAGGGAGTCCGCGCCCAGCGACTTGCCGATCTCCTCGACCGTCATGCCGTTGGCGATCAGCTCGGCGCGGGTGGCGAAGTCGATGCCGAAGAAGCACGGCCACTTCACCGGCGGGGACGAGATCCGTACGTGGACCTCGGCCGCCCCGGCCTCGCGGAGCATCCGCACGAGGGCGCGCTGGGTGTTGCCGCGGACGATCGAGTCGTCGACGACCACCAGGCGCTTGCCTCTGATCACTTCCTTGAGCGGATTGAGCTTGAGCCGGATGCCGAGCTGCCGGATGGTCTGGCTGGGCTGGATGAAGGTCCGGCCGACGTACGAGTTCTTCACCAGGCCGGTGCCGTACGGGATGCCGCTGGCCTCGGCGTAGCCCACGGCGGCGGGGGTGCCGGACTCCGGGGTCGGTATCACCAGGTCGGCGTCGACCGGGGCCTCGGCGGCGAGCCGGCGGCCCATCTCCACCCGGGAGAGGTAGACGTTGCGACCGGCGATGTCGGTGTCGGGGCGCGCGAGGTAGACGTACTCGAAGACGCAGCCGCGGGGCTTCGCCTCGGCGAAGCGGGAGGTCCGCACGCCGTTCTCGTCGATGGCGATCATCTCGCCCGGCTCGATCTCGCGCACGAAGGTGGCACCGCAGATGTCCAGCGCGGCCGTCTCCGAGGCGACCACCCAGCCGCGCTCCAGGCGGCCCAGGACCAGCGGGCGGATGCCCTGCGGGTCACGGGCGGCGTAGAGCGTGTGCTCGTCCATGAAGACGAGGCAGAAGGCACCCTTGACGCCGGGCAGGACCTTGGCGGCCGCGTCCTCGACCGACAGCGGCTTGCCGTCGTCGTCCGTCTGGCCGGCCAGCAGGGCCGTGACCAGGTCGGTGTCGTTGGTGGCCGCCACCTGGGTGGCACGGCCGTTCTCCCGGGGGAGCGCCGCGACCATCTCCGCCAGCTCGGCGGTGTTCACCAGGTTGCCGTTGTGGCCCAGGGCGATGGAGCCGTTGGCGGTCGCCCTGAAGGTCGGCTGCGCGTTCTCCCACACCGAGGCTCCGGTGGTGGAGTAACGGGCGTGTCCGACCGCGATATGGCCCGTGAGAGAGCCGAGGGATGTTTCGTCGAAGACCTGGGAAACCAGTCCCATGTCCTTGAAAACGAGGATCTGGGAGCCGTTGCTCACCGCGATGCCCGCGGACTCCTGTCCACGGTGCTGCAGCGCATACAGCCCGAAATAGGTGAGTTTTGCGACCTCTTCTCCCGGAGCCCAGACACCGAAGACGCCACAAGCGTCCTGGGGGCCCTTTTCGCCGGGAAGCAGGTCGTGGTTGAGTCGTCCGTCACCACGAGGCACACATCGAGTCTATGGCAGGGAACAGGTTCATCCGAACCGGGGACCATTGGTTATGGCTCACACCACGGACAGCCACTTCCCGCGCACAGCGAATCACCCTTTCGCGGCGAAAAAGGGGTCGCTCGAACATCCGATCATCACTCTTCGCTCAAGTGAGCAAAGCTCAGATGAGCAAAGGAAGTTGATCGGAAAGGTCGGCCCGCTCCCCGCTCGCGGACACGACGGCGTCACCCACGGCGGAATCCCAGCTCAACCGGCCCGTGGCGAGGCGGATCCAGGTCAGTGGATCGGTCTCGACCACGTTCGGCGGGGTGCCGCGGGTGTGCTTCGGCCCCGCCACGCACTGAACAACGGCGAATGGCGGGATGCGGACCTCCACGGACCCACCCGGGGCCCTGGCCGCGAGGGTGTCGGCGAGCAGCCGTGTGACAGCCGCCAGCGCCTGCCGGTCGTGCCGTACGGGCACACCGGTGGCATCCGCCAAGTCCTGGGCGTGGACGACGATCTCGACCAGCAGCGTCACCAGCAGATCGAGGACCGTCATGGCGCCGAGACGGGTCCGCGCGACCGCCGCGGGATCCGTTCCCGCGACAGCGTCGACGGCCCCCGAGGCGGCCTCGCGCAGCCGTGCGGCGATCACCGCCGGCGGTTCCGCGGCGAGCGCGTCGGCAGCCGCCGACGCCTCCTCCGCGATCTCGCCGGCACGTGAACTCGCCAGCCCCGCATAGTCCGTGAGGGTGAATCCGGAGCGCGCGGAGCCGGCCGTCGCACCCGCCTCGGCGAGGTGGTGCGGCAGCGTCTCCAGCACTCCGGTGATGTGGGCGACCAGCGCGCGGACGCTCCACTCCCCCGGCCGCGTGGGCGCGTCGAGCGTCGCCCGCGCGTCCGGCGCGGCGCACAGCGCGTCCACCGCGTCGCATACGACCCGGACCTGCCCTTCCAGGGCAGCGCTCACCTTGGCGGGGTCGTAACGACGGGGGCGCGGTCTGCGCGGAGTGGAAGGCATGACCACGAGCGTAGGCCCGCCCTCCGACAACGGCCGGGACCAGCAGGGGGAACCGCCGGTCCCGACCGGTGCCGTGGCACCGTCCGGCTAGCCGAACAGAGCCGGGATGGTCGACTCGTGAGCCTCCCGGAGCTCGTCCAGGGAGATCGTGAACTGGCCCTGGACGTCGATCGTTTCACCGTCGACGACGCCGATGCGCGTCGCCGGAAGACCGCGCGCGCCGCACATGTCGCCGAAGCGCAGCTCCTCGCTGCGCGGCACGGCGACGACCGCGCGGCCCGCGGACTCGGAGAGGAGGAACACGAACGGGTCCATGCCGTCGGGGACGACCAGGCGGGCGCCCTTGCCGCCGCGCAGGCACGACTCGGCGAGGGCCTGGATCAGACCGCCGTCGGACAGGTCGTGCGCGGCGTCGATCATCCCGTCGCGGGAGGCCGCGATGAGGATCTCGGCCAGCAGCTTCTCCCGGTCGAGGTCCACGGCCGGCGGCAGGCCGCCGAGGTGGTCGTGGACCACCTGCGACCAGGCCGAACCGCCCAGCTCCTCCTTGGTGTCGCCGAGGAGGTAGAGCAGGTGGCCCTCTTCGGAGAAGGCCATCGGCGTCCGGCGGTCGACGTCGTCGATGACGCCCAGCACCGCGACCACGGGGGTCGGGTGGATGGCCGTCTCGCCGGTCTGGTTGTAGAGCGAGACGTTGCCGCCGGTCACCGGGGTGCCCAGGGCCAGGCAGCCGTCCGCCAGGCCGCGCGTGGCCTCGGCGAACTGCCACATGACGGCCGGGTCCTCCGGCGAACCGAAGTTCAGGCAGTTGGAGATGGCCAGCGGACGGGCGCCGGTGGCGGCCACGTTGCGGTACGACTCGGCGAGCGCGAGCTGCGCGCCCGCGTACGGGTCGAGCTTGGCGTAGCGGCCGTTGCCGTCGGTCGCAACCGCGACACCGAGTCCGGTGTTCTCATCGATGCGGACCATTCCCGAGTCCTCGGGCTGGGCGAGCACGGTGTTGCCCTGCACGAAGCGGTCGTACTGGTCCGTGATCCACGACTTCGAGGCCTGGTTGGGGGAGGAGACGACCTTGAGGACCTGCTCACGCAGCTCGTCGGCGGTCTCCGGGCGGGCGAGCTTCGCGGCGTCGTCGGCCTGGAGGGCGTCCTGCCACTCCGGACGGGCGTACGGGCGCTCGTACACCGGACCCTCGTGGGCCACGGTGCGCGGCGGCACGTCCACGATCTGCTCGCCGTGCCAGAAGATCTCCAGCCGCTCGCCGTCGGTCACCTCACCGATGACGGTGGCGATGACGTCCCACTTCTCGCAGATCTCCAGGAAGCGGTCGACCTTGTCCGGCTCGACGATCGCGCACATGCGTTCCTGCGACTCGCTCATGAGGATCTCCTCGGGCGAGAGGGTCGCGTCCCGCAGCGGCACCCGGTCCAGCTCCACGCGCATACCGCCCGAACCGGCGCTGGCCAGCTCGCTGGTGGCGCAGGACAGACCGGCGCCGCCGAGGTCCTGGATGCCGTCGACCAGGTCCTCGCGGAAGATCTCCAGGGTGCACTCGATGAGGAGCTTCTCCTGGAAGGGGTCGCCGACCTGCACGGCGGGCCGCTTGGCGGGCTTACTGTCGTCGAAGGTCTCGGACGCCAGGACCGAGACGCCGCCGATGCCGTCGCCGCCGGTGCGGGCGCCGTAGAGGATCACCTTGTTGCCGGCGCCGGAGGCCTTGGCGAGGTGGATGTCCTCGTGCTTCATCACACCCACGCACAGGGCGTTGACCAGCGGGTTGCCCTGGTAGCAGGAGTCGAAGACGACCTCGCCGCCGATGTTGGGCAGGCCCAGGCAGTTGCCGTAGCCGCCGATGCCCGCGACGACGCCCGGCAGGACGCGCTTGGTGTCGGGGTGGTCCGCGGCGCCGAAGCGCAGCGGGTCCATGACGGCGACGGGGCGGGCGCCCATGGCGAGGATGTCGCGGACGATGCCGCCCACGCCGGTGGCCGCGCCCTGGTAGGGCTCGATGTACGACGGGTGGTTGTGCGACTCGACCTTGAAGGTGACCGCGTAGCCCTGGCCGACGTCGACGACGCCGGCGTTCTCGCCGATGCCGACGAGGAGCGCGTCGTTCTCGGGGGCCTTGTCGCCGAACTGGCGGAGGTGGACCTTGCTGGACTTGTACGAGCAGTGCTCGGACCACATGACGGAGTACATCGCCAGCTCGGCGCCGGTGGGACGGCGGCCGAGGATGGTGCGGATGCGCTCGTACTCGTCCTGCTTGAGGCCGAGTTCGGCCCAGGGCTGCTCGGTGTCCGGGGTCTCGCCTGCGTGCTTGACGGTGTCGAGGCTCATGTCGCGTTGACCAGCTTCTTGAGGATCGAGGTGAAGAATCCGAGCCCGTCCGTACGACCCGTGCCGACGCCCGGCTCCACGGCGTGCTCGGGGTGCGGCATCAGGCCGACGACGTTGCCGGCGGCGTTGGTGATGCCCGCGATGTCACGGAGCGACCCGTTGGGGTTGACGTCCAGGTAGCGGAAGGCGACGCGGCCCTCGGCCTCCAGCTCGTCGAGGGTGCGCTCGTCGGCCACGTAGCGACCGTCGATGTTCTTCAGCGGGACGGAGATCTCCTGCCCCGCCTCGTAGTCGGCCGTCCAGGCGGTGTCCGCGTTCTCCACCCGCAGCTTCTGGTCGCGGCAGATGAAGTGCAGGTGGTTGTTGCGCAGCATGGCGCCGGGCAGCAGGTGGGACTCGGTGAGCACCTGGAAGCCGTTGCAGATGCCGAGGACCGGCATCCCGGCCCTGGCCTGGTCGATGACGCTCTCCATGACCGGCGAGAAGCGGGAGATCGCACCCGCCCGGAGATAGTCGCCGTAGGAGAAACCGCCGGGCAGGACCACGGCGTCCACCTGCTTGAGGTCCTTGTCGCGATGCCAGAGCGGCACGGGCTCGAGCCCGGCGATCCTGACGGCCCGCTGGGTGTCGCGGTCGTCCAGGGTTCCGGGGAAGGTGATGACTCCTACGCGTGCGGTCACGAGTCCACTCGCACGGTGTAGTTCTCGATCACGGTGTTGGCGAGAAACGTTTCCGCCATCTCGTGGATACGGGCGAGGGCGGCCTCGTCGACCGGGCCCTCCACCTCGAGTTCAAAGCGCTTGCCCTGACGGACGTCGGCGATCCCCTCGAAACCCAGGCGTGGCAGCGCGCGCTGCACCGCCTGGCCCTGCGGGTCGAGGATCTCCGGCTTGAGCATGACGTCGACTACGACGCGTGCCACTGGCACTCCCGGTGTGTGGTGCGTGAGCTGAAGCGGTGATGTCAGAGTACAGTCCCGAAAAATCTACGCGCATAGATATGCTGGGCTTATCCTTCGCGTTTACCCGGGACGGCTCGGGACCGCTCGGAAAAAATTCCGGAAAAACACCGGAAGATCGCATCGTCGCGATTGCGGCGGGGCACACCGACGGAATTAACTGGGCTTCGCCATGCATTGCCTTTTGTTGTACAAATGAATATGTATTGACCGAGAACAACAGCAACCCTCACATCGCCGCAGGTCAACGCGGTGATACCGGCCGAAAGGACCCATTTCCGTGGCGCAGCGCGTAGTGGTCACACTCTCCGACGACATCGACGGCGGGGAAGCCGCGGAGACCGTCACGTTCGGGATCGACGGCAAGTCGTACGAGATCGACCTGAACACTGCCAATGCGAAGAAACTGCGAGGCGTCCTCGCGCCTTACATGGACGCCGGCCGCAAGCAGTCCCGGTCGGGCCGGGCCTACCGCCGCACGGCCGTCGCCCCCGACCCCGCCGCGGTCCGGGCGTGGGCCCGCTCGCGCGGCATGGAGGTCCCGCCGCGCGGCCGCATCCCCAAGAAGGTCTACGAGGCGTTCAACGAGGCGGCCTGACCGCACGGCGGAGGCCCTCCGGCACCGGGCGCGGCGGGCTCCGCCGCCCCGGCCGGGACCCTGGGCCGAACGGGTGACGGAGGCCTCCTCGGTCCCGACTTGCCAAGAGCCCCGGATGATCAGCTAGAGTCTGGATCACGCCGAGGGGCAAGGCCGGGAAACGGGCCCGAACTTCGGGGTCATGCGGGTGTAGCTCAGTAGTAGAGCGCCCCCTTTCCAAGGGGGAGGCGCAGTGTGCGATTCCTGTCACCCGCTCTGACCGTCCAGCCAGTCACACATGTGACTCGGCGGGATGGACGCGCGGGTGTAGCTCAGTAGTAGAGCGCCCTCTTTCCAAGAGGGAGGCGCAGTGTGCGATTCCTGTCACCCGCTCTGACCGTTCGACCGGCCACGTACTCCACGTACGCGGTCCGGAAGGATGGGCGCGCGGGTGTAGCTCAGTAGTAGAGCGCCCCCTTTCCAAGGGGGAGGCGCAGTGTGCGATTCCTGTCACCCGCTCTCATCGCTTTACCGACCACTCCGGTGGATCAGGTAGAGTGGTGCACGCGCCGCCCGGTGAGAGCCGGTCGGAGGCATGCGGACGTAGCTCAGTTGGTAGAGCACCACCTTGCCAAGGTGGATGTCGCGAGTTCGAGTCTCGTCGTCCGCTCAGAGGGAGAAGGCCCCGGTCATCGCGACCGGGGCCTTCTTCGTGTGCGCTGTGCGTGGTGTGCGCCCGCCCGATGACATTCGTCATCCCAGGTCATGACAGGCCGCACTGCCCCGGGGCCGGAACGGCCGGGAGCCTTGAAGCATGGACTTCGGGGAGAGTGTGATCGAGGTCTCAGGGCTGCGGCGGAGGTACGGGCAGCGGTCCGGGGACAAGGGATTCGACGCGGTGCGGGACGTCTCCTTCACCGTGCGGCGCGGAGAGTTGTTCGCCCTGCTGGGGACGAACGGAGCGGGCAAGACCTCCACGGTCGAGCTGCTGGAGGGGCTCGCCCGGCCCACCGGCGGCCAGGTCCGCGTGCTGGGCCACGATCCGTACACGGGGCGGCGCGCGGTGCGCCCGCGGATCGGGATGATGCTCCAGGAGGGCGGCTTCCCCTCCGAGCTCACCGCCGCCGAGACGGTGACGATGTGGGCGGGGTGCACGACGGGCGCGCGGCCCGTCGACGAGGCCCTCGGTCTCGTGGGGCTCACCGCCCGCCGGGACGTCCGGGTCAAGCAGCTCTCGGGCGGTGAGCGGCGCCGGCTGGACCTCGCGCTCGCCCTGCTGGGGCGGCCCGAGGTGCTCTTCCTCGACGAGCCCACGACGGGCCTCGACCCCGAGGCGCGGCACACCACGTGGGAGTTGGTGCGCCGGCTGCGCGACGAGGGCACGACGGTCCTCCTCACCACCCACTATCTGGAGGAGGCCGAGGCACTGGCCGACCGGCTGGCGATCATGCGCGAGGGCCGCATCGTCGCCGACGGGACGCCCGCCGAGGTGATCGGCGCGTATCCGGCCCGGATCCGCTTCGCGATGCCGGACGGATGGTTCGTCGGGGATCTCCCGCCGCTGGCCGAGCTCGGCGTCCTGCGGCACGAGGAGACGGGTGGACGCATAGAGCTGCAGACCAAGGAGCTGCAGCGCACCCTGACCGGACTGCTGGTCTGGGCACGGGACAAGGACGTCGGGCTGGACGGGCTCGACGCGCGGACCGCCTCGCTGGAAGAGGCGTTCCTGGCCATAGCGGGCGCGACGCCGGGGAGGGGCGAGTGATGACGGGCGGACGGGTGCTGGCACTGGGGCGGGCGGAGCTGACCCTGCTCGGGCGCAACAGGATGGCGCTGTACATGGCGCTGCTCATGCCCCTCACGATGGTGTGGGTCATGAGCGGGGGGATGGAGCGGGTCGATCTCGACAAGGCCGGCATGACGGCCCACGAGGTGCTGCTGACGGGAGCCTTCGGTTACATCCTGCTCTTCGCGGTCTACCAGAACCTCGTCAGCGCCTATGTGGCACGGCGCGAGGAGCTGGTCCTGAAGCGCCTGCGCACGGGCGAGGCCGGCGACGCGGAGATATTGGCGGGCACGGCCCTGCCGGCCGTGACGGTGGCGCTGGCCCAGTGCGTGCTGCTGGTCGTGGCAGGCGTCGCGTGGCTGGATCTGCGGGGCGTCGCGCGGCCCGATCTGGTGGCGGCCGGACTGGTGCTGGGCATAGTGGTGAGCGTCACATGCGCCGCGCTGACGGCGGGTTGGGCGAAGACGGTGGAGAGCGCCCAGCTGGTCACGATGCCGCTGTTCCTCGTCTCGCTGCTCGGCTCGGGGATCTTCCTGCCGCTGGAGGTCATGCCGGACACGGTGGCGGAGGTCTGCCGGCTGCTGCCGCTGACGCCGGTGATCGAGCTGGTGCGCGGTGGCTGGCTGGGCGGCATGGACGCGGCCGCGGCCCTGCGGGCCCTGGGGACCGCGGTGGCCTGGTCGGCACTGGGCGTGTTTGCTGTACGACGATGGTTCCGGTGGGAGCCGAGGCGCTGAGCCCCGGCCCGCCGGGCACGGGACGAGGGGGACGGGGGCACATGGGTGTGCGGTCGCGGGTGCGCGAGTGGCGGGGGCGGAGCCGGGTCGCCCAGGTCGACAGCTACATGCGCTGGACGCTCTACGGCATCCCCTGGCTGTTCCCGCTGATCAACGCCATCGCGTGGGTGACCGACCCGGAGGGCAGGCCGCCGCTGGCCTGGCTGCTGATGAGCCTGTGCCTGCTCCAGTGCGCCCAGGGGATGGGGCTCCTCCGGCGGTCGCTGGGCCACTATCTGCGGAAGCGGGCCAAGCCCTGGAAGTGGCTGGCCTGGGCGGTGGTGCTGTTCGCGGCCACCCTGGTGGCGTTCATCCTGCTGCTGCGGCACGAGGGCCCGGCGCACATCGCCGCGAACACGACCCTGCTCATGCACGCCGGGCTGGTGGTCTTCGGCTCGTACAGCCTGTTCACCCGGCGGATCCGCAGCTTCCTGGCCGGCTGTCTCGGGGCGAGCGTCGCCACCGGCGCCCTGCTCGGCGCGTGGGCGGGCTCCCTGGACGGCGGGATCGCGGTCGCCGCGGCGCTGCTGTTCCTGGCGGTGTGGAGCATGAGCACCGTGCGGTCCTCCGCCTGGTTCCTCGCCGTGCTGTGGGAGGTGGAGGCCGCCCGGGGGACGCAGGCGCGGCTCGCGGTGGCGGAGGAGCGGCTGCGGTTCGCCCGGGACATGCACGACGTGCTGGGCCGGAATCTCTCGGTGATCGCGCTGAAGAGCGAGCTCGCCGTGCAGCTGGCCCGGCGGGGCTCGGGGGCGGCGCTGGATCAGATGACCGAGGTGCAGCGGATAGCGCAGGAGTCGCACCGGGAGCTCCGGGAGGTGGTCCGCGGCTACCGCCGGGCCGATCTCCACACCGAACTCGTCGGTGCGAAGGGAGTGCTGGCCGCCGCCGGCATACGGTGCCGCGTCGACGACCGGGCAGGCGGGGCCCTGCCCCCGGCGGTCCAGTCGGCCCTGGCGTGGGTGACCCGGGAGGCCACGACGAACGTGCTGCGGCATGCCGAGGCGAGCCGCTGCGCGGTGCGGCTGAGGGTCGTGGACGAGGTGGCGGTCCTGCGCATGGAGAACGACGGGGTGCGCGAGGCCCCCGCGCCGGCGGCGGGCGAGGAGTCCGGCGGCGGCTCGGGGCTGGCAGGTCTGCGGGAGCGGCTGACGGCGCTGGGCGGGACGCTGACGGCGGAGCCCGGGGATCATGGGACGTTCCATGTGACCGCGAGGATTCCGCTGGCCCGGCCGGAGGGCACGGACGCGGACGACGACCCGGACACGGACCCGGACGGCGAGGAGCCCGGCCCGCCCCCGGAGGCCACTCGGGCGGACGACCGGCCGTCCGTGGTCGACGCCGCCACCGGCGCCACCACCGCCGTCCGGCCGGAGAGGAGCATCGCGTGAACGGGGGCGACGGGGCCCTGGGCGGGGCCGCACCGATCAGGGTCATGCTCGCGGACGACGAGCATCTGATCCGCGGGGCGCTGGCCGCGCTGCTGGGGCTGGAGGACGACCTCCGGGTCGTGGCCGAGGCCGCGTCGGGGCCCGAGGCGATCGCGATGGCGAAGGCGCACCGCCCGGACGTGGCGGTGCTGGATCTTCAGATGCCGGGTGCCGACGGTGTGATGGTCGCCACATCCCTGCGGTCCGAACTACCGGCGTGCAGAAGCATGATCGTGACCGGCCATGGCCGGCCCGGGCATCTGAAACGCGCCCTTGAGGTGGGAGTGCGGGGGTTCGTCCCTAAGACCGTGTCGGCCCAGCGGCTCGCCGAGATCATTCGCACGGTGCACGCCGGAAGCCGCTATGTGGACCCGGAGTTGGCGGCCGACGCGATCAGCGCCGGGGATTCCCCGCTGTCCGCGCGGGAGGCGGAGCTGCTGGAGCTGGCGGAGGACGGGGCGCCGGTCTCGGAGATCGCGGAGCGGGCTTCGCTGACGCCCGGAACGGTCCGCAACTACCTCTCCGCGGCCGCCGCGAAGCTGGGCGCGGAGAACCGTCATGCGGCGGCGCGCATCGCACGTGCTCAAGGTTGGCTATAGTGGTGTCCGCACCGCACGAGAGCGCGGGGCGAATGCGGACGTAGCTCAGTTGGTAGAGCACCACCTTGCCAAGGTGGATGTCGCGAGTTCGAGTCTCGTCGTCCGCTCAGAGAACGAAGGCCCCGGTCGGAAGACCGGGGCCTTCGGCGTTTTCCCCCTCCCTCACTCCTGCCCTTCGGGGAAGCTCAGGCGGAAACGGGCGCCGCCCCCGGGGGCCTGTTCGGCGGAGAGCTCGGCGCCGTGGGCGCGGGCGATCTGGCGGGCCATGGCCAGGCCCAGCCCGGAGCCCGGCAGCGCGCGGGCCTGGCGGGAGCGGTAGAAGCGGTCGAAGACGTGCGGCAGGTCCTCGTCGGAGATGCCGGGCCCGTGGTCGCGGACGGTGAGGTCGAGTGTGCCGCCCACCCGCGCGAGAGTGACCTCGACCACGGCGCCGGGCGGGCTGAACTTGGCGGCGTTGTCCAGCAGGTTGGACAGCAGCCGGGCGAGCCGGGCGGGCACGCCCGGGACGGTGGCCTCGGCCAGGTCGGCGGTGAACACGGTGGCCGGCCAGTGTCCCCGCGCGGCGGTCACACAGCGCTCGGCGAGCCGGTCCAGCCGCACCCGCTCCACCAGCGCCTGCGGCTCCTCGTCGCGCGCCAGCTCGATCAGGTCGTTGACCATGCCCGTCACCTCGCGCAGCTGGCGGCCCAGCGCGTCCGAGGCCCGCTCGCGCTGGGCCGGGGACAGCCGCTCGGCGCGCGCGAGGAGTTCGGCGTTGGTGCGCAGCGCGGTGAGCGGGGTGCGCAGTTCGTGGGAGGCGTCGGCGACGAGCCGGCGCTGGGCGGCGACGGCCTCCTCCAGCTCGCCGAGCATGGTGTTGAAGCTGGTCGTGAGGCGGGTGATCTCGTCCTGGCGGCGTGCCTCGTAGGGCGGCAGCTCGATGCGGTGGGCGGGGTCGCGGGTGGCGGCGATGCGTTCGGCGGTGGCGGTGAGCCGGGTGACCGGCCGGAGGGACGTCCGGGCGGCGAGGTGGCCGAGCACCGCGGCGAGGAGGACCCCGGCGGCGCCCACCGCGCCGAGGTAGAGCCCGGCCTGTTCCACGCTCTGGTCGACGGTGTCGGAGCGGGCCGCCACCTGGAGGGCCCGTCTCTCCCGGCCCGGCAGCGGGGTGGTCAGCATGCGCATGGGGCGGCCGTGGTGGGTGATGTCGCTGTAGTACGCGCCGAGGGTGCCGGCGGCGACGCGCCGCGTCGCCCCGGTGACCGGCAGCACGAGGCCGCCCTGGCCGGGCGCGGCCGGGTCGGCGCGCACGATCTGGGCGCAGGCGGGGGCGGCCCGCCAGGCGCACTGGTCGTAGAGCACGCCGTCGCCCGCGCCGGAGCGCCCCTGCTGGGCGATGAGCCCGGCCTGCTGTTTGAGCTGGAGGTCCAGCTGGCGCACCAGCTCGTACCGGATGACGACATAGGCGCCGGCCAGGGCTCCGAGGGCGACGAGCGCCACCGCGGCGGAGGTGACGAGCGTCAGCCGGGTGCGCAGCGGCCTGCGGCCGAGCAGTCCGGTGCGCGGGCCCGCGCCCGTCCGCCCGCTCATGGCCGGTCCAGGCGGTAGCCGACGCCGTGCACGGTGTGGACGAGGCGGGGCGCGCCGCCCGCTTCGAGCTTGCGCCTGAGGTAGCCGATGTAGACGGCGAGGGAGTTGGACTCGGGGCCGAAGTCGGTGCCCCAGACGCGTTCCTGGATCACCTCGCGCGGCAGCACCTGCCCCGGGTGCCTCATCAGCACCTCCAGCAGCGCGAACTCGGTCCGGGTGAACTCCAGGGCCCGCCCGGCGCGCTCCCCGCCGCGGGTGACGGTGTCGACGCGGAGGTCGCCGAAGACCAACTCGTGCCCCTCCCCCGCCGGTTCGGCGGGGGCCGCCCGGCGCAGCAGGGCCCGCAGCCGGGCGAGCAGCTCGTCCAGCGCGAAGGGCTTGACGAGGTAGTCGTCGGCTCCGGCGTCCAGGCCCGCGACGCGGTCGGAGACGGCGTCGCGGGCCGTGAGGACGAGGATCGGCGTCCGGTCGCCGAGCTCGCGCAGCCAGCGGCAGACGCCGAGGCCGTCGAGCACGGGCATGGCGAGGTCGAGCACGATGGCGGCGGGCGGGGCGCTCGCGACGGCGGAGAGGGCCTCCAGTCCGTCGGCGGCCGCGCGCACGGCGTAGCCCTCGACGGTGAGGCTGTCGACGACGGCGGCCCGTACGTCGGGGTCGTCGTCCACGACCAGGACGAGCGTCGACGTCTCGGGCATGGCGCCTCCGGCGGGGGTGCGGATCATGGGTGGCTCATGTGCGGTCCCACGATGGCACGCCCCGTCTGAGAGGCCTCTTACGGTCCGTCATGCCCAGGACGTGTCCGTCCACGCCCAGGACCTGCCGTTACGACCAGGACGTGCCCGTCAGGCGCTCGTACGCCTCCACGTACTTCGCGCGGGTGCGCTCGACGATCTCGTCCGGCAGCTCGGGCGGCGGGAGCTGGCCGTGGCGGTCCCAGCCCGAGGCCGGCGAGGTCAGCCAGTCGCGGACGAACTGCTTGTCGAAGGAGGCCTGGGGGCGGCCCGGCTCCCAGGAGTCCGCGGGCCAGAAGCGGGAGGAGTCGGGGGTCAGCACCTCGTCGGCGAGGACCAGCTCGCCGTCCGCGAAGCCGAACTCGAACTTCGTGTCGGCCAGGATGATGCCCCGGTCGCGGGCGATGTCGCGGGCGCGGCCGTAGACGGCCAGCGTGGTCTGGCGGAGCAGCGCCGCGGTCTCCGCGCCGACCTGGCGGGCGGTCTCCTCGTAGGAGACGTTCTCGTCGTGCTCGCCGACCTCGGCCTTGGTGGCCGGGGTGAAGATCGGCGAGGGCAGTTCGGAGCCGTCGACCAGGCCCTCGGGGAGGGCGAGGCCGCAGACGGTGCGGGTCTGCTCGTACTCGGCGAGGCCGGAGCCGGTGAGGTAGCCGCGGGCGACGCACTCGACCGGGACCATGTCCAGGGAGCGGCAGACCAGCGTGCGCCCGGCCCAGTCGGCGGGGGCGCCGTCCGGCAGGTCGGTGGAGAGGACGTGGTGGGGGACGAGGTCGCGCAGCCGGTCGAACCACCACAGGGACAGCTGGGTGAGGACGCGCCCCTTGTCGGGGATCTCGGTGGGCAGCACCCAGTCGTAGGCGGACATGCGGTCGCTGGCGACCATCACCAGCCGGCCTTCCGCGTCGCGGTAGAGGTCGCGGACCTTGCCCGTGTGCAGGTGCTCGAGGCCCGGCACCTCGATCGGCTTGGGCTTCTCGACGAATCCGGACACGCGTCCTCCTGGTGGTTTGTCCAAACACCTCGATTCTGCCGTACGCCGGGGCGGGGCTCCGCCCGGGGTCAGGCGCGTTTGCAGATGCGGTCCAGGAGGTTGGCCGTGGCCCGCTGGATCCGGGCGTCCACATGGCCGGGCCGGTCCAGGGCCGGGGACCAGGCGAAGGTGCCGGAGGCGAAGACCAGGGCCCCGCTGGGGGCGCGGTACAGCGAGGTCTCCTGGTGCCGGCGGACGCCGTCGCCGTCCTCGTACGGGGAGTGGGCGAGGAGGATGCGCCCGGTGTGCTCCGGCAGGGCCGTCCGGGGGAAGTAGCGGTCGGCCTCGCCCGCGACGAGGCCGGGCAGCTCGTCGCCCTCGCCGGCGCCGGTGGCCTCCCAGAGCCAGTGGCCGGCGTTGCGGACGACCAGCGGGGCCGGCTCGGGGACCCGGCCGGCGTACTGGATGCCCAGCAGCTGCTGTTCGGGGGGCGCCATGTCGCGCCAGAGCGCCGAGCGGCCGGGGCCGCGGCGTTTGCGGCAGGTCAGCAGATGGTCCGGGCCGGCCGGCGAGGGAGCGAGCTCGACCTGCCAGTACATGGTGTTGGAGGAGAGGAAGACCAGCGAGGTGCCGGCGTCGCGGGCGTCCTCGACGGCGCGCCGCATGGCGGGCGACCAGTACTCGTCGTGGCCGGGGAAGACCATGCCCCGGTAGCGTGCCGGATCGATTCGTCCGGCGTGGAGGTCGCGGGTCTCGGCGTAGGCGAGGCCGTAGCCGTAGCGCTCGGCCCAGCGGATGAAATCGTAGGCGTGGCCCACGTGCAGCGGGAGGCCGGCGCCCGCGTAGGGGCGGTCGAAGGAGACCGTGACGGCGGCGCCCTTCTCGCCGAGGAGCCGGCCGTCCGTGTCCCAGGCGTGGTAGAGGCTGGCGCCCGTCCGGCCGTCCTCGGGGTAGAGGTTGTAGGCCTGCCAGGTGATGTCCGGGAGGACGAGGAGCAGGTCGGCGGGGGCGGTGTCGCGGACCGTGAAGGGGATGTGGCTGCGGTAGCCGTCGGCCGTGGTGAGGACCGCGACATAGGCACCGGTGCTCCAGAAGGACGGGATCTGGAGCCGCCAGGACAGCCACCAGTGGTGGCAGGAGACCGTGCGGTCCACGGTGAGCGGCGGGGGCTGGACGATGCCGGACAGCCGGGGACTGGTGGTGATCTTCGCGGCGCCGACGCCGCCGTAGTGGCCGATGCGGTAGACGTCCACGGCGAACTGCTGCGGGGGGTCCACGGTGATCCGGAAGTCCATGGCCTCCCCGGGGGCCACGGCACTCTCGGTCGCGAAGCCCTTGATCTGGCAGTGGACGTCGTCGGCCGTACGGGGCCCGGGGCGGCGCGGCGGCGGGACGCGGGCGCCGGCCGGGGCGACCACCGGGTCGACGTACCAGGGGATGATCTGGCCGGTGTCGTCGAAGTAGTACTCCCCGCCGCGCAGCCAGGGCAGCGGACCCTGACCGAAGGGGTCGGAGACCGCGTGCGCGAGCGCCCCGGACTCCCAGCGCCGGATCTGCTCCATCCCCATGTGCGCTCTCCCTCCCCTGGATCACCGCATACCCATTCGGTTTCCCAGCAGATCACAGGACACACCCGGCTCGTCACTGTTCGTCGGCAAATTCCCCGGAAGTGATGGCTCTGCCTCTACGCAGAGTCACCGCTTCACCGTCCGTGACGGCGCTCCGGGGCGCCGGCGCCCGGGCTAGCCCAGCCGGACGGGCTTCTCCGGGCGCACTCCGATCTCGCCGAGCCAGGCGCGCAGCGGCTCGCCGTCGCCGTCCTCGATGAGGCTCAGGACCGTGCGGGACAGATCGGCGCGGCGGGCGCCGCCGATCAGCAGGGCCGGGCCGTCCAGCCAGTCCAGGCCGGGGGCGGCGCCGGCGGTGTCCACGGCGGCGCAGCAGACCATGGCCGTCACATGGTCGGTGAGCAGCTCGCGGCCGCTGCGCGGCGGCTGCAGCGGGAACAGCGGGGCCAGTCCGTCGATCCAGGAGCCGGCCGCCGCGCCGAAGGCTCCCCGCTCGGCCGCGTGCGCCTCGCGGGCCGCGTCGCGGGCCACCTCGGCGCTCAGCCGCACCTCCAGCTCCTCGCCGACGCCGCCGCCCGCCGGGCCGGTGAGGCGGTCGAGGACGCGGGCGATGGTGGGCGCGGCGGGTGTGGCGTCCGGGACGAACGGGGGCCTGTTGCCGTCCGGCGTGGCGGACAGCGCGCCGCAGGCGCCGATGTCCTCCAGGACGCGGTGGAGCCGGGCGGCCTCCAGCCGCCATTTGCGGTCCACCACCTCCTCCGGGTACTGGGTCCAGCTGACGGGCGCCCAGTCGGGGCCCGGCTCGGGCGGGCCGCCGTGGAAGAGCCGGGCGGCCAGCAGGGAGGCGGCCTCGTCGATGAGGCCCGGCTCCTCCAGGAGGTCGCAGGCGGGGCGCTCGCCCAGCCGGGAGGCGAAGCCCTCGGCCAGCCGGTCGCGGCGGGAGAGCTCGGTCAGCGCGGAGACCACGCCCGCGTCCAGCCGGCAGGGCCAGCGGCCCATCCGCCAGGCGGGCAGCGCGACGCGGTTGAGCAGCCGGTCCCAGCCGGCGTAGGCGAGGCCGACCTGTTCCTGGGCGACGATCCGCAGGCCGTAGTCCACGGCCTGGGCGCGCTCGGAGGCGGCCGAGGCCACGCCGCGCTCCATCTCGGCGGCGTGATCGCGGCAGGAGCGCAGCAGCACCCGGGCGATCCAGCCGACGAACGCGAGCGCGGGCCGGCCGGCCGCCACCGCCACGGCGGCGTCCAGCCCGCGCACGAAGCGGCGGGCGGCGGCTATGTCGGGGTGGGCGGCCGGGCCCGTGCCCGCCACCACGGGGGCGAGGAGGGCACGCAGCTCGGCGACGCGCATCCACCACAGGAACGGCGAGCCGATCACCAGCACGGGCGCGGCCCCGGCCCGGCGGCGCGGGAGCAGCCGCTCGCGCGGCGGGGCGTGCGCGGGGTGGGTGCGGTCCTCCAGCCAGCTGTCGCAGTCGGGGGTGAGGGCTATGGCCGAGGGGGCCGGGACGCCGAGCCGGTCGGCGAGGTCGCGGACCAGGCGGTAGAGGTCGGGGGCCGTCTCCTCGGGGATCGGGACGGTGGGGCTGAGCGCCGGGCGGGCCCGGGCGACCACGCCGGCCACACCGGCCGCCAGCACCAGGGCCAGCACGGCGAGGGCCGTCACCACCGGGCGGACGACGTCCCAGAAGGCGTCGTCGGGGATGCGGCCCATGGCGGAGCCCGCCGCCAGCACGACCGCGGCCGCCGCGGGCAGCAGGGCGACCGCCAGCGCGGCGCCGCGCACCCGCAGCACGGCGAGGGCTCGGGCGCGCGCGGCGAGCACGCCTGCTTCGGGACCTGCCACGACCGATCACCCCCAGTTGCCTGTAGTGCTCTGCCCAGGTGCCGGCGCGGGGCCGGACGCGGGGCCGACGGCGTCGGCGTCGCTCACCACCCCCACTGTGGCACCGGCCTGTGACATCGCAATGCCGGTGGGCCAGTTGCCGGACGCGCAGCGGGCCTTCGCCGCACCCTAGTTGGGGGTGCGGCACACGTCAGCCGGTTGGCCGAGCGCTCACCCGATGGAATGGCTTTGGGCAAAGGCCCGAGCGCGGGCCGTCAGGACCCGCTCCACCGGTACAGACGTTCGGCGAACAAGGGGGTGGGGCGCAAGGGGGACTCAGGCCGAAGCGGCGGCCTTCGCCGCGATGTCGGTGCGGTGGTGCGAGCCCTCCAGGCGGATCCGGGAGACCGCCTCGTAGGCGCGGTCGCGGGCCCCGGCCAGGCCGGCGCCGGTCGCGGTCACGGACAGCACCCGGCCGCCCGCGCTGACCACCCGGCCCTCGGCGTCGCGCGTGGTCCCCGCGTGGAGGACGTAGGCGTCCTCCACCTCGGCGGCCTCGGCCAGGCCCTCGATCACGTCGCCGGTGCGCGGGGTGCCGGGGTAGTTGTGCGAGGCGACGACGACCGTCACGGCCGCGCTGTCGCTCCAGCGCAGCGGCGGCTCGGCGGACAGATTGCCCGTGGCGGCGTTGAGCAGGACGCTCGCCAGCGGGGTCACCAGGCGGGCCAGCACGACCTGGGTCTCCGGGTCGCCGAAACGGGCGTTGAACTCGATGACCCGCACCCCGCGCGAGGTGATCGCCAGGCCCGCGTAGAGCAGCCCGGAGAAGGGCGTGCCGCGGCGGCGCAGCTCGTCGACGGTGGGCTGGAGCACGGTCCGCAGCACCTCGTCGACCAGCCCGCGGTCGGCCCACGGCAGCGGGGAGTACGCGCCCATGCCGCCGGTGTTCGGGCCCTCGTCCCCGTCCAGGGCGCGCTTGAAGTCCTGCGCGGGCTGGAGCGGGAGGACCGTTTCGCCGTCGGTGATCGCGAACAGCGACACCTCGGGGCCGTCCAGGAACTCCTCGATCACCACCCGCTCGCAGGCCAGCGCGTGCGCCCGGGCGGCGGCGACGTCGGAGGTGACCACGACGCCCTTGCCGGCGGCCAGGCCGTCGTCCTTGACGACGTACGGGGCGCCGAACGCGTCCAGGGCCGCGTCGATCTCCTCGGCCGTGGCGCAGACGTAGCTGCGGGCGGTGGGGACGCCCGCGGAG
Organism: Streptomyces sp. NPDC044063; assembly: GCF_056434285.1. Taxonomy (NCBI): domain Bacteria; kingdom Bacillati; phylum Actinomycetota; class Actinomycetes; order Kitasatosporales; family Streptomycetaceae; genus Streptomyces; species Streptomyces sp. NPDC044063. Next base: position 64,833 of record NZ_JBWKFM010000014.1, read on the forward strand.
GCCATGACGTCCTTGGCGAACGCCTTGGAGCCCTCCAGCCGGGCCGCCTCGGCCGACGGGCCGAAGACCGCGAAGCCGCGCCCGCGCAGGACGTCGGCCACGCCGGCGACCAGCGGCGCCTCCGGGCCGATCACCACGAGGTCCGCGCGCAGCGCCGCGGCCAGCTCTGCGACCGCCGCGCCGTCCTGCGCGTCCACGGGGTGCACCTCGGCCACCTCGGAGATCCCGGCGTTGCCGGGGGCGCAGTGCAGCGCGCTGACGTCGGGGTCGAGGGACAGAGAGCGGCACAGGGCGTGTTCGCGGGCGCCGCCGCCGATGACGAGGACCTTCACAGGGGTCACCCTATTGCCTGTCCTGTCGATCACTACGACTCGGGTGCCGCCACCCACTCGTAGGAACCTCCCGGAGGCGTCCACGCCCCCGCCGGGCCGCACTCTTTCGGGTGATGACCTCCCGCCTCCTATACCTGATTCCGCCGCCCTTACGGACGGAAAAGGCTGGATCTTGCGCCCAACGCCAACCGTTCGGCGGTAGGAAGGAGGCTGCCAGCACGGTTGGGGCGCGTGGACGCGCACACGGCGGAGAGGGAGTGCAGGCGTGAGCCAGCCTGAGATGCAGCCCGAGGGGCTCCCTCGGGAGCAGGACGGGAAGCACCGGGGCGACCTGCGCGGCCGGACCTTCCCGCTCGGGGACTGGGGCGAGCCCGCCGAGCGCCTGGACGAGCTGTACAGATGGGTCGAGGGCGGCGCGCTCAATCTGGCCGACTGGTATCTGACCGACCGGGCGTGGAAGCGGCGCTGGGCGCGCGGACTGCGCCTGGCGGCGGCCGTCTGCGCCCTGGTGGGAGCCGCGCTCCCGCTCCTGGAGCTGACCAAGGTGCTGCGCACCGGCTCGGCGTGGGCGTTCCTGGCGCTGCTCGGCGCCGTGGCCTGTGTGGCGTGCGACCGCTACTTCGGCCTGACCTCCGGCTGGATGCGGGCTGTGGCCACGGCGCAGGCGGTCCAACGGCGCCTGGAGGTGTTGCAGTTCGACTGGGCGTCGGAGTGCGTGCGCGAGGTGCTGGGCCCGACGGAGGGCACCGCCAGCGAGGCCGCCGAGCGCTGTCTGACGGTGCTGCGGCGCTTCTCGGAGGACGTCTCGGAGCTCGTACGGGCCGAGACGGCGGACTGGATGGTGGAGTTCCGGGCCGGGCCGGCGCCGCTGCTGACGCAGTCCCTGGTGGCCTGGGGCCCCCGGGGCGAGGGCGGCAATCCCGTGGGACGGTTCCCGATGCCGCCGCACACCCGGCCGAACATGCCGCGGCAGCGGCCGCCGGAGTCGCCGCGCTGAAAAAGCGCCGGTCGGGCTGCGGAATCAGCCCGTCCGGCGCTCGAGGGCACCATCAGCTGAAGACGATCATCGACCCTTGACCGAGGCTCCGCGTCGCCGCCGCGTGCAGCCCCAGCCACACATGCCGCTCCCGGGCGAAGGGGCTGTCGTCGTGCGGCGCGGGCGCCGCGCGCTCCTCCAGCGTGGTCGGGCGGTCCGGGGCCGCGGGCGCGGCGGGCGGGTTGTCCGGGTCGATGCCCAGGACCGGGGCCACGGAGTGGAGTTCGCGCAGCAGGCCGTGGCTGGAGCCCAAGGGGCCGCCGCCTTCGAGGAGTTCGTCGTTGTAGAGCGGGTGGGCGAAGTCCACGGGGACGTAGGCGCCCGCGTGGTCGTAGTGCCACACGAGGTGCGACTGCTGGGCCGTCGCCTCGAACATCTCCAGCAACTGCTCGTAGTCGCCGCCGAGTTCATCCACAGGAGTGACGGCGAGACCGCACAGGTTCAACAGGTGGGCGCGGCGCAGGAAGTGCAGCGCGTCGTAGTCGAAGCCCGCGACCGGTGCGACGTCGCCGGAGAGGCCGGGCATGTAGCCGAAAATGGGCACGGGCGGCAGCCCCGCCTCGCCGAGGACCTTGTCGTACGCGGCGATCTCCTCGGCGAAGGGGTTGTCGGGGCTGTGACACAGCACGTCGACAAGGGGTACGAGCCAGAGGTCACAGGCCACGTGGACTCACTCTCGTTTTCGCGTTCGTGCGATGGTCGGGGCATGCGATGGTCGGGCCAGAGTAGTGCCGCCCAGCCCGTTCTCACACAGGCCCGACGCAGATGGAATCCCTCGCTCCGCACGCGCTCCGGCCCTCGCCGGCGCGGCCCTCGTCAGCGGCCCTCCCGTACGTCCCACACCCACACGCCGTCGGCCCAGCGCGGCTGCCGGCCGGCGAGGGCGGTGACCGCCGAGCGCAGCGCGGCGTCGTTCTGCTGCGGGGCGAGGACGAGGACGTCCGCCCGCCAGAAGTCGAGGTCCCAGCCGAACTCGCGGCGCTGCTGCGCGCCGATCGCGGGCACCTTGCCGGTGTCGCGGACCGTGCGCAGCAGATCGGAGGTCCGGCGCGGCTGGGGCCCGTAGATCCCGATGCGGTCCGGGCCCCAGGGGCCGTTGAAGTAGCCGCCGGGGATGCGGAAGCCGAGGTCCGCCTCGACCTGCCAGCCCAGCGCGGCGGTGTCGGCCGGCGACGGCACCGGTACGGGCACCAGCGAGCGGCCCGGGCGCACGTAGTCGCGCCAGGTGCCGTCGGCGACGAACGCGGGCACGGGGGCGCGCTCGACGGTGCGGTACGGCGTGGGCACCAGCGGCAGCAGGGCCGCCACGACGGCGGCCGTGCCGAGCAGCCGGCGGGAGCTCTCGCGCTCGCTGCGCACCCGCCGCACGGCCAGCCGGTCGCAGGCCAGGGCGAGCAGGATGCCGATCGGCGGCGCGCACACCATGGCCATGCGGGACTCGATGACCGACTCGAAGAGCGGCGTCTCGGCCAGCAGCCGCCAGGGGCCCGGCAGGGTCTTGTCGGTGCCCGGCAGCGGGATGTTCTGACCCAGGGAGAGGACGGCGGCGGCCAGCGCGGTGAAGCCCAGGGCGCGGACGCGGGGCTGGTCGCGGAGGTGGACGACGAGCGCGACGGTCAGCGCGACGAGCGGCCAGCCGAAGAAGGCGTTCTCCTCGGTCCGGTTGAGGGACAGCGAGGCGGCGACGCGCTCGTCGCCGGCGAGCGAGCGGGTGGCGAACTCCAGGAACGCCATGGGGTGGTTGCCGACCTGCCCGTGCAGCACGCTGCGGTAGCTCTGCGGGCCGAAGAACTGCCAGGCGAGGGGGGCGATCACCAGCGGTACGGCGACCAGCGCGGCGATTCCCAGGCCGCGCGCCAGCCGCCCGGCGACGGCCCTGGCCACGTCCGGCGAGGCGACCGCGTAGCCGAAGGCGAAGAGGAGCAGGCCCGTGACGGCCAGCAGCAGCGCCTCCTCGCCGAGGAAGATCTGGTAGGCGAGGAGCAGTCCGAGGACGACGGCGTCGCGCCGGGGGCGCCCGCCCTCGCACAGCCGCAGCGCCCGGTCGATGATCAGCGGCATCACGAAGAGCACCAGGAAGTTCGGGTGCGCGGTGCCGTGCGAGATCATGGGCGGCGCGAAGGCGCAGAAGGCGCCGCCCAGCGCGGCCGCCCAGCGGGAGCGGGTGAAGCGCCGGGCGATGAGCCAGTACCAGGAGCAGGCCGTGGCGGCCAGTCCACCGGTGAGCACGACGGCCCAGGTGACATGGGCGCCGAGGGCGAGCGTGAGGGGTGCCAGCGGCACGGAGAGGCCCGTCATGGCGGTGTTCGCCATGAGGTTGACCCCGAGCGGGGCGTTCTGGAGATCGGTGAAGAACGGGTTCCGCAGATGGGCGACGTTGTCCGCGGTGACCGCGAAGAACCATTCCCACTGCTGCTGGTCGGATCCGGAGTCGGCTATGTACGCGCCGCCGAGGCCGCCCCACAGCCCGCTGTAGAGGACGAACGCGAGGAACACGAAGAGCGCGGGTATCGCCACCCGCACCGGCCGCACCGCCCGCAGGCGCAGGCGCACCAGGTCGGCGAGGACGGTGGGGTAGGCGAGCGGACGGACCTTGGAACCTGCCTGGTGGGCCCAGCGGACGGGCACTTCGGCGACCTCCCAGTCCTGCTCGTGGAAGAAGCGGAGTATCTCGACGTCGTAGCTCCAGCCGTCGAGGCGGGAGCCGGCGAAGGCGGCGCGGACCTTGGGGCCGTCGAAGAGCTTGAACCCGCACTGGGTGTCGCGGATGCCGGGCACGGCGGCGGCGCGTATCAGCCGGGAGCCCAGCCGGCCCAGGAACTCGCGCAGCGGGTTCTGGCGGACGGCGATCCGCGAGCCGGGCAGGGCCCGGGAGCCCACGGCGGCCGCGGCGCCCCCGTCCATCCGGTCCTGGAGCGGGCCGAGCTCCTCGATGGGGGTGGCCAGGTCGGCGTCGGTGACGAGCACGCGGTGGCCGCGCGAGGCGAGCACGCCGGTGCGGACGGCGTGGCCCTTGCCGCGGTTGGCGGGGGTGCGCAGCAGCCGGACGCGGGGCTCCTCGGCGGCGGCGGCCTCGGTGACGGCCGCCGTGCCGTCGGTGGAGCCGTCGTCGACGACGATCAGCTCCCAGCGCAGCGGGGCCAGCGTCGCCAGATGGGCCCGGACCGCGTCGAGCGTCGGGGCGAGCCGGTCCTCCTCGTTGTACGCGGGGACGACCACCGTCAGGTCGACGGCTGGCTCCTGGGTCGCCCCGGAGGGATCCGACGGGTGCGCCGGTGCCGGCTTCATTGCGAATCACATTCCGTAGGTCGACGTCGGAGAGCGACATCGACCTTATGTGGTCGAACTCTGATCGTTCTGTGCGGTCAGACCATTGATCAGTTCCAGCGAGTGGCGGTTGTACGCCACGATGATCCGCTGGGCGCGCGCCACGTCCCGGCAGGCGACGGCCTCCACGAGGTCGGCGTGCCCGTGCCAGAGCCTGCCCCGCAGGTCGGGAAGGCTCCGCAGCAGCGGCACCGTGAAGATCCAGCTCTGCACCCGCACCCGGTCCAGGAAATCCGATATGTACGGATTGCCCACCAGGCCGGCCATCTCCCGCCAGAAGCGCAGGTCGTAGCCGATGAGGATGTCGAGGTCGCCGGCCAGCGCGGCCCGCCCGGCCTCCTCCGCGCGGCGGCGCACGGAGGCCAACGCCTGGGGCGTCGCGGCCTGGAGCGCGCGGTCGGCCGAGCGCCGGAACATGCCCTCGACGATCAGCGTGCGGGCCTCGATCATGTCGCGGAAGTCCGCGTACGAGAACTCGCGCACGCGGTAGCCGCGGTGCAGCTCCACGTCGAGCAGCCCCTGCGAGCAGAGGTCGAGCAGCGCCTCGCGGACGGGCGTGGCCGAGACGCCGTAGGCCTCGGCGATCTCCTTGACGGTGAACTGCCGGCCCGCCGGGAGCCGCCCCGCGATCACCTCGTCGCGCAGGGCCTCGGCGATCTGTGAGCGCAGCGTCGTGCGCTTGACAGTCTCGCTGCCGGGCATGGTTCCTGGTCTCCCCTTTTCCGTGGCCGCGCGCCTGGCATGCGAACGGCCCCCGACACGATATGCGAGGGCCGCCACGGGCGATATATGACCGTGCACACGGGAAGGGCGAACGCTACCGGATGTCCGGCCGGGTCGGTAAGGGCGGGTACGGGCGGTTCGCGCCCGCCGCGCCGCCGGGTGCCGTCCCGGCCACCGGTCAGACCGTGAAGCGGTCCGCCACCGTCAGCGCCCGGTCCAGGGCCGCCAGGCCCTCCTTCGCCTCCGCGTCGGTGACCGTGCACGGCGGCACGACATGGGTGCGGTTCATGTTCACGAAGGGCCAGATGCCCGCCTCCTTGCAGGCGGCGGTGAAGGCGGCCATGGGGGCGTTCGCCTCGCCCGTCGCCGCGTACGGCACCAGCGGCTCGCGGGTGGCCCGGTCCCGGACGAGCTCCACCGCCCAGAACACGCCCAGGCCGCGCACCTCGCCCACCGACGGATGGCGCTCGGCCAGCTCGCGCAGGCCGGGACCGATGACCTCGTCGCCGACCCGGGCGGCGTTCTCGACGATCCCCTCCTCGGCCATCGCGTTGATCGTGGCCACGGCGGAGGCGCAGGCGAGGGGGTGCCCGGAGTACGTGAGACCGCCCGGGTAGGGACGCGTCTCGAAAGTGGCGGCGATCTCGGCGGAGATGGCCACACCACCGAGCGGCACATAGCCGGAGTTGACGCCCTTGGCGAAGGTCAGCAGGTCGGGGACGACGTCGAAGTGCTCGGCGGCGAACCACCGGCCGGTGCGGCCGAAGCCCGCCATGACCTCGTCGAGGACGAGCACGATGCCGTACCGGTCGCACAGGGCGCGCACACCCGGGAGGTAGCCGGGCGGCGGGACCATGATCCCGGCCGTGCCGGGGACCGTCTCCAGGATGATCGCGGCGATCGTGCCCGGCCCCTCGAAGGCGATGGTGTCCTCGAGGTGGCGCAGGGCGCGCTCGCACTCCTGCTCCTCGGTCTCCGCGTGGAACGGCGAGCGGTAGAGGAAGGGCGCCCAGAAACGGACCACGCCCGCGGCGCCGGTGTCGGACGCCCAGCGGCGGGGGTCACCGGTGAGGTTGATCGCGGCGGCCGTGGCCCCGTGGTACGAGCGGTAGGCGCTCAGCACCTTGGGCCGGCCGGTGTGCAGCCGGGCCATCCGGACGGCGTTCTCGACGGCCTCGGCCCCGCCGTTGGTGAAGAAGATCTTGTCGAGGTCGCCCGGGGTGCGCTCGGCGATCAGCCGCGCCGCCTCGGAGCGCACGTCCACGGCGAAGCCCGGCGCGATGGTGCACAGCCGGCCCGCCTGTTCCTGGATCGCGGCGACGACCTTGGGGTGCTGGTGACCGATGTTGGTGTTGACCAGTTGGCAGGAGAAGTCGAGATAGCGGTTGCCGTCGTGGTCCCAGAAGTACGAGCCCTCGGCGCCGGCCACGGCCACCGGGTCGACGAGGCCCTGGGCGGACCAGGAATGGAAGACGTGCGCGCGGTCGGCCGCCTTCACGGCGGCGCCGACGGAGGGATCGGGCTGTGTGCTCACGAGCGTGACCTCTGATCAGGAAGCGGCGTCCGGGGAACGGGTGGTGGGGCTCGGACCGTGCGGGTCGAGCCTACGGAAGCACCCGCCGGGCCCGGTACCGGCACTGTGTCGCCCCCTCGCCCGGCACGCGGACACAGTGCCGGGCGGCCGCGCCCGAGACGTTCCGCCCACGCCCCCGCAAATCGCCGTGCGGGAAATCCCAATTCGTTGGCATTCGCGCTGCTACGGTCCATTGCGGTTGCTGTTTTGGTACCCATTTGTCATGTGCGCCTGAAGGTCCGTGACCTCGGGCGCACTTGCGTTTTTCCCCGGGCGTGCGGAATTACGCCGCACGCCCCCTGATAAGGAGCTCGTCTTGGCTACCGGCATCGTGAAGTGGTTCAACTCGGAAAAGGGCTTCGGCTTCATCCAGCAGGACGGCGGAGGCGCCGACGTCTTCGCCCACTACTCCAACATCGTCAGTCAGGGTTACCGGGAACTCCAGCAGGGTCAGAAGGTCACCTTCGACATCACCCAGGGCCAGAAGGGCCCGCAGGCGGAGAACATCCTTCCGGCCTGACGAAGGCCTGAGGAAGGCCTGACGAAGGCCTGAGGAACGGGGCTTCGCGGCCGTCCCGAGGACGGTCGCCGGCCGGGCCGGGACCGCGCTCGTCCACCGCGCGGATACCCGGCCCTTTGCCGTGCCGCTATTCTCCCCGCGACGCGACATGGGGGAAGGAGAGCCGGCATGGAAGCCCTGACGCCGGAAGACCCACGAGAACTCGGTGCCTATCGCCTGCTGGGCAGGCTGGGTGCCGGAGGCATGGGACGGGTCTATCTCGCCCGGTCCGACCGGGGCCGCACGGTCGCGGTCAAGCTGGTCCAGCCGGAGCTGGCGGGCCAGGAGGAGTTCCGCCGACGGTTCCGCCAGGAGGTCCGGTCGGCCCGCCGGGTGGGCGGCGAGTGGACCGCGCCCGTGCTCGACGCGGACACCGAGGCCGCCGTGCCCTGGGTCGCCACCGGCTACATCGCCGGGCCCTCGCTGCGCCAGGTCGTCGACACCGACTACGGCCCGCTGCCCGAGCGGTCCGTGCGCATCCTCGGCGCCGGGCTCGCGCGCGCCCTGCAGGCGATCCACGCCGCCGGGATCGTCCACCGCGACCTCAAGCCCTCCAACGTGCTGCTGACGCTCGACGGCCCGCGCGTCATCGACTTCGGCATCGCGCGCGCCCTGGAGACGGTCACCGACGGCGGTCTGACCCGCACCGGCGCCGCCGTCGGCTCACCTGGCTTCATGTCGCCCGAGCAGGTGCGCGGCGCCCAGGTCACCCCGGCCAGCGACGTCTTCTGCCTGGGCTCGGTGCTGGCCTACGCGGCCAGCGGCCGGATGCCGTTCGGCACGGCGGACAGCGGTGTGCACGCGCTGATGTTCCGCATCGCCGAGGAGGAGCCGGACCTCGAGGGCGTGCCGGCGTCGCTGCGGCCGCTGATCTCCGCGTTCCTGGCCAAGGACCCCGCGCGGCGGCCCACGCCCGAGGAGGTCCTGGAACGCACGGGCGTCGAGGACCTGCTGGGCGACCTGCGGTCCGCCGACCCCTGGCTGCCGGCGGGCCTCGTCGCCCAGCTCGGCCGGCACGCCGTCCAGTTGCTCGACGTGGAGAGCCCCGCGCGCTCCTCCGCCGAGCCGATACCCCCGGCCTCCTCGGAGGCGCCCACCCGCGTCGACGCGCCCCGCGACGCGGTCCCCGTCGAGCCGCCGACCGCCACCGCGTCGCCCGGCCTGCCGCTGCCGCCGCCCGCGCCGGGCCCGGCCCACGGCCACCCGAGCCCGTACGGCCCGGCTCCGTACGGGCTCCCGGCCCCGCCGCCGGCCCGCTCGAAGAGGCCCTGGGTCCTGGCGGCCATCGTCGTCGCCGGGCTCCTCGCGGGCGGCGGCACGGTCTTCCTGGTGGGCCGCGCCACCCAGGACGACAACAACGGCCCGGGCCCCTCGCCGAGTGCCTCCGCGGGCTCCTCGTCCGCCGCCTCGCCCGCCGCCTCCTCCGCCCCGGGGTCCACCCCGCCGGCCGGCACACCGACGCCCGGGGGCGCGAGCACCGCGCCGACGCCCGCGACCGGGCCGCAGGCCTACCTCGGCACCTGGCAGTCGAGCTTCGGCGGCGGCTCGCGCGTCAACACCCGGACCATCACCATCTCCGGGGGCGGGGGCGTCGACGTCACCATCGACGGCAGCGGCACCCTGGACGACGGCACCTCGTACGTCTGCGCGTGGCACACGACCGCCACCGGCGGCGGCACCGGGGACTCCCCGCTGCACCTGGGCCCCTCCAGCGTCACCCGGGCCATGCCCACGTCGGCCTGCCAGCCGGGCTCGGCGTCCGATCTGGTGCTGCTGCCCGACGGCCGGATGCGGCGCGACTTCTCCGACTCCGGCACGAAGGACGCCTCGCTGGTCTACCGCAGGCTCTCCTCCTGAGGACGCGCGCACAGACGACGGCGCCCCCCGGTGGCCGAGCCACCGGGGGGCGCCGTGCACGCGCGCGTGCCGCCTACGACAGGAACGAGTTGATCTCGATCGTCTCGTCGCGGCCCGGGCCGACACCGATCGCGGAGATCGGGGCGCCGGACATCTCCTCCAGCGCCTTCACGTACGCCTGGGCGTTCTTCGGCAGCTCGGAGAACGTCTTGGCCTTGGAGATGTCCTCGGACCAGCCCGGCAGCATCTCGTAGATCGGCTTCGCGTGGTGGAAGTCGCTCTGGCTGTAGGGCAGCTCCTCGACGCGCTTGCCGTCGATCTCGTAGGCCACGCAGACCGGGATCTGCTCCCAGCCGGTGAGGACGTCGAGCTTGGTGAGGAAGAAGTCCGTCAGGCCGTTGACGCGGGTGGCGTAGCGGGCGATGACCGCGTCGAACCAGCCGCAGCGGCGGTCACGGCCGGTGGTCACACCGCGCTCGCCACCGATGGTGCGCAGCGCCTCGCCGTCCTTGTCGAACAGCTCGGTCGGGAACGGACCGGCGCCGACGCGGGTGGTGTACGCCTTCAGGATGCCGATCACGCGGTTGATCTTCGTCGGGCCCACGCCCGCACCCGTGCAGGCGCCGCCCGCGGTCGGGTTGGAGGAGGTGACGAAGGGGTACGTGCCGTGGTCGACGTCCAGCAGCGTGCCCTGGCCGCCCTCGAAGAGGACGACCTTGCCCTCGTCGATGGCGTTGTTGAGGATCAGCGTGGTGTCGGCGACGTACGGCTTGATCTGCTCGGCGTAGGCCAGCAGTTCCTCGACGATCTTGCCCGACTCGATGGCGCGGCGGTTGTAGAGCTTCGCCAGGATCTGGTTCTTGAAGTCGAGCGCGGCCTCGACCTTCTGCTCCAGGATCGACTCGTCGTACAGGTCCTGGACCCGGATGCCCACGCGGTTGATCTTGTCCGCGTAGGTCGGGCCGATGCCGCGGCCGGTGGTGCCGATCTTCCGCTTGCCGAGGAAGCGTTCCGTCACCTTGTCCACGGTCGTGTGGTACGGCGTGATCAGGTGCGCGTTACCGCTGAGCAGCAGCTTGGACGTGTCGACGCCGCGCTCGTTGAGTCCGCTCAGCTCGGAGAGCAGGACCGCCGGGTCGACGACGACACCGTTGCCGATGACCGGGGTGCACCCCGGCGACAGGATTCCGGAAGGGAGAAGGTGGAGCGCGTATTTCTGGTCACCCACGACGACCGTGTGGCCGGCGTTGTTGCCACCTTGGTAGCGCACCACGTAGTCCACGGAACCACCGAGCAGGTCGGTGGCCTTTCCCTTGCCCTCGTCACCCCACTGAGCACCGAGCAGCACAAGTGCGGGCACAGGCGTACACCCCTTCCGGGCGGGGCATGTCCAACGTGCACATGGTGGCGGAAGGCCTCGGGAATCGGGCCTTCACCACTGCTAGAGCCGTCGAACCGGTGCCCCGGATAGACGAAGCCCCTGGCGCAACAGCGACAGGGGCTCTTGCACCGAGAGATTACCTGAGGAAGGACGAAGGTGTCGGCTGCAGACCCGACCGGACAGCAGCTGCTCGTCGTCATCGACCCGGCCGCCAGGCGCGTGGACGGCGAGTCCACGCGGATCGCGCGGGACGTGTTGTGCGCCGGAGCGGTGGCCAAAATCTGCCTGCCGAACGGCCCGGAGGAGGTGGCCCGCGCGCTCGCCCGGCGCGGGCGGCGCCGGATCGTCGTCATCGGCGACGACCGCGCCCTGCTGCGCGTCGTCGGCCTGCTGCACCGGCGCCGCGAGCTGGCCGCGGCCCCCCTGGCCTGGGTGCCGGTGGGCGCGCTCCCGGCGGTCTCGGTGGCCCGGGTGCTCGGCGTACCGCTGAGCGCCGTCGCGGCCGCACGCGCCGTTCTGGACGGCGTGGAGCGGCGTCTGGGGCTGTTGACCGACGACAGCGACGGCGTCGTCCTGGGCGGCCTGTGGGTGCCCGCGGGGGCCGCCCACAGGGACGGCCCGGAGCCCGCCGGCGGCGGGGCCGGGGCGGACGCGGCGGTGGAGGGCGCGGCGGCCGGGCGGTCACCGATCGGCGGAGGCGGCGGGGACGGAGGCGGCGGGGACGGAGGCGGGGGCGGGGGCCATCAGTCGTGGTGGTCGCCGGCCGCCCGGACCGCCCGGACGGCCCTGACCCTGCTCTCCGGCCCCGGCGGGCGGCACCCGCTGCCCGCGTGCACCCGGCTGCGGGTGGAGGCGGACGGGGTGCTGCTGGCGGATCTCGACCGGCCCGTCGGGCGTGTCGCGGTGTCGGAGGCGGAGGGGCTGGCCGAGGTCGTCGTCCAGCAGCGGCCGGGCGAGGAGCCGGTGCGGGCCCGGGCCCGCGCGGTCACCGTCTCCGGCCCGGACTTCCGCTACCGCGCCGACAACCGCATCCGGGGCCCGGTGCGCACGCGCACCTGGACCGCCCACCCGGAGGCCTGGCGGCTGACCCTGCCGCGCGGCTGACCGCGGGGAGCGCCCCTCAGCCACCCGGGGTGACCAGCCCGGCCTCGTACGCGAACACCGCGGCCTGGGTGCGGTCGCGCAGGCCCAGCTTCACCAGGATGCGGCTGACGTGCGTCTTGACCGTGGACTCGGCGACGACGAGCCCCTCGGCGATCTCCGCGTTGGACCGGCCCTGCGCGACGAGGACCAGCACCTCGGTCTCCCGCTCGGTGAGGTCGCCCACGCGCTCCTGCGAGGGCGCCCGGGGCGCGCCCAGCCGGGAGAACTCCTGGATCAGGCGCTTGGTCACCGTGGGCGCCAGCAGGGCCTCCCCCGCGGCCACCACCCGTACGCCGTCGGCGAGCTGCCGGGCCGAGGCGTCCTTGAGCAGGAAGCCGCTCGCCCCGGCGCGCAGCGCCTGGTAGACGTACTCGTCCAGGTCGAAGGTGGTGAGCACCAGCACCTTGGCGTCCGCGTCGGCGGCGACGATCTCGCGGGTCGCCTCCAGGCCGTTGAGCTCCGGCATGCGGATGTCCATCAGGACGACGTCCGGGCGCAGCGCGGCGACCCGCGCCAGCGCCTGGCGGCCGTCCACGGCCTCGCCGACCACCTCGATGTCGGGCTGGGCGTTCAGCAGGACGGAGAAGCCCTCGCGGACCATCATCTGGTCGTCGACGATCAGGACGCGGATCGGGCCGTTCGTCGGACCTGGTGCCGGGGCGCTCACGCGGCCGCCTCCGCCGAGGTGCCGGCGGGCAGGAAGGCCGCGATCTCGTAGCCGCCGCCGTCCGTGGCCCCGGCGGTCATCTCGCCGCCCAGCATGGCGACCCGCTCCCGCATGCCCAGGACCCCGTGGCCGGCGCCCGGCGAGGCCTTGGCCAGCCGGTCCGGGCGGCCGTTGACGATCCGCAGGCCGAGCCCGCCGAGGACGTACGACACCTCGACGCGCGCCGCGGCGCCCGGCGCGTGGCGCAGGACGTTGCTGAGCGCCTCCTGGACGATCCTGTACGCCGACAGCTCCACGCCCTGCGGCAGGGGCCGCACCGCGCCGGTCGTGACGTGCTCGACGTCCAGTCCGGCCGCGCGGACGTTGCCGAGCAGCGAGGGGAGCGCGGCGAGCGTCGGCTGCGGGGCCTCCGGGCCCTCGAAGGCCTCGGGGTTCTCCGACCGTACGACCCCCAGGACGCGGCGCAGCTCGGTCAGGGCGGCGACGGCGTTCTCCCGGATCGTCTGGAAGGCGGCGGCCAGCTCCGGCGGGGTGTCCTGCACGCGGTAGGGCGCGGCCTCGGCCTGGATGGCGACGACGGACATGTGGTGGGCGACCACGTCGTGGAGCTCGCGGGCGATCGTCGTGCGCTCCTCCAGCACGGTGCGCCGGGAGCGCTCCACCTCGGTGACGGCGGCCTGCGCGGCGACCTGGCGCTTGCTCTCGCGCAGGCCGCGGATCGCGGCGGCGGCGAAGAGCACGACGCCGGAGCCGGCGGTCATCTCCCAGGTTCCGTCGTCGTAGCCGTAGCCGCGGATCATGGTCATCAGCGCGCCGTACGCGCCGGTGATCAGCCACATCTCGGCGGCGACGCGCGGCCTGGTGCGGAGCGTGACGACCGTCATCACGGCGAGGTGCGAGACGAAGCCGCTGGGCGTCCAGGGCGGACCGCCGAGCAGGACGCCGGAGGCGAACGACGCGCCCAGTGACATCCACCACGCGCCGACGGGACGGAACAGTGTCATCAGCAGGGGGGCGCCCGCGAACAGCGCGAGGGCGAGGCCGCCGGGGCTCGGCCGGTAGGCCAGCGCCCCGAACATGAGCAGGGCGGCGAAGGCCGCGACGGCGGTGTGCGGCAGCCAGCGCGCGTACCGGCCGGTGAGGCCCGTGCCCCGGTCCAGCGGCGGCAGCGGCCGGAAGGCGAAGGCGTCCGTGAACAGGTCCTGCCGGATGCCCTCGATGAGGCCGCTCGCTATGCGCATCTCGCTGCGCAGCCCGCCGCCGTTCGTCTCATGCGTCTCCATCACGCTCTCCACCGTAGGCAGACGCGGCGCGCGCGTCGTCCGCACGGATGCGGATCTCCGGGGGTCCGTCTCAAGTACTACGCGGACCGGGTCCCGCGCGGCTCCGGCCGGCCCCCGATCGCCGCCAGCAGGGCGCCGTAGGCGGGGGTGCCCGGGGTGATCGCCGCGTAGTGGCCGGTGCCGGCCAGGGGGCGGAACACGGCGGACGGGACGCGGGCGGCGTACGCGGCCGAGAAGGCCGGCGGCACCTCGCGGTCCTCCTCGCCGTGCAGCAGGGTGACCGGGACGCCGGGCGGGGGCAGCCGCAGGGGGTCGGCGGCCGCCTCGTCGGCCGGGCCGACGAGGCCGGCGACCGCGCCCCGGCTCAGCCCGAGGGCACGGGCCCGGGCCAGGTCGGCGACGGGGGCGAGCGCCACCACGCCGTCCAGGCCCGCCACGGCGGGCCCCGCGGCCAGCCACAGGGCGAGGTGACCGCCCGCGGAGTGACCGGCCACGACGTGCCGGGCGCCGGCCGGGCCCGGGGCCGCGGCGACGGCCAGCGCGACGTCGTCGAAGGTGGCGGGCCAGCCGCCCCCGCCGCCCACCCGCCGGTACTCCGCGAGGGCGACCCGCAGCCCCTCCCCCGCCAACGCGGCGGCCAGCGGCGCCAGGTGCCGCCGGTCGTACGCCTCGCGCCAGAAACCGCCGTGCAGCAGGGTCACCCGCGTCGCGGCGCCGGGCGGCCCGTAGAGGTCCACCACCTGGCTGGGGTGCCCGCCGTAGGCGACGGTCGCGTCGGGCGGCGCGTACGGCAGGCCGAACAGCGCCTCCTCCTCGGCGGCGGGGTTCATCCGCCCTCCCCGGGCGGCGCGGCACGGAGCACCTCGCCCAGGACGCGCGCCGCGCGCTCGGCGTCGGCGAAGCCCGTGTAGAGCGGGGTGAAGCCGAAGCGCAGCACGTCCGGGCGGCGGAAGTCGCCGACGACGCCCCGGCGGATCAGCTCCGCCATGACCCCCTCCGCGTCGCCGGGGCAGCGCAGGGAGACCTGGCTGCCGCGCTCGGCGTGCGCCGCGGGCGTGACGGACTCGACGCGCCACGCCGGGACGTACGCCTCGACGCACCGCAGGAAGAAGTCGGTCAGGGCGAGGCTCTTGGCGCGCACCACTGTGACGTCGACGTCGTCCCAGACGCCGAGGGCTGCGTCCAGCGCGAGCAGCGAGAGGATGTCCGGCGTGCCGACGCGGCCGCGCGCGGCGCCGTCGGCGGGCTCGTAGCCGGGCGCCATGCCGAACGGGTCGGCATGCGAGTTCCAGCCGGGCAGCGGGGAGTCGAAGCGCGGCTGGAGGTCCCCGCGGACGTAGAGGTACGCGGGCGAACCCGGGCCGCCGTTCAGGTACTTGTAGGTGCAACCGACGGCGAAGTCCACGGCGTGCGCGTCGAGCGCGACCGGCAGCGCGCCCGCGCTGTGGCACAGGTCCCACACCACCCGGGCCCCGGCGGCGTGCACGGCGGCGGTGACGGCGGGCAGGTCGTGCAGCCTGCCGGTGCGGTAGTCGACGTGGTTGACGAGCGCGACGGCGGTACGCGGCCCGGCCGCGGCGGCCATCTCCCCGGCGCCGACGGCCCGGACGCGGCAGCCGGTGAGGCGGGCGGCGGACTCGGCGATGTAACCGTCGGTGGGGAAGGTGGCCGCGTCGACGAGGATCTCGTCCCGGCCCTCCCCCGGCGCGGCCAGGCGGACCGCGGCGACGACCGCCTTGAAGACGTTGACACTGGTGGAGTCGCCGACCACGACCTGGCCCGGTGCGGCGCCCACGAGCCGGCCGATACGGTCGCCGGTGCGCTCGGGCGCGGTCCACCAGCCGGACTCGGTCCACGAGCGGATGCGCAGCCGCCCCCACTCGCGCTCGACGACGTCGGCGAGGCGGCCGGACACGGCGCGCGGCAGGGCGCCGAGGGAGTTGCCGTCGAGGTAGACGGTGTCGTCGTCGAGGACGAACTCGTCGCGCTTGGCGCGCAGTTCGTCGGCGGCGTCCAGGGCCAGGGCCTCGCGGGCGGGACCGGGAGCGGCCACCTCGGGCGTCGTCGCGTCAGACATGGCTGCGGGCCGTCCACAGCTCGGGGAAGACGTGCTTGCCGGCGCGCTTCTCCAGCCAGGCGACACCGGCGGAGCCGCCACTGCCCACCTTGGCGCCCATCGCCCGCCGCGTGGCGACGAGATGGTCGTTGCGCCAGCGCCAGACGAGCTCGGCGACCTCGGTCAGCGCCTCGCCCAGGCGGCACTCCTCGCTGTTCTGGTCGCCCGCGTAGACGGCCGACCAGACGTCCTCGACCGCCTCGACGGAGGCGTACCGCTGGGTGAGGTCGCGGTCGAGCACGGCGGCCGGTACCGCGTGGCCGCGCCGCGCGAGCCAGCGCAGCACCTCGTCGTAGAGGCTCGGGGCGTGCAGCGCCGCGTCGAGCCGCGCGTACGTCTCCGGGGCGCCGCGGTACGGCACGAGCATGGCGGCGGACTTCTCGCCCAGCAGGAACTCCAGCCGGCGGTAGGTCGCCGACTGGAAGCCGGACGCCTCGCCGAGCGCCGAGCGGAAGGCGTTGAACTGGGACGGCGTCAGGTGCGCCAGGGGCTCCCAGGAGGCGTTGAGGGAGGTGAGCTCGTACACCGAGCGCTTGAGCGCGGCCAGGACGACCGGCAGGTCGTCCTGGCGCAGGCCCCGCGCCGCGGTCTCCCACTCGTGGACGACGACGGTGAACCACAGCTCCATCACCTGGGTGGTGACCAGGAAGACCATCTCGCCGGGGTCGTCGGAGAGCGGCTTCTGGAGGGTGGTGAGGACCTCGGCGCGGACGTAGTCCTCGTACGGGGTCGAGCCCCGGAATTCGAGGTTCGGGGACGCGGCGGTCTCCGGCTCGGTGCCCTTCAGGGCTGGGGGGAAGGCTGGCTGCGCATGCGACATCGCGGGCTCCTCGGCCTGGCGTGCTCCCGGGTAGCGGTCCGCTCCTTCCTGTCGGCATCGGAGCCCCGGTCCCCTGGGCGCATCATGCGTCCCGCGCTTCGCTCGCGCAAGAGCTGGGCCGGCCGGGACCCCGCGCGGTCCGCGGGGTCCCGGCCGGCTCCGGCGGCGTCAGCCCAGGGTGTTGGCGGCCGTCGGGGAGCTGTCGCGCAGGAAGGTGGAGCAGCGCTCGTACTCCTCCTGCTCGCCGATCGCCTGGGCGGCCCGGGCGAGGGCGTGGAGGGCGCGCAGGAAGCCGCGGTTCGGCTCGTGCTCGAAGGGCACCGGGCCGTGGCCCTTCCAGCCGCTGCGGCGCAGCGCGTCGAGGCCGCGGTGGTAGCCGGTGCGGGCGTACGCGTAGGACTCGACGACGCGGCCGGCCTCGAACGCCTCGTCGGCGAGCTGGGCCCAGGCGAGCGAGGACGCCGGGTACTTCGCGGCGACGTCGGCGGGGGCCGCCCCGGAGGCGAGCAGCTCGCGCGGCTCGGGGTCGTCGGGCAGGTGCGTCGGGGCCGGGCCCCCGAGAAGGTTCTCGTGAATGGACATGGGCCCCAGTCTGCCGCAGCGGCCGCCGGGGGCCGCGGTCCGTGCGGGGGCCGGCCGGGGGCCGGACGGGCTAGCCGTCGCCCCTGGTGTTCTCCCCCGCCTCGCCGCGGGCCTCCTCGCGGGCCTCGTCGCGGGCCTCGTCGCGGACCTCGCCCGGGTCGAGCGGTGGTGAGGTGACCCCGCAGTGGTATTCGCATTCGGGATGACACCGCGCCCGTTCGGGGGCGCGGACCGTGCCCCAGGCCACCGCGGCGCCCAGCACCAGCGCGCCCGCGCACAGCAGCATCGCCCGGCCGAAGGCGGCCGAGAAAGCCCCGGGGTCGCGGTAGGCGTCCGGGCCCATCCCCGCCGCCAGCGGCAGCGCGGCCACGGCGATCAGGCCGGCGGCGCGCGCCGCGGCGTTGTTGATGCCGCTGGCCAGTCCGGCGCGGGCGACGTCGACGGAGGCCAGGACGGTCGCGGTGAGCGGGGCCACCAGCACCACCATGCCCAGGCCCAGCACGACGAGGGCGGGCAGCACGTCCCGCACGTACTGGGCGCCCGCGCCCACACGGGTCATCAGCAGCATGCCCGCCGCGCACAGCAGCGGCCCCACGGTCAGCGGCAGGCGGGCGCCGATGCGCTGGGCGACGCGGCCGGCGCGGGCGGACAGCAGCAGCATCAGCACGGTGGTCGGCAGCAGGGCCGTACCCGCCTCCAGGGCCGACCAGCCGAGCACCACCTGCAACTGGAGCACGGAGAGGAAGAAGAAGCCGCTGAAGGCCGCGTAGACGAAGAGCGTGACGACGTTGATCGCCGTGAACTGCCGGACGGCGAAGATCTCCAGCGGCAGCATGGGATCGGGCCGCCGGTGCTCCACGTACACGAAGGCGACGGCCAGCAGCACGCCGACGACAGCAGGGACGACGACCCAGGGCGAGGCGCCCTTGTCGGGGGCGGCGATCAGCGCGTACGTCACCGCGGCCAGGGCGAGGGCCCCCAGCGCGGCGCCGGCCACATCGAAGCTACCGCCGGCGGAGGGGTCGCGCGTCTCGGGCACCCGCCGGACGGCCACCGGCACGCAGACGGCGGCCAGCGGCAGGTTGATCAGGAACACCCAGCGCCAGCCCGGCCCGTCGACCAGCCAGCCGCCCACGAACGGCCCGACGGCCGACGCCACGCCGCCCAGGCCCGACCAGGCGCCCACCGCGGCCGCCCGGTCGTCGGGGTGGAACACCGACTGGATCAGCGCCAGCGAGCCGGGGGTGAGCAGCGCCCCGCCGATGCCCTGAAGGGCCCGTGCCGCGATCAGGATCCCGGCGTCCGGCGCCACCCCGCACAGCAGGGAGGCGAGCGCGAACCACACCGTGCCGATCACGAACACCCGCCGGCGCCCGTACCGGTCGCCCAGCGAGCCGCCCAGCAGGATCAGGCCCGCGAGGGTGAGCATGTAGGCGTTGACCGTCCACTGGAGGGCGCCCAGGCCCGCGTCGAGGTCCTCGCCGATGTGCGGGAGCGCGACGTTGACGACAGTGCTGTCGAGCATCGCCATGCCGGAGCCGAGGACGGCCGTGAGCACCACCCAGCGGCCCGTGGGCGTACCGAGGCGGACAGCGCCGGCCTCCGCTGCCGAGTCGCTCATACCTGCGATGATCCTCGCGCCGGTCCGGTCCGGCCAGCGCACGGGCGCGGGGGTACGGGCCCGGGCGCGTGGACCCCGCGCGGAAATCGTTGCGAACGCGAAGGGGCCCGGCACCGTCGGCATCGAGGGCATCTGCGGCATGGGCAGCCCGGGCGGAGCCGGCGGAACGGGCGGGGCAGCGGGCGGAAC
>NZ_JBWKFM010000014.1:84051-108124 GCF_056434285.1 Streptomyces sp. NPDC044063
GTCAGCCTCTCCGCCCAAGCATTCCTCGACGTATTTCCAGGCGACCCCCCCCCCCCCCACCCCCCCCCACACCCCCCCCCCCCCCCCCCCCCCCCCCCCCCCCCCGGACCGTGCCGCTCCCGGCTACTTCAGGCGGGTGCCGGTGGCGCGCAGGTCGGCGCAGGCCTTGGTGACGCGCTCGGCCATGCTCGCCTCGGCCAGCTTGCCCCAGGTGCGCGGGTCGTAGGCCTTCTTGTTGCCGACCTCGCCGTCGACCTTCAGGACGCCGTCGTAGTTGCCGAACATGTGGGCGGCCACGGGACGGGTGAAGGCGTACTGGGTGTCGGTGTCGAGGTTCATCTTCACGACGCCGTTCTCCAGCGCGACGCGGATCTCCTCCTCGGTGGAGCCGGAGCCGCCGTGGAAGACGAAGTCGAACGGGTCGGCCTTGCCGTGCTTCGCGGCGATGCCGTCCTGCAGCTCGCGCAGCAGCTCCGGCTTCAGGACGACGTTGCCCGGCTTGTAGACGCCGTGGACGTTGCCGAAGGAGGCGGCCAGCAGGTAGCGGCCCTTCTCGCCCAGGCCCAGGGCCTCGGCGGTGCGCTCGACGTCGGCGACGGTGGTGTAGAGGTCGTCGTTGATCTCGTGGGAGACGCCGTCCTCCTCGCCACCGGTCGGGGTGATCTCGACCTCGAGGATGATCTTCGCCTTCACGGCCTCGGCGAGCAGCTCCTTGGCGATGGCCAGGTTCTCGTCGAGCTTCTCGGCGGAGCCGTCCCACATGTGGGACTGGAAGAGCGGGTTCTGGCCGGCGGCGACGCGCTCCTGCGAGATGGCCAGCAGCGGACGGACGTAGCCGTCCAGCTTGTCCTTCGGGCAGTGGTCGGTGTGCAGCGCGATGTTCACCGGGTACTTCTTGGCGACCACGTGCGCGAACTCGGCGAGCGCGACGGCGCCCGAGACCATGTCCTTGCTGTACTGGCCGCCCAGGAACTCCGCGCCACCGGTGGAGATCTGGATGATGCCGTCGCTCTCCGCCTCGGCGAAACCGCGCAGCGCGGCGTGCAGAGTCTGCGTCGAGGTCACATTGATGGCCGGGTAGGCGAACTTGCCGGCCTTCGCCCGGTCGAGCATCTCGTTGTAGACCTCGGGGGTTGCGATGGGCATCTGTCCGCTCCTTGGGGTCTTGCGGGTAAGGGGGCGACGGTCATCGTCGCCCCCATCTTCCCAGACTCCCCGGATTACTCCACATGAGGCTCACCATGCTCATTTGAGAGCAGGGTGGCTTCACGTGAGGTACGGCGTGAGGCCCGGTTCGAGGCCCGGTTCGAGACCCGGCTTCACGTGAGGTGTGGTTTCACGTGAAACGTCAGCCGAGGTCCAGGTCGCCCAGCGCGTAACCGGTGATGTAGCGCAGCCCGGCGCCCTCGATGGCGGACTGGGCGCCGCGGTCGACGATGGTGGCCACGGCCACGACCTCGGCGCCGGCCTCACGGGCCGCCTCGACGGCGGTCAGCGGGGAACCACCGGTGGTGGAGGTGTCCTCGACGACCAGCACACGACGGCCCGTGATGTCCGGACCCTCGATACGGCGCTGCATGCCGTGGGCCTTCTGCGCCTTGCGGACGACGAAGGCGTCCAGCTTCCGGCCGCGCGCGGCGGCGGCGTGCAGCATCGAGGTGGCGACCGGGTCGGCGCCCAGGGTGAGCCCACCGACGGCGTCGAAGTCCAGGTCCGCCGTGGCGTCCAGCATGACCTGGCCGACCAGGGGCGCGGCCTCGGCGTCCAGGGTGATCCGGCGGAGGTCGATGTAGTAGTCGGCCTCCTTGCCGGAGGAGAGGGTCACCTTGCCGTGGACCACGGCCTTGTCCTTGATCTGCCGCAGCAGGGCGTCACGCGCATCGGTCATGGCCATGAGCTTAGGCCAGCGACCGCCAGGTCCACGTCGTGGAGATCTCCAGGGGGTCGATCGGGGTCACCAGACGGGGAAGGGTGTTCAGGCCGTTCGGCGGACCGGACTGCGGCTCGACGCAGACGGCCTCGCTCTGCTCGTCGTAGACCACGACCCACTCGGCACGGCTGGTGATCCTCAGCTCCAGCGCACCGGGCCAGGTCAGGGTGACGTCGACGCCGTCAGGCATCCCGAAGCAGTCGTCCCAGGGCCCCGGGCGGGGCTCGACGCGACGGCCGGTGGGGATGTGGTCGTCGCCGCGCTCCTCCTGCCAGCCGGGCCGGAAGTCGATCTCGACGTCCTTGCCGGTGCCGAGGTTGCGCCGGAACCAGGGGTGCCAGCCGGCCTGCGCCGGGAAGGAGTCGTCGTAGGTCTCGACGCCCATGGTGAGCGTGAGGGAGTTCTCCGTCAGCTCGGCCAGCTGGGTGACGCGGCCGGAGTACGGCCAGGGGTCGGCCAGGTCGTAGGTGAAGGCGGCGGCGCGCTCGTCGGCGCGGGCCGTGCGCCAGACGGTGTCCCGGCCGGTGCCGTGAATCGCGTGCGGCGGGTGGTTGAGGGGCATCTGGTGGATCTCGCCACCGTTGCGGAAGCGGCCCAGATCGATGCGGCCGCACCAGGGGACCATCGGGAAGGCGCCGTACCGGTCGCCTTGGCGCAGGAGTTCGGTGCCGTCGATCGTCAGGCTGCCGATGCGGCAGCCGTTGCCGGGGCTGAAGGTCACGTCGGCGTTTCCGGCCGTCAGGCGTACGTCATCGCTCACCCTTCGACCCTATGCCCTGGGACCTGGGCATACCCGCCGAATCCGGCGGGCGACGCCACGTCAGCGCTTGCGGCGCAGCGCGCGGGAGAAGACCACGGCACCCGCCAGCGCGAGCGCGGCCGCGGGGGCGACCCAGCGCAGGACCGCCGTGCCGGAGGTGGTCTCCGGAGCGGGGACGGGGGCGTAACGGCCCCTCGGCGGCGCGTGGTCGACCTCCTCCGCACTGCGGCCGATCATCGTGCGGCGGGCGTGCGCCGCCTCGGCGGGGGGCTCCTCGTCGAGGACGTCGTCCTCGAACTCCGGGGCTCCCCCGGCCTCGACGACCTCGATGACCTCGGCCACCGGGGCCTCCACGGCGCTGTCGGGCCCGGTCTCCTCCGCCGCGGCGGCGGCCTCGTCGTCGCGCAGCTCCTCGGCGAGGGCGGCGGCGAACCGGTCCAGCAGCCGCCGCGCCGCCGACTCGGCGGTCCTGGCGTCGAACTCCGTGAGCCGCCCGGCGCCGCCGACCGTTCCGGTGCAGCTCAGCCGGGTGCCGCCCGGCATCTCCTCGGGAAGCGCGCTGAGCACGAGGGTCACCGTGCCGCTGCCGCGCGCCTCCGTGCCCTCGCCGGAGAGTTCGTACGAACCGTCCCGCTCGGTGAGCCGGAGCGCCCCCCGGTAGGTGATCGTCGAACCGCCGATGCGCAGCCGCAGGCGACCCGCGAGCGCGGCGCCGGCCGAGGCGTCCTGCTGCAGGCCGGGGACGCAGCGCGCGACGCGTGCCGGGTCGGAAAGAACTCGCCGCACCGCACCGACCGGAAACGGAACGAACACCTCATGCTCCATAGCAAGCGAGCCTACCCATCGGGCCCCGTACCAGTACCGCCCCGGTCGAATCCGATCGAACTTTCCGTCAGAAGACGGTCAGTATCCGACCGTGAACCGCTCACCGACGTGCTTCGGCGTCTCGATCTCGTCGATGAGCGCCACCGCGTAGTCCTCGGCGGAGATACGGCTGTTGCCCTCCGCGTCGATCACGAGGTCCTCCAGCGCCGTCCGGTAGGTGCCGGTGCGCTCGCCGGGCTGGATCAGGCCCGCGGGGCTGAGGTTGGTCCAGCGGACGTCGGAGACCGTGCGGTAGAAGTCCAGCGCGTCACCGTGCGCGTGCATGATCTGCAGCAGGAACTCCGGCAGCCCCTCCGCGTCCCACACCTGCTTGCCGTCCGGGGTGCGCAGCGAGCCCGCACCACCGACCGTGACCAGGCGCGGAGCGGCGTCGCCGAGCGTCCGCAGGCCCGCCACCAGCGCCTTGGCCGCCGGCTCGATGGTGGCCACATGGCCGGGGCCGTCGCCGCCGCCCACCGCGCTGACGACGACGTCCTGGCCCTGGGCGGCCTTGGCCACCGACTCGGGGTCCAGGACGTCACCGGTGGTGACGGTGAGGTTGGGGTGCTGCTCGGTGACCTTGGCGGGGTCGCGGACGACCGCCGTGACCTGGTGGCCCCGGTCCAGCGCCTCGCGGAGAACGCGGCTGCCGATCGTGCCGGTGGCACCGAAGAGAGCGATCCTGGCCATGGTGGGTTACCTCCTGAGCTGCGGAAACGGCGAGTGCGCCGGACAACAACGCTAGGCAGCGCACCGCCCCCCGGCCAGGTAGGCTCGCGCCTGCTCATGGTGAAAAAACGACATGATGACCCGGACGGCGAAACGGCCGGGATTCTGGACCTGGCCTACGAGCCGCCGCCCGGCGCCCCCGCCGGCCTGGAGGTGATGACCCTCGCCGAGCTCCGCGAGCGGGCGTCCGAGGGCCTGCTGACCCGGCCCCAGCGGCTGGACTTCCACCAGATCCTGGCCGTCGACTCCGGCGCGGCCTCGCACACCGTGGACTTCACCGCCCATCCGCTGCGCGGCGGCGACGTGCTGTGGGTGCGCCCCGGACAGGTGCAGCAGTTCGGCGACGACGTACCGGGGATCGAGGGCACGGTCGTCCTGGTCGAGGCCGGCTTCCTGCCGCCCGGCAGCAGCGTGGCGGCGACGGCCGACGACCCCTTCCGGCCGGTGCTGTGGCGGCCCGCGGGCGGCGACCGGGAGGCCGTCTTCTGCGCGGTGCGCCACCTGGCCACGGACTACCGCACCGGCTCCGCGCTCCCCTCGGGCGTCCACGCCGAGGTCCTGCGGCATCTGTTCTCCGTGCTGGTGCTGCGGCTGGCCCACACCACGGCCGCCGCCGACACCGCCCCCGCCGACGACACGTTCCTGCGCTTCCGGGGGGCCGTCGAACGCGACTACGCCACGCGCCGCCGGGTCGCGGACTACGCCCGGACGCTCGGCTACTCCTCCCGCACCCTGTCACGGGCCACGCTGGCGGCGACCGGGGTGGCGGCCAAGGAGTTCATCGACCAGCGGGTGACGCTGGAGGCCAAGCGGCTGCTCGCGCACAGCGATCTGCCCGCGGCGCGGATCGCGGGCCGGCTGGGGTTCGACGACGCGGCCAACTTCTCGAAGTTCTTCCAGCACCGGGTGGGCCTGGCCCCGGGTGCCTTCCGCGCGTCCCTGCGGCGGGACGCCGGGGCCGTGAGCGGTCATCCGGGATAGCGCGGGTGCATCAGCGTCGACGGCAGCAGCCCGGTCTCGCGGTGCGACGCGGCGGCGCGGGCCTCGGCGCTCAGCCGCTCGGGCGTCAGGGTGGGCAGGTACGGGTGGGCGTCGGACAGCCGCAGCCGTACGGGTGAGCGGGCGGCGAGCAGGAACCCCCACCCCGGCCGGCGGTCACCGCGCACGGCCGGCGCCCGTACCTCGTAGGGCACGGACCGCAGGCCCACCGACCGGACCGTGGCGTCCACCGTCCAGAAGGACCGGGGCCGCACGTCGAGGTCGCCGCCGTGCACCGCTAATCGGCCGCCGGGAGCGAGGACCCGGGCCACCAGGCCGTAGAACTCCTGCGAGTAGAGCTTGGCGCTGGGCGTCACGCCCGGGTCCGGGAGGTCGGAGATGACCACGTCGTAGGGGCCCTCGGCGCCCCCGCGCAGCCAGTCGAACGCGTCGGCCGTCACCACCCTCACCCGCGGATCGCGGTAGGCGCCGTGGTTGAGCGCCACCAGGTCGGTGTCCGTGCGGGCCAGCCGGAGCACCGCGGCGTCGAGCTCGACGACGGTCACCGCTGCGGTGTCCGGATAGCGCAGCACCTCGCGCACCGCCAGGCCGTCGCCGCCGCCCAGGATCAGGACGCGGCGGTGCGGGCCCGCCATGACGGGATGGACCAGGGCCTCGTGGTAGCGGTACTCGTCGTCGCCGCTGACGCGCAGCCGCCCGTCCAGGAAGAGGGACAGCGGCCGCCCGCTGACGCCGCCGCCGGTCAGCACGACCTCCTGGACCTCCGACTGCACGGCCACCCGGACGTCCGCGCCGTACACGGCGGTGCGCGCCGCCCGTTCGAAGGGGCCGGTGAGCACCGAGCAGACGGCCAGCAGGAC
This sequence comes from Streptomyces sp. NPDC044063, assembly GCF_056434285.1. NCBI lineage: Bacteria > Bacillati > Actinomycetota > Actinomycetes > Kitasatosporales > Streptomycetaceae > Streptomyces > Streptomyces sp. NPDC044063. Next base: position 90,194 of record NZ_JBWKFM010000014.1, read on the forward strand.
CAGCACCAGCGCGTTCGCGACGATCAGCACCCAGCGAGCCCGGGCGGACAGATCGCCCCGGAAGAGCCAGAGCACCAGCGCCCCGCCGGCCACCGCGTTCACCGCGCCGGTCAGCAACGCTCCCGTCAGCTGGCCCAGGACGGGCAGCAGGAGGAAGGGGAAGGCGAGCCCGCCGACCAGGGCGCCCACGTAGTCGGCGGCGAAGAGATCCGCGACCGCGCCGCCGGCGTCCTGCCGGCGGATGCGCTGGATGAGGGTCATCAGCAGCGGCACCTCGGCGCCGATCAGCACCCCGATCGCGAGCGAGAAGCCCACCAGGGCCGGCCGGGCCTGCCCGTACCAGGCGAAACAGGCGTACAGCGCCATCGCCGACAGCCCGCCGGTCAGCGCCAGCACCGCCTCGACCGCCGCGAAACCGGCGGCCGCCCGGCCGCGCAGCCGTTTGGCGAGCAGGGAGCCGACGCCCATGGCGAAGACCATCACCGACAGGACGACGGAGGCCTGGGTGACGGAGTCGCCGATCAAGTACGAGGCCAGGGCGACCAGTTCCAGCTCGTACACCAGCCCGCAGGCGGCGCAGATGAAGACCGTGGTCAGGACCAGGAGGCGGCCGAGCCCGGCCCGTACGGGCAGCCGCGCCGGCACCGGGCGGTGGTGGACCATGCGGGAACGCTACGTCACGAACCGGTATACCTTTTGTCACCCACACGGGTTTAATCCACATGGGGCCGACGACGGGCACCGACGACGGGCCGGGCGCGGCGGGCCGGGGCGGGACGGGGCGGTCCTCAGAGCGGGGCGGTCATCCGCACGCCCACGCGGGTCCGGGTCGCGACCAGCCGCCCCTCCTGGGGGTAGGCGTGCCAGGTGCGCCAGCTGATCTGGCCGTCGTGGCGCTGGGCGAGCAGCGCGGTGAAGGCGTGGGGGCTGCCCGGAAACGTTCCGGCCAGACCCTGCGGGTGCTCGGCGACCAGCGCCAGCAGCTCCTGCGCGCGGCCGGCGAACGAGCAGCGGGAGAGGGTCTCGACGCGGGCGGCGAACTCGTACTCCCATGCGCCGACCCGCCGGGCGACCCCCAGCGGCAGCGGGGTGCTGCTGCCGGCTATGCAGGCGACCGTCTCCGAACAGACTCCGTCCTCCTCTTCGAGTATGACCTGGTGGGAGGCGCCCAGCAGGCGCAACTGCACGGCGGCGCCGTCGAGGTGGAGGTCGAGGACCGCCAGCGCGGGCAGCGGTTCCTTGCCCAGACACCAGGCGAGGTCGGCGGCGCGGGTGTCGGTGTAGGTGGTTTTGAGGGTGGTGAGCATGGGTCGGCTCCGCGAGCGGCAGTGGAGGGTGGGCCGGCCCGCCCCGAGGAGGACCAGATTTCCTTTCGGGTGCGCCGGCTCATGCCCACATTCGAGACCCCTGGTTCCGTGGCTCCGCTCCGGCGGGTGGGATTCCGGATTCCGGCGATTCCCAGGAGTTGGCTCTCAACGTGGCTCTGAATGAGAGGGAATCACGAATGAGCCGCGCCCACAGCAGTTTTACCCATCATCTGCAACTTTCCATCCACGAGAGGGCCGTACAGCTCAAATGTTCAACACACCGGCGTCCGGCGGATGGTGAAATCCGCCGGACGCATATGCGAATGGCTCTGGGCCAGTTGCAAACGCGGAGGTCACCGTCCGGCGATCAGCTTCTCCACGGCCTCGAGAACCGAGTTCTCCTGCTTGCAGAAGGAGAAACGCACCAGATAGGACGGGGCGTCGGGGCGCAGGTAGAAGGCGGACGTGGGAATGGCCACCACCCCGGCGCGCAAAGGGAGTTCACGGCAGAATCGCACGCCGTCGGCGTGCCCCCACGCGCGGATGTCCGCCTGGACGAAATACCCCGCCTCCGCGTGAAGGGGGCGCAGACCGGCGCGCGTGAGCCCCTCGCTCAGCAGATCGCGATGACGGCTCAGCGTCGCCCTGAGCTCCGTCGCCCACTCCTCCACGCCCCCCAGCGCCCGCGCGAGCGGCTCCTGGTAGGGCGTGCCGGAGGCGTAGGTGAGGAACTGCTTCGCCCCCGCCACCGCCGCCACCAACCGCGCCGGCCCGCACACCCAGCCGACCTTCCAGCCCGTGACGTTGAACGTCTTGCCCGCCGAGGAGATCGTCAGGGTCCGCTCCCGCATCCCCGGCAGCGCGGCGATCGTACGGTGCGCGCCCCCGTCGTAGACCAGGTGTTCGTAGACCTCGTCCGTCACCACCGTCAGGTCGTGCTCGCGGCAGATCTCCGCCACCTCCGCCAGCTCCCCGGCGGTGAACACCTTGCCGGTGGGGTTGTGCGGGGTGTTGAGCAGCAGCACCCGGGTGCGCCCGGTGATCGCGGCGCGCAGCGCCGCCGCGTCGAGCACGAACCCGTCGCCCTCCTCCGCCAGGGGAACGGGCACCAGGCGGGCGCCGGCGAACCGCGCCCCCGCCGGGTAGGCGTCGTAGCAGGGGTCGAAGGCGATGACCTCGTCGCCCGGGTCGACGAGCCCCAGCAGCGCCGCCGCCAGCGCCTCCGTCGCGCCCGTGGTGACCAGCACCTCCTCCCGCGGGTCGTACTCCAGTCCGTACCGCCGGCGCTGGTGCGCCGCCACGGCCTCGCGCAGCGCGGGGAAGCCGTGGGCGGGCGGGTACTGGTTGCCGCCGCCGAGCATCGTCCGCGCGGCGTCCTCCAGCAGCGCGGACGGCGCGCCCAGCTCGGGCACGCCCTGCCCCAGGTTGACCGCGCCCGTCCGGCGGGCCAGCTCGGTCATCTCCGTGAAGACCGACGTCCCCAGCCCGCGCACCCGCGCCGCCGGAGCCCATCCGTCCCCGCCCGCGCCCACCGTGTCCTCGGTCATCTCGGTCCGCTCCCCTCGGTCGATGCTCCCGGGCCGGACATCGGTCCGGTGATCGGCTTCACCATAGGCCGGGGTGCGGCCGAGCGGGTGGAAGGTGCACCGCTTACGGGCGCTGTAAGTCGCGCGCGCGGGGCGGGGGCCGCATGGTCGGTATGCCGCCGGGATGCCGAACGGACCGCCCGCCGGCAGGCCTCCACATTCCCGTAGCAGCCGCACCGGAGGTGCCCCCGTGTCCGCCGCCGGCCCCACCGTTCACCGTGTCACCGTGCCCGCCCGCGCCCCGGGCCAGCGCCGGGCCGCCCGCGACCGCCGCCGGGCCGACCGGACGGACCGGGTCCGCGAGGCCCTGCGCCGGGCGCTGCCCGCGCTCGGCCTCTACGCGGCCGTCCGGCTGACCGGCATGACGGTGATGGCGTCCTGGGCCTGGTGGGCGGGCAAGCACCCGCGCACGCTGCTCGGCCACCTGTGGGACGGCATCTGGTACGCGGGCATCGCCCGGCACGGCTACGGGCTGATCGTCCCCTCGCCCACCACCCGCGGCGTCTTCTACAACGACCTGGCGTTCTTCCCGCTCTACCCCGCCCTGGTGCGGTCCGTCGCCACCCTGCTGCCGCTCACCGTCGTCAGCGCCGGGCTGCTCGTGGCGTGGGCGGCGGCCGGAGCGGCGGCGTGGGGGATCTACGCGGTCGGCGAGCGGCTGTACGGGCGGCGGGCCGCGACGCTGCTGGTGCTGCTGTGGGGGCTGATGCCGCACGCGATCGTGCAGACCATGGCCTACACCGAGTCGCTGATGACCGCGCTGGCGGCCTGGGCGCTGTACGCGGCGCTCACCCGGCGGTGGCCGACGGCCGGGGCGCTGGCCCTGCTGGCCGGGCTCTCCCGGCCCAACGCGATCGCCGTGGCCGCCGCGATCTGGTGCGCCGTCGCCCTCGCCCTGTGGCGCGACCCCCGGGCCCGGCGGGACTGGCGGCCCTGGGCGGGCGCGGCGCTGGCGCCCGCGGGCTGGGCGGGCTACGTGGTGTGGGCCGGGCTGCGCTCGGGGCGCGGGCCGCTGGGCTACTTCGAGGTGCAGCGGCTGTGGGGCTCGCGCTTCGACTTCGGCCGGGACGCGTTCCTCTTCACCCGGCACCTGATCGTCTCGCGCGACTACCTGGTCTACTACGTGACGCTGGCGATCCTGGGCGTCGCGCTCGTGGCGCTGGTCCTGCTGGCGCTGGACCGGCCGCCCGCGGTGCTGCTGGTGTACGCGGTCGTGCTGGTCGTGATCGCGGTGGGCGGCTCCAGCTACTTCGCCTCCAAGCCGCGCTTCCTGCTGCCGGCCTTCCCGCTGCTGATGCCGGCGGCCGTGGCCATGGCGAGGGCCCGGCCACGCACCGTCGCCGTGACGGCGGGCGCGCTGGCCGGGTTGTCGTTCTTCTACGGGACCTATCTCCTGGCCGTGGCCAGGGTCCCGATGTAGCCGCCGCTGAGGCTCAGGCCTCGTCGTCCGGCTTGTCGTCGTCCGACTCGGCGTCGGCCTCCAGGCCCAGCTGCTCGACGAGCCACTTGTCGAACTCGATCGAGGCACGCACCCAGCTGACGGTGCTGGAGACGAAGTGCTCCAGCGCGACGCCGACGCCGATCAGCATCTGCGCCTCGCCGATCAGGCGGACGGTGCCGTCGTCGTGGGTGTGGGTGTAGACCTTCGGCCACAGCGTGCGACGGTTCCAGTCGTCGATGACCTCGAGGAGACGGGCCTTCTCGTCGATGCCGTGCGGACGGTCGTAGAACGTGCGCACGGAGAAGACCTGCTGCTCCTCCTCGCCACGGAACATGAAGTACGTGCGGAACTGCTCCCACGGCGCGGCGAGGTCACCCTCGTCGTCCACCACGTACTTCAGCTCCATCTGCTCCAGGAGCTGCTTGACCAGGTCCTGGTCGGGGATGACGGGGCCGGTCGGGCCCGCCTCAGAGTGCGGTTCGGGCTGGCCCCCGAAATTCGGAATCGAGGACGGGTCGATGCTCACCAGTTCTTCCCTTCGTACGGTCTCCCGCCATCCTCCCCCATCCCGGGCGGGAGCTGGCAACCCCCGCCCGGCCAGTTGTCACGGTGTTTCGCCGACAGCACGCTCGCGAGCAGGCGAAACAGTGAGCGATCGGCCGTCCTCGGCGACCTCGACACGGACCGTGTCGCCGTCGCGGACGTCCCCGGCCAGGATGGCGCGGGCCAGCCGGTCGCCGATGGCCGTCTGCACCAGGCGGCGCAGTGGGCGGGCGCCGTAGGCCAGGTCAGGGGCCGCGCCGCCCTCCGCGCCGGGCACGGTGCCCAGCCGGGACAGCCAGGCCAGCGCGGCGTCGGTGACCTCCAGCGCGAGCCGGCGGTCGGCCAGGCGGCGCTGGAGGTGGCCGATCTGGATCCGGGCGATCTGCTCCAGCTGCCCGGTGCCGAGCGGGTGGAAGACCACGGTGTCGTCGAGCCGGTTGAGGAACTCGGGACGGAAGGAGGCGCGGACCGTCTCCAGCACCTTCTCCCGCTTCTCCTCCTCCTTCAGCAGCGGGTCCACCAGGAACGTCGAGCCGAGGTTGGAGGTGAGGATGAGGATGGTGTTGCGGAAATCCACCGTCCGGCCCTGACCGTCCGTCAGCCGGCCGTCGTCGAGCACCTGGAGCAGGATGTCGAAGACCTCGTGGTGGGCCTTCTCCACCTCGTCCAGCAGCACCACCGTGTACGGGCGGCGGCGCACGGCCTCGGTGAGCTGACCGCCCTCCTCGTAGCCGACGTAACCGGGCGGGGCGCCGACCAGGCGGGCCACCGAGTGCTTCTCGCCGTACTCGCTCATGTCGATGCGGACCATGGCCCGCTCGTCGTCGAAGAGGAAGGCGGCGAGCGCCTTGGCCAGCTCGGTCTTGCCGACGCCGGTGGGGCCGAGGAAGAGGAAGGAGCCGGTGGGCCGGTCGGGGTCGGCGATGCCGGCCCGGGAGCGCCGCACGGCGTCCGAGACGGCCCGCACGGCCTCGGCCTGGCCGATCAGCCGCCGGCCCAGCTCCTCCTCCATGCGCAGCAGCTTCTGCGTCTCGCCCTCCAGCAGGCGCCCGGCCGGAATGCCGGTCCAGGAGGCGACGACATCGGCGATGTCGTCCGGGCCGACCTGCTCCTTGACCATGAGGTCCTTGGCGGCGGCCTCCTGCTCGGCCTCGGCCTCCGCCGCGGCGGCCTCCGCCAGCTCCCGCTCGACGGCCGGGATCTCGCCGTAGAGCAGCTTGGAGGCGGTGTCGAAGTCGCCGTCGCGCTGGGCGCGCTCGGCCTGCACCCGCAGGTCGTCGAGGCGCTCCTTGAGCTCGCCGACGCGGTTGAGGGACTGCTTCTCCTTCTCCCAGCGCGCGGTCAGCCCGCGCAGCTCCTCCTCCTTGTCCGCGAGGTCGCGGCGCAGCCGCGCGAGCCGCTCCTTGGACGCCTCGTCGGACTCGTTGCGCAGGGCGAGCTCCTCCATCCGCAGCCGGTCGACGGCGCGCTGGAGCTCGTCGATCTCGACGGGCGAGGAGTCGATCTCCATACGGAGCCGGGAGGCGGCCTCGTCGATCAGGTCGATGGCCTTGTCGGGCAGGAAGCGGGAGGTGATGTAGCGGTCGGAGAGGCCGGCGGCGGCGACCAGCGCGGAGTCGGCGATCTGCACCTTGTGGTGGGCCTCGTAGCGGCCCTTGAGGCCGCGCAGGATGGCGATCGTGTCCTCCACGGACGGCTCGGCCACCAGCACCTGCTGGAAGCGCCGCTCCAGCGCCGGGTCCTTCTCGATCCGCTCGCGGTACTCGTCGAGGGTGGTCGCGCCGACCATCCGCAGCTCACCGCGGGCCAGCATGGGCTTGAGCATGTTGCCGGCGTCCATGGCGGAGTCGCCGCCGGCGCCCGCCCCCACGACGGTGTGCAGCTCGTCGATGAAGGTGATGATCCGGCCCTCGCTGGCCTTGATCTCGGCCAGGACGGTCTTCAGCCGCTCCTCGAACTCGCCGCGGTACTTGGCGCCCGCGACCATGGCGCCCAGGTCGAGGGAGACCAGGCGCTTGTCGCGCAGCGACTCGGGGACGTCGCCCTTCACTATCCGCTGCGCGAGCCCCTCGACGACGGCCGTCTTGCCGACGCCCGGCTCGCCGATGAGCACGGGGTTGTTCTTCGTACGGCGGGAGAGGACCTGCACCACGCGGCGGATCTCGTGGTCCCGCCCGATGACGGGGTCGAGCTTGCCGAGGCGGGCGGCGGCGGTGAAGTCCGTGCCGAACTTCTCCAGCGCCTTGTACGTGCCCTCCGGGTCGGGGGAGGTCACCCGCTGCCCGGCCCGCGCCCCCTCGAAGGCGTCGAGCAGCCGGCGGGCGGAGGCGCCCTGATCGGCGAGCAGCTCGCCGGTCCGGCCGCCCCGGGCGGCGAGGCCGATGAGCAGGTGCTCGGTGGAGAGGTACTCGTCGCCCAGGTCGCGGGCCCGCTCCGAGGCGTCCGCCAGCGCGGCCAGCAGCTCGCGGTCGGGCTGGGGCGGTGCCACGGTGGAGCCCTGGACGCTGGGCAGCCCGGCGAGCAGCCGCTCGGCGCCGGAGCGCAGGGCCGCGGCGTCGGCCTCCACGGCGGCCAGCAGGTCCATGACGTTCTCGTTGTCACGGCCGGCGAGCAGCGCCAGCAGCAGATGCGCGGGCGTCATGTCGGCGTGGCCCGCGGACACGGCCCGATCGTTCGCGGCGCTGAGCGCCTCGCGGCTCTTGTTGGTCAGCTCGGCATCCACGGCTCGGGGCTCCTCCTTGTGTGTCGCGTAACCCGTCTCGCCTGCGGTTCCCCCGCAGTCCTGCTGGAAGCAACGTGCGATAAGTTGAGTCTATTCCACTCAACTTCCTCGCGGTAGCGCACCTCCCCGAAATGCCCCACTTGTGAGTGAAGCCGCCCCCCACGCCCGCGCGGCGCCCTAGGCTTCCCGTCATGGCCCAGGACCTTCGCGCTCTCGACCCCGCCTACCTCGCCTTCTGGCGCGAGCGGCACATATGCACCCTCACCACGCACCGCCCGGACGGCTCGCCGCACGTCGTCCCCGTCGGCGTCACCTTCGACCCCGATACCCGGATCGCCCGCGTCATCACCGGCAAGAACAGCCGCAAGGCCCTCAACGTCCTGGCCGCCGGGCCCGACGGCGCCCGCGTCGCCGTCTGCCAGTTGGAGGGCCGCCGCTGGGCCACCCTGGAGGGCCGCGCCGTGGTCCGCACCGACGCCGACTCCGTGGCGGACGCCGTCGCCCGCTACGCCGAGCGCTACCAGCGCGTCCCGCGCCCCAACCCCGAGCGCGTCGTCCTGGAGATCGCCGTCACCCGCGCGATGGGCCGGGGCTGACCGGTCAGCGGTTCAGTCCAGCGCCGCCCGGATGTCGCGGATCATCATGGCCGGGCGGTGGTGGACGTCGGCGCTGGTGAACCGCAGGATGCGGCGCACCTCCGGGCAGGCCGCGAGGTCGTTGAACCGTATGACGTCCCGCTGGTGCTGCGCCCGGCTGCCGTGCCAGGCGTAACCCTCGGTCTCCACGGCCAGGCCCTGCCGGCGGAAGAGGAAGTCGGGATACACCCGGCGGCCCGTGGCGGGCACCACCAGCATGGCCTGGGTCTCGGGGTGCAGCCCCGCGTCGTACATCCGCAGCCGGGCGACCGTCTCGGCCGCGGAGCCCGCCCGGGGATCGGCCAGCGCCAGCCACCAGGCCGCGCTCCGGGCGCCCCGCAGCGAGGGAGCCGAGGTCAGGGCACGGCCGATCGCGTCGAGCGTGGTCAGCGGCGGTCTCCGCCCGCCCCGGCCACCGGGCGACGAACCGGGTGACGAACCGGACGGCCCACCCGGCGGCGAGCCCGGCGGCCCCGGTGGCGCGAGCGGCCGCCAGCCCAGCGCCGCGTCGACCGCCACCAGCGCGTCGTCCCGGGGCCCGGCGCGCAGCAGATCGGCCATCGTCCGCGCGACGGACGTCGCCCGGAGGCCCCCGACCGTCATCACCTCGCCGGGCTCCAGCGGCAGCCGGTGCAGCCGCGCCCCCTTCACCGCCGACCGGCCCGCCCGGACGAACTCCGGGAGGCCGCCGGGCGCGGCCGCCACGCCGTACAGCGCCGCCGCCGACCAGTGGCTGACCACCAGCTCCGGCCGCAGCAGCTGGAGCGCCCACAGCGCTTGGAGCGGCCCGGCCCCGCGCCCGGGCGCGAGCCAGGCGCCGGCCCGCAGCCGCGTCCATCCGTCCGCCGCCAGGAAGCGGCCCAGCCGGCCCCGCGACCACCCCGCGGCCAGCGCCTGGACCGCCAGCACCACCCCGCCCTGGGCGTCGGCCAACGCTCGCAGAGCAACCCCGGCCCCCGCCATCTCCCCCGCCGTCTCCCCCGTCATGCCCCGAGTGTGGCGGTCACGGACCGTCATCCACCACCCCTGTGGATAACTTTCCGTAACTCCCGTCATCCCACCCCGCAGGCATGCGAAGGGGCCGGGAGGACCTCACGGTCCTCCCGGCCCATTCGTACGAGCTGTCTCAGCGCTCCCGGTGGTCCCGCCGCGGCCGCCAGACGACCAGCGCGCCGGTCTGCTGGACGTCCTGGTAGGGCACCAGGTCGCGGCGGTACGAGGCGTGCACCGCGGCCTCGGCCTGCTGCATGGCCGTGGCCGCCCCCTCGACCGTCGCCTGGAGCTCGGCGACGCGCGCCTTCAGCGCGGCCACCTGGTTCTCCAGCTCGATGATGCGCTTGATGCCGGCCAGGTTGATGCCCTCGTCCTGGCTCAGCTGCTGGACCTGCCGCAGCAGCTCGATGTCGCGTGCGGAGTAGCGCCGGCCACGCCCGGCCGTACGGTCCGGGGAGACCAGGCCGAGGCGGTCGTACTGCCGCAGGGTCTGCGGATGCAGCCCCGAGAGCTGAGCGGCGACGGAGATCACGTAGACCGGCGACTCGTCGGTCAGCTCATAGGGATTGCGCCGACGGCCGACACCATCCATGGGGTTCACGCTCCCTTCGAGGCCTGGAACAGCTCCGCTCGCGGGTCCTCACCCGAGGTGGCCACGCGGTAGGCCTCCAGGGCTTCCCTGGCCTCGTCGCCGAGGTTCTGGGGCACGGCGACCTCGACGGTGACCAGGAGGTCGCCGCGGGTGCCGTCCTTGCGCACCGCGCCCTTGCCACGGGCGCGCATCGTGCGGCCGTTGGGCGTACCCGCGGGCAGCTTGAGGGTCACCGGGGGGCCGCCGAGCGTGGGGACCTTGACCTCGCCGCCCAGCGCCGCCTCCACGAAGGTGACGGGCACGGTGACGGTCAGGTTGTCGTCCTTCCGCCCGAAGACCGGGTGGGAACCGACGTGCACGACGACGTAGAGGTCGCCGTTCGGGCCGCCGCGCTCGCCCGGGGCGCCCTTGCCGCGCAGCCGGATGCGCTGCCCGTCGGACACGCCGGCCGGGATGCGCACCTGCATCGTGCGGGCGGACTTGGCGCGCCCGCTGCCGTGGCAGACGTCGCAGGGGTTCTCGGGTGTGAGCCCGCGGCCCTTGCAGTCCGGGCAGGGGTCGGTCAGCGAGAAGCCGCCGCCCGAGCCGCGCGACACCTGGCCGGTGCCGACGCACGTCGGGCAGACCCTGGGCGTGCCGTTCTTGTCGCCGGTGCCGGAGCAGTTCTTGCACGCCGCCGCGGAGGACATCCGCAGCGGGACCGTGGCCCCCTCCACCGCCTCGGTGAAGTTGAGTGTCACCTCGGACTCGATGTCCTGGCCGCGGCGCGGCTGCTGGCGCTGGCCCGTGCCGCCCCGGTTGAAGAGGCCGCCGAACACATCGCCCAGGCCGCCGCCGAAGCCGCCGGCACCACCACCGCCGCCGCCACCGCCCTGGGCGCCCCCGAAGAGGTCACCCAGGTCGAAGTTGAACGAGCCGCCCCCGCCCGGCCCGGCGCGGAATCCGCCGTTGCCGAACAGGGCGCGTGCCTCGTCGTACTCCTTGCGGCGCTTGGCGTCGGCGAGGACGTCGTTCGCCTCGGAGATCTCCTTGAAGCGCTCCTCGGCCGAGGAGTCACCCTTGTTGGCGTCCGGGTGGTACTCGCGGGCGAGCTTCCGGTACGCCTTCTTGATCTCCGCTTCGGTGGCGTCCTTGGGAACGCCGAGGACCTTGTAGAGGTCCTTCTCCAACAAGTCCCTGCTCAGGCTCATCCCCGACGTCCCTCCTTCCCGTCACCCAGGGCGTCAGCCCTCTTCCGGGCCACCGCTCTCCTCGTCCGACGCCTCTTCGGCCTTCGGGCTCGCGCCCGGCTGCGGCTCGGCGACCGCGACCCGCGCGGGGCGGATCGTACGCTCGCCGATCCGGTACCCCGGCTGCAGGATCTGCACGCACGTGGTCTCGGTGACGTCGGGCGCGTAGCTGTGCATCAGGGCCTCGTGCACCAGCGGGTCGAAGGGCTCGCCCTCCTTGCCGAACTGCTGCAGACCCATCTTGGACACGACCGTCTCCAGCGACTCGGCGACGGACTTGAAGCCGCCGACGAGCTCGCCGTGCTCACGGGCGCGGCCGATGTCGTCGAGCGTGGGCAGGAGCTCGGTCAGGAGGTTCGCGACGGCGATCTCCTTGACCGTGACGCGGTCCCGCTCCACCCGGCGACGGTAGTTCTGGTACTCCGCCTGGAGCCGCTGGAGGTCCGCGGTGCGCTCGCCGAGCGCCGCCTGGGCCTGGTCCAGCTGCGCCTGGAGGCCTACCTCGACGAGTTCCTCGCCGGTCGGGGCCGGGCCGGCCGGGCCCGCCTTGTCGGCGGACCCGGCGGCCTTCGCCGCGTCGTCGGGGGTGCCGGCGTCGGAGGTGCCTTCAGGCTTCTCGTTCTCGTCGAAGCCCGGGGTCTCCTCCGTCACGCCGACGCACCGCCCTTCGGCTTCTCGTCGTCCACGATCTCGGCGTCGACGACGTCGTCCTCGGCCTTGGCCTGCTGGCCGGCGTCGGCGCCCGCGGCGGCCTGACCGGCCTGCGCGTCGGCGTACATCGCCTGGCCGAGCTTCTGGCTGACCGCGGCGACCTTCTCGGTCGCGGTGCGGATCTCGGCCGAGTCCTCGCCCTTGAGCTTCTCCTTCAGCTCGGCGACCGCGGTCTCGACCTCGGTCTTCACCTCGGCCGGGACCTTGTCCTCGTTGTCCTTGAGGAACTTCTCGGTCTGGTAGACGAGCTGCTCGCCCTGGTTGCGGGTCTCGGCGGCCTCGCGGCGGCGGTGGTCCTCCTCCGCGTACTGCTCGGCCTCCTGGCGCATGCGGTCGACCTCGTCCTTGCCGAGCGAGGAACCGCCGGTGACGGTCATCTTCTGTTCCTTGCCCGTGCCCAGGTCCTTGGCGGTCACGTGCATGATGCCGTTGGCGTCGATGTCGAAGGAGACCTCGATCTGCGGGACGCCGCGCGGGGCCGGCGGAAGACCGGTCAGCTCGAACATGCCGAGCTTCTTGTTGTACGCCGCGATCTCGCGCTCGCCCTGGTAGACCTGGATCTGCACGGACGGCTGGTTGTCCTCGGCCGTCGTGAAGATCTCGGAGCGCTTGGTCGGGATCGTGGTGTTGCGCTCGATCAGCTTGGTCATGATGCCGCCCTTGGTCTCGATGCCGAGGGACAGCGGGGTCACGTCGAGGAGCAGGACGTCCTTGACCTCACCCTTGAGGACACCGGCCTGGAGCGAGGCACCGATGGCGACGACCTCGTCCGGGTTCACACCCTTGTTGGCCTCCTTGCCGCCGGTCAGCTCCTTGACGAGCTCGGCGACGGCGGGCATACGGGTGGAACCGCCGACCAGGACCACGTGGTCGATCTCGGACAGGCCGATACCGGCGTCCTTGATGACGTTGTGGAACGGGGTCTTGCAGCGGTCCAGCAGGTCCGCGGTCAGCTGCTGGAACTGGGCGCGGGTGAGCTTCTCGTCCAGGTGCAGCGGGCCCTCGGCGGACGCCGTGATGTAGGGCAGGTTGATCGAGGTCTCGGTGGACGAGGACAGCTCGATCTTCGCCTTCTCGGCGGCCTCGCGCAGACGCTGGAGCGCCATCTTGTCCTTGGACAGGTCCACGCCGTGGCCGCCCGCGAACTGCTTGACCAGGTAGTCGACGACGCGCTGGTCCCAGTCGTCACCACCGAGGTGGTTGTCACCGTTGGTGGCCTTCACCTCGACGACGCCGTCGCCGATCTCCAGCAGCGAGACGTCGAAGGTGCCGCCACCGAGGTCGAAGACCAGGATGGTCTGGTCGTCCTTGTCGAGGCCGTAGGCCAGGGCGGCCGCGGTGGGCTCGTTGACGATGCGCAGGACGTTCAGGCCCGCGATCTCGCCGGCCTCCTTGGTGGCCTGACGCTCGGAGTCGTTGAAGTACGCCGGGACGGTGATGACCGCGTCGGTGACCTTCTCGCCCAGGTAGGCCTCGGCGTCCCGCTTCAGCTTCTGCAGGATGAAGGCGCTCATCTGCTGCGGGTTGAAGTCCTTGCCGTCCAGGTTGATCTTCCAGTCAGTGCCCATGTGGCGCTTGACCGAGCGGATCGTCCTATCGACGTTGGTGACGGCCTGGCGCTTGGCGACCTCGCCGACCAGCACCTCACCGTTCTTCGCGAAGGCGACGACGGACGGCGTGGTCCTGGCGCCCTCGGCGTTGGTGATGACGGTGGGCTCACCGCCCTCGAGAACACTGACGACGGAGTTCGTCGTACCCAGGTCGATGCCGACCGCACGTGCCATGTCGATTCCTCCAGCTGACTTGAGTGGAACAGGCTCAAGGGTGCACCAGCCCGCCGAACCTGTCAACAGACCTGAGTCGAGCCCACTCAACTTTTATGTCAGACTTACAGTCAGTCGCGATCGTGAAGCGGAGCGCGCACGGCGGGCACGCGCGCGTTAAGGCATGCCTGAGCGACACAGATCACCGGCGATGCGGGTATATCGCGCGCGGGAGAGTGAGTAGTCTCGTACGGACTGGATAAGTTACCCGTTGGTAATCCCACACCGTTCCCGCTCTTTCCCGCTCACGCAGGTCCGAGGAGCCCTCCCATGCAACTCGCCGCGATCATCGTGTCGCTGGTACTCATCGCGGTAGGCGTCGCGCTGTTCGGCCGTGCCCTCCTGCAGATCTACCGCTTCGTACGGCTGGGCCAGCCCGTACCGGCCGGTACCCGCACGGACGAACCCGTTCAGCGCACCGTCACGGTGGCCAAGGAGTTCCTCGGCCACACCCGTATGAACAAGTGGGGCGTCGTCGGCGTCGCGCACTGGTTCGTGGCGGTGGGCTTCTTCTCACTGCTGCTGACGATCGTCAACGCCATCGGTCAGCTCTTCCAGGCCGACTGGATCCTGCCGGTCATCGGCGACTGGGCCCCGTACAACGTCTTCGTCGAGTTCCTCGGCACGATGACCGCGCTCGGGATCCTGACCCTCATCGTCATCCGCCAGCTGAACCGGCCGGACAGGCCGGGCCGCAAGTCCCGCTTCGCCGGCTCCAACACCGGCCAGGCGTACTTCGTCGAGTCCGTCATCCTCATCGTCGGCGTCTGCATCTTCATGCTGCACGCCCTGGAGGGTGCCCAGCACCACGTGGACGGCTACGAGGCCTCGTTCTTCATCTCGTACCCGGTCGTCTCGTGGCTGGAGGGGATGGACGTCTCCACGCTCCAGAACCTCACCTACTTCTTCGCGGGCCTGAAGATCGCGACGTCCTTCATCTGGATGATCACGGTCTCCCTGAAGACCGACATGGGCGTCGCCTGGCACCGCTTCCTCGCCTTCCCCAACATCTGGTTCAAGCGCGAGTCCAGTGGTGACGTGGCGCTGGGCGCCCTGCAGCCGATGACGAGCGCCGGCAAGCCCATCGACTTCGAGGACCCGGGCGAGGACGACCAGTTCGGCGTCTCCCAGATCGAGCACTTCTCCTGGAAGGGCATCCTCGACTTCTCCACCTGCACCGAGTGCGGCCGCTGCCAGTCGCAGTGCCCCGCCTGGAACACCGGCAAGCCGCTCTCGCCGAAGCTGCTCATCATGTCGCTGCGCGACCACGCGCACGCCAAGGCGCCCTACCTGCTCGCCGGCGGCGGCAAGTCCATGGAGGGCGAGGAGAAGGCCACCGAGGAGCAGCTGAAGGACGTCCCGGCGGCCGCCCTGGCCGAGGCCGAGCGCCCGCTGATCGGCACGCTGGAGGAGAACGGCGTCATCGACCCGGACGTGCTGTGGTCCTGCACCACCTGCGGCGCGTGCGTGGAGCAGTGCCCCGTCGACATCGAGCACGTCGACCACATCGTCGACATGCGCCGCTACCAGGTGATGATCGAGAGCTCCTTCCCGTCCGAGGCGGGCACGATGCTCAAGAACCTGGAGAAGAAGGGCAACCCCTGGGGTCTCGCCAAGAAGCAGCGCCTCCAGTGGACCAAGGAGGTCGACTTCGAGGTCCCGGTCGTCGGCAAGGACGTCGAGGACCTCTCCGAGATCGACTACCTCTACTGGGTCGGCTGCGCGGGCGCCCTGGAGGACCGCGCCAAGAAGACCACCAAGGCCTTCGCCGAGCTGCTCCACATGGCGGGCGTGTCGTTCGCCATCATGGGCGGCGAGGAGAACTGCACCGGTGACTCCGCCCGCCGTCTGGGCAACGAGTTCCTCTTCCAGCAGCTCGGCCAGCAGAACGTCGAGATGCTGAACATGGCCTTCGGCGAGGATTCCGAGGACGAGTCCACGAAGAAGCCGAAGTCCAAGAAGAAGATCGTCGCGACCTGCCCCCACTGCTTCAACACGATCGCGAACGAGTACCCGCAGCTCGGCGGCGAGTACGAGGTCATCCACCACACGCAGCTGCTGCAGCACCTCATCGACGAGGGCAAGCTCGTCCCCGTCACCCCGGTCGAGGGTCTGATCACCTACCACGACCCCTGCTACCTGGGCCGCCACAACAAGGTCTACACCCCGCCGCGCGAGATCATCGCCAAGGTGCCGGGCCTGCGGAACGAGGAGATGCACCGCCACAAGGAGCGCGGCTTCTGCTGCGGCGCCGGCGGCGCGCGCATGTGGATGGAGGAGCGGATCGGCAAGCGCATCAACAACGAGCGCGTCGACGAGGCGCTGTCCCTCAACCCGGACATCGTCTCCACCGCCTGCCCCTTCTGCCTCGTCATGCTGACCGACTCGGTCAACGGCAAGAAGAACGACGGCAAGGCCAAGGAGTCCATCCAGGTCGTCGACGTCTCCCAGCTCCTGCTGGAGTCCGTCAAGACCCCGGCCGCCCCGGAGGGCGACGGCGAGACGGCGGACGCGCCGGAGCCGGACCCGGAGCCGGTGAAGTAGTCCGGCCACGCCACGACGTACGGCCGGGCCCCGCGGACCACCGCGGGGCCCGGCCGTTCCGCTTCTTGTGGTGACCGTCCCGGTGACCGTCAACACACTTGATCTCAAGCCTGCTTGAGGTCCTACCGTCGGCGACATGACGACGACGAAGCTGGAATTCCCGAACTCCGACACCGCGCGGCTCGCCGGCCAGCCCATCGGCTACTGGAGCTGGGTCGCCAACAGAGCCGTGATCCGCCACATCCGCGCGGCGATGGCCCGGATCGACATCACCCAGCCGCAGTGGTGGATCCTCAACCGCGTCGACTCCGCCGAGGAGGGGCTGACCCGCGAGGAGATCCGCGGCCTGCTGGCCGCCGCCCTCGACGAGGGACGCGACGCGATCGACCACGCGCTCGACTCGCTCGCGGCCCGCGCCTGGGTCACGACAGACGCCGACGACACCGACGACGCGGACGGCAAGGAGCCCCGCTTCCGGCTCACCGACGCCGGCCGCGAGGCCAAGGCCCGGACCCACGAGGTCGTCGTCCGGGTCCGCGGGGAGATCCACGAGGGCATCACCGACGAGGAGTACGCGGCCGCGCTGCGGGTGCTCCAGCGCATGATCGAGAACACCGGCGGCGTCGAGGCGATCGCCCGCTAGCCGCAACGTCCCCACGGCCCACGCCGACCCCCACCTTTCCCCTAAGGGATGTCACAGGTCGGCCGCAAAGCCGGGCCCGTCACCCCGGGCCCGGCGTCCGGACCCGCCGGGACCGGGTACGTTCGAGGCGTGGCTGGATTCAGGATGGGACGCGGACGGGACTCGCACGACCCCGGGCCCGCGCGGCAAGGACAGCAGGCTCCCTACGGCGGCCAGGGCGCGCCGGGGCAGAGCGGCATACCCGGTTACGGCGGCGGCCAGCAGCAGTGGCAGCAGCCGGGCGGCTACGACGAGCCGGAGTACTTCGGCGGCGGCCAGCACCAGGCGCCGCCCCCGCCCGGCTACGGGCAGGGGTACGGCGGCGGTCCGGCCGCCCACGACCCGTACTACGGCCGCACCCCCGACGACCCGGGCCGTACGCAGCAGTTCAGCCTGGGCGAGGCCCCGGACGCGTACGGCGGCCCGGGCGGCGGGCCCGGCCCGTACGGCGACGCCGCGGCGCCCGCCCCGCCGCCCGGGCCGCGGCTGCACTGGAAGGACCTGCTGAGCGGCATCGTGCTGCGGCCCCAGGCCACTTTCTGGCAGATGCGCGACCACACCATGTGGGGCCCCGCGCTGATCGTCACCCTCGTCTACGGCATGCTCGCCGTCTTCGGCTTCGACAAGGCCCGTGAGGACGTCCTCAAGGCCTCGCTCGCCAACAGCCTGCCGGCCGTCCTGATCACCGGCGTCGTGGTGGTGATCGCCGGGCTGATCCTGGGCGCGGTCACCCACACCCTCGCCCGGCAGCTCGGCGGCAACGGCCTGTGGCAGCCCACGGTCGGCCTGTCGATGCTGATCATGTCGATCTCGGACGCGCCGCGCCTGCTCTTCGCGATGTTCCTGGGCGGCGACAGCACGCTCGTCCAGGTGCTCGGCTGGGCCACCTGGGTGGCCGGCGGCGCGCTGCTGACCTCCATGGTCGCCAAGTCGCACGACCTGCCCTGGCCGCGGGCGCTGGGCGCGTCGGCGATCCAGCTGGTCGCCCTGCTGTCGCTGATGAAGCTGGGCACGCTCTAGGCCGTACGCAGCCACGGGGAAGGGGCCGGGGGGGGGGGGGGGGGGGGGGGGGGGGGGGGGTGGGGGGGTGGGGGGTGGGGGGGTGGGGGGGGGGAGGTGGGGG
>NZ_JBWKFM010000014.1:108134-205710 GCF_056434285.1 Streptomyces sp. NPDC044063
CCGGCGAGCGCGAGGCGGGCGCGGGGGGGGGGAGCCGTCCCCAACACCCCCCCCCCCCCACCACCCCCGACGCCCCCCCCCCCCCCCCCCCCCCCCCCCCCCCCCCCCCCGGGCCCTTCCCCGTTCGTGTGCCGCTGATGCGCGGGCGGTCCGCCCGGGCGGTCCGCTCAGGCGTCGAGGACCTGGCCCTCGCGGCGCACCACCGGCGGCTCGACGGACCACGGGAAGTTGATCCAGTCGTCGGTGCGCTTCCAGACGTACTCGCACTTCACCAGCGACTGCGGCTTCTCGTAGATGACCGCGCTGCGCACCTCGGCGACGGTCTCCAGGCAGAAGTCGTGCACGAGCTTGAGCGTCTTGCCGGTGTCGGCGACGTCGTCCGCGATGAGGACCTTCTTGTTGGAGAAGTCGATCGCGTTCGGCACCGGGGCGAGCATGACCGGCATCTCGAGCGTGGAACCGACACCCGTGTAGAACTCGACGTTCACCAGGTGGATGTTCTTGCAGTCCAGCGCGTAGGCGAGGCCGCCGGCGACGAAGACGCCGCCACGCGCGATGGACAGGATGATGTCCGGCTCGTAGCCGTCGTCCGCGATGGTCTGTGCCAGCTCACGGATGGCCTCCCCGAAGATCGGGTAGGTCAGGTTCTCGCGGATGTCGCTCACGTTGCTCTTCGCCTTGTTCCCTGGTCGCTCAGACCTGCGTGCGGTGGAAATTCTGGAAGGACCGCGAGGGCGTCGGCCCGCGCTGGCCCTGGTACCGGGAACCGTGCTTCGCGGACCCGTAGGGATGTTCGACGGGGGACGTCAGCCGGAACATGCACAGCTGCCCGATCTTCATCCCGGGCCACAGCTTGATCGGCAGCGTGGCCATGTTCGACAGCTCCAGCGTCACGTGCCCGGAGAAGCCCGGGTCGATGAAGCCGGCCGTGGAGTGCGTCAGCAGGCCGAGGCGGCCGAGGCTGGACTTGCCCTCCAGTCGCGAGGCGACGTCGTCCGGGAGCGTGATCACCTCGTACGTCGAGGCCAGCACGAACTCGCCCGGATGCAGGATGAACGCCTCGTCGCCCTCCGGCACCACCTCACGGGTGAGGTCCGCCTGCTCGACCGCGGGGTCGATGTGCGGGTACCGGTGGTTCTCGAACACCCGGAAGTAGCGGTCGAGCCGCACATCGATGCTCGACGGCTGCACCATCGATTCGTCGAACGGGTCGATCCGCACTCGGCCGGCGTCGATCTCGGCCCGGATGTCCTTGTCTGAGAGAAGCACGCCTCGAGGATACGCAAAGAAGACGGACAACCTGACAACGCGGGCCCGGGCCGCCCGGCCCGGG
The DNA here is from genome assembly GCF_056434285.1 of Streptomyces sp. NPDC044063. Lineage (NCBI taxonomy): Bacteria > Bacillati > Actinomycetota > Actinomycetes > Kitasatosporales > Streptomycetaceae > Streptomyces > Streptomyces sp. NPDC044063. The sequence goes on from NZ_JBWKFM010000014.1 coordinate 109,468, forward strand.
CCCGCGCCCGATCACCTCTTCTCGCCCGTCACCGGCACGGACCGGCGCAGTCGCGCGCAGCGCGGGCAGCGCAGCAGCCGCCCGGGGCCGATCCGGGCCGCGTCGAGGTTCTGCATCGGGAACGAAGCGGTGCTGAACACGTGCCCCTCGGCACAACGAACGACGGTGCGCTCCATCGAGCTCCCTTTCCCCACGGCATGAAAGACAAAAGCCACATTAGGGGATGTAACGGACCGACTCGAAGGCGGCACCCCGACAGCCCCCCGGCCGCTTGCCGACCCCCACGGTACGCCCCAACTGCCGTCCCCCACGCCCGCATCCCCATGCCGCGCACACCCCCCTCACACACGAAGAAGACCCCCGCGACAAGTGCGACGGAGGCCTTCGATGAGGTAGAGTGTGCGACGATGCGACGCCCTACGGGGCGCCCTCAAGCGGGCGTAGTTTAATGGTAGAACATGAGCTTCCCAAGCTCAGAGCGCGAGTTCGATTCTCGTCGCCCGCTCGGTTTCCGGCCCCTGGACCCTCGGTCCAGGGGCCGTTCGCGTTCCGGGCCCTTCACCGGCCGGGTCAGGTCCCGGGGTCCTCGTCCTCGTACGGCGCCTCCTCCGCGAGGCGTTCGGCGATCTCGGTGGCCCAGGTGCCGGCCCAGTGGCGGAGGGCGGTCGTCGTGGCGGGGTCCAGGCCGCAGGCGGCGAAGTCGGTGTCGTCGGTCCAGTCCGCCGCCTCCAGGCGGGCCTGGAGGTCGGCCGGGTCGAAGGTGTCGGGGGCGTGGCGGCGGCCGAACTCCTCGAGGTCGGCCGGGGACCAGCGGGCCGCCGCCGCGTGGACGTCCACCAGGTCGCGGGCCAGACCGCGGTCCGCGAGGGCGCGGACGCGGGTGCCGACGACGTCCTCGGGGGCGAGGGCGAGGCCCAGGGCGGTCCGGACGGGCGGGCGCCACATCGTCTCCTTGAGGAGGACCACCAGGTGGTCCTCCTCCGTCGTGGCGTCGGTCAGCCCCAGGCGCGCCTCCAGCGGGCCCGTGTCGGCGTCGCCCGGCCGCCAGCCGCGCTCGGCCAGGCCCGAGCGGACGGCGGCAGCGATGCCGGTCATGGGCACCGGGCTGTCGGTGGCCAGCTCCACGGTCCGGCACGGGCGGTCCACCAGGCCGTGCGCGTACATCGCGTGGCCGCCGGAGAGGGCGAGCGGGTACGGCGCCCCCACGGCGGCCAGATCACCGAGCAGCCGCAGGCGGGATGCGGTGAGGCTCATGATCCGGATTATCGCGCGGGCACGGCCCGGGTGGCGTCAGCGACCGGGCCAGCCGCCGTCCAGCCGGCGGTGGACCTCGACGGTCGGCCGGGCCGCGTGGGCGGCCGTGGTGGAGGCGGGGTCGCCGAGGAGGTTCTTGACCTCGCCCGCCAGCGCGTCGGCCTTCTTCTTCAGCTCGGCCGCGGGGAGGCGGGAGCGGCCCAGGGCATCCAGGCGGTGGTGGACGTCGGCGAGGCGTCGCTGGGCGCTCGCGGTGAGCCGGGTGGGCTTCGCGGTGGAGAGGACGAACTGGTAGGCGCCCGCGAGGGTCTGGCAGCCGGTGCAGTGCTCGTTGACGGCCCGTCCGTTGTTCACGGCGTTGAGCCGGACGCGCGGCCCGGAGACCGTGACGATCTGGAAGGACAGCGCCACCGAGCGGCAGGCGTCGTCCGCCGAGCAGCCCACCGACCGGGCGGTGGCCCGGTTGTCCGCGCGGGCGGCGGTGACGGCCCCGAGCTCGCGGACGGAGAAGCTGTCGCGGAACTGCGTGGGATGGCGGTGGTCGGCGGTGGTGCGGACGCTGTCGGCGACCACGACCGCCTCGGCGGCCTGGGCCGGGCCGGCGGTGACGACGGTGGCGAGGCCGGCCGCCAGCAGACCCAGGCGGACGAGGCGGCGGGAGGGACGGTGCTTCACGGGCTCCTCCTGGAGCTGATCATGGCTCCTGGAACGGTTCGCGGTTCGCGGTTCCGGGAGCGGTTCACGGTGACGGTGCGGTGCGCGGGTGACGTGCGCGGTGCGCGGGTGACGTGCGCGACGCGCGGGTGACGTGCGCGACGCGCGGTGCCGATCGAGCGACGCGCGTGGCGGTGTGATACGCGGTGGCAGCGCGCTTCACGGTGACGGTGCGGTCGACACCGCCGGCGCGGGCGGCGCCGGGGTGGTGGCGGCCGCGGACGGGCTCGCCGACGGCGCGGGGGCCGGGGCGGGCGGCGCGGACGCCACGGGCGAGGGCGCGGCCGTGGCACTGGGCGCCGGAACCGGTGCCGGCGCGGGGGCCGGCGGGGCGGACGGCGGCAGGGCCGGCGGGAGCGCGGGTGGCATGGAGGGCGGGATGACGACGGGGACCGGGGCCGCGGCGGTGGGCCGGGGCGCCGGGGCCGGGGTGGCCGCCGGGGCGCCGGGCGGCACCCGGACCGCGGCCGGGGCCGGGGTCGGCAGCCCGGGGGCGGCCGGCGGGGTGCGCCAGGGCAGCGGCGTCACGGCCGGGGCCGCGCCGTCCGGCGTCCAGGCTCCGGGGCGGCCCGGGGCGGACGGGTCGTGGCCCGGCAGGGTGGGGCTCGGCGCCACCGGGGCGACGGGCACGTGGGGCTGGAGGATCGGGGCGATCGGCGGCTGGGGCGGCAGCGGCTTGGGCGTGACGCCGCTGGTCCAGGCGTAGGCGAGGGTGGTGGCGACGGCGCCCACGGCCAGCACGAGCCCGACCCGCAGCCGGGGCCGGTCGGCGGTGTAGCGCAGCGCGTTGCGGCCCAGCCGGCCGGAGAGCCGGACGGACAGGTACGTCATGCCGGCCAGCGGGACGACGAGCATGAGGCTGCCGAGCACGCCGGCCAGCCCGGCCGCCAGTTCGCCGTCGCTGAACGCCTCGTAGGTACCGGTGAGTTGCTGGGTGAGCGAGCGGATGCCGGTGGCGACCAGGCGCGGCAGGTTCCACAGGGCGTAGCAGAGCTCGCCGAGCAGGAAGGGCACCATGGTGAGTACCCAGGTGGTGACGATGACCCGGGTCCTGCGCTTGAGGTCGGCGACGGCCGGGTCGGGCCTGCGGCCCGGGATCATGCTGAGCAGGATCGGCTTGATCTTGCCGTAGAGGTCCGGCACTCCGGCGAGGTCGCCGAGGATGAAGTAGCCGTCGAGCCGGACGGCCGGCATCAGCTGTTCCAGGACCTCGAAGTGGCCGAGGTAGACGGCGCACAGCAGGAAGGGCTGCCCGGTGACGAAGTAGGCGCCGGTCAGCAGCAGCATGAAGACGACGTTGAAGTAGACGCCGCCCAGGTCGGTGCGGATGCGGCCGGCGCGGCCGAGCCGGTAGACGTCGGTGACGTCGGTGTACATCGAGGGCCAGATGAGGAAGATGCCGCAGCCGATGCAGCCGGGATGCGCGCCGTCGTATCTGCACGCCGACGCGTGTCCGAACTCGTGGAAGACGAGCGAGGCGACGGTCAGCACGAAGACGACGAGCAGCAGCAGCGGCTGGTCGAGGACGCTGAGCACGGGCTCCATCGCGCCGTGGAAGCCGAAGAGCCAGACGTCCATGGCGACGGCCGCCAGCAGGACGGCGGTCACGACGGGCGGGCGGTGGAGCCAGGCCAGCGAGCGCGCGATGACGGCGACCCGCTTCTCGTTGAAGACGACCCGGTGGCCCTTGAGGCTCAGCAGCAGGTCGGAGCGTGGTCCGGTGACCTCGTCGCTCTCCTGGCCGGGCGGCACGGTGATGCCGAGCGGCTCCAGCTTCCGCTCCACGAGGTAGGCGATGTTCTCCTCGCTGACCTCGCGCCCGTAGCCGGCGCTGACCTGGGCCGCGATGGCGCGCAGGTCGCGTACGCCGTCGATGGCGGACGCCACCAGGTGAAGCAGCCGGGAGAGCTGGACGACCTGTCCGTCGCCCCGGCGGGCGATGTACTTGGGCTCGTTGAAGCCGGAGCCCTGGTACTCGCCGTGCAGCCGCAGCCCGGCGCCGAGCCGTGGGACGACGGCTTCCGCGCCGGGCCGCCACGACGGCTCGGGCTGCCGTGCGAGCGGCGGGCCCGGGGGTGGTGGCCCCCCGGGGTCCTCCGCGTCGTCGGCCCCGTCCCCGTACGTCTCCTCGTACGCGCGGGACGCCGCGTACGGGAATCCGCCGGGGCCCGGCACCGGGGCGCCGGCGTCCCCTGTCCGGACGTCGCCGGCCCCGGTGTCCCATGGGAGTGTCGCGGTCTCACCGATGCTGCGATGGCGGCTGCGGCCGGCCTCGTGGTCTCCGACCACCGTCATCCACGTTCCTCCCCCTCGGCGAAACCGCTGGTGTCCCCCCCCTGTCGGCGGGCCGCGCTTCCCCTGGACGCGACCCGCCGAGCGTGTGGGCCGGGCTACTGCTTGATCGAGATGACCTGGCTCGCCTCGGACTGCGCCACGGCGAAGGGCGAGTTGTCGTTGACGGCCAGGGACTCGTTGTGCGCGTGGACGGTGGCCACGTGCTTGGTGACGTTCGTGGTGCGGGAGAAGCTGAACTTCAGCTTCCCGAGCGCCTCACGACCGGGCAGCAGCTCGGCGGACTCGGCCTCGAGCTCCATCGGGTTCATGCTCATGGCGATGCCTTTCTCTCCAACGACGTGTGCAACGACGTGCCGTGCGGCCGGTGCGGGCCGCGGACACTTCTGACGACGATCTGTCGCACGCCTGTTGCGGACGGCGGCGTGCGGCCGCGGTGTACTGGACGCGGCGTCCTGGACGGGTGCCCCGGGACGTCCCTGACGGACGTCCCGGGCGCGGCGTCCTACTGCTGGATGGCGATCGCCTGGCCGGCCGCCGACTGGGCCACGGCGTCCGGCGAGCAGACGTTCAGCGCCGACGAGGCGTTGTGCGCCGAGACGTTGGCGACGTGCTTGGTGACGTTCGTGGTGCGGGAGAAGCTGAACTTCAGCTTCCCGAGCGCCTCACGACCGGGCAGCAGTTCAGCGGACTCGGCCTCGAGCTCATGCGCGTCGAGCATGGTCGTCCCCCTCCGGGATGGTGTTCGCGGGATGCGCGCTCGGGCACGGGCAGGACCCCCCGGCCTCGTGTCCGATACGGTCGGACGTGCTGTCCAACGAGATTGGACACTAGTGGCGGTCGGCGGCCCCGCGCAAGCGGTTCCTCTGGACGCCGCCCGTAGAATCGGTTCCACCCGAGGGACGGGCCAGCCGAGAGCCGAACCGCCGAGAGCAGGAAGCGACCGTCAGTGGCCAACGCACTGCAGCAGTTGATGAGACAGCGCCTGGACCGGCAGGGATGGTCCTACGGGGAGGTGGCCCGCCGGGGCGGCATCCCCCGCTCGACCGTGCACCATCTGGCCACCGCCGAACGCCTGGTGCGCATGCCGCAGCCCGCCACCCTGGAGGGCCTGGCGCGGGGCCTCGAACTCCCCCTGGACACCGTGCGGCGGGCCGCAGCCGAGGCCTGCGGCATCCACCTCTACCCGGCGGGCGAGGAAACCCCGGCGACACGGCCGGACCCCGAGGTCGACATGCTGATCGCGAGTGTCCAGCGGCTGTCGTCCGACGACCGCCGGCATGTGGCCGCCCTGGTGGAGTCATTGCTCGAACGCGCGCCCAAGGAGTCACCCGCCGGGGACTGAACCGAACCGTTCCGGCCCAGGCCGGCGTACCGGACGCCGCCCTCAACCCGGCCGGTTCCCGGAACAGTTGAATCCAGCGAATATTCCCGACCGGCCGAGGATCATGCCCCGCCCCGGATATCGTCTCGCTCTGCCGAGGCCAGGGGGAATGTGTGCTCGTAGTCAGTGGTGGTTCGACGTCCCACGCCGTCGTCCGGGGACGCACCGGGGAATCCGTCGTCCTGCTCTCCGGCGATCTGCCGGAGGTCCTCACGGACCGGAGCGTCGCCGAACTCCTCGACCTGGCGGCCGCGGTGCTGACGGGCGAGGAGATGACGATGTTCCGCGCCTGCCTGCGGGCGCTGCGCCGCGGCGAGGGCCTGGGGCAGCGGCGCGTCGAGGTCGGCGGTGCCGTGCTCACCGTCTACTACGAGGGCTGACGCGACCGGGGAGCCCGTACGTGGAGCCCGTACGTGGAGCCCGTACGTGGAGCCCGTACGTGGAGCGAGCACCGCCCCGGGATCGCCGGGGGCGGTGCTCGCTCCTGAAGGGCCGCGCGGGACGCGTGCGGTCAGTGTCCGCCGTGCCCGTGGTGGTCGTGACCGTGGTCGTGCCAGTGCTCGTGACCGTGGTCGTGACCGCGCCCGTGCTCGTGCTCGTAGCCGAGCACCCGGTCCAGGCGTTCGTTCCCCGAGCCGTTGCCGGACAGGATCGGGATGTCGTCCAGGATGTGCGACAGCGGGTCGTCGCCGTCGTTGATCGTGGAGTTCTCGGTGCACTGCTGTTGTTGCTGCGAGGACAGGATCGGGATGTCCTGGACGCTGATCAGGCCGACGAGCGAGTTCAGGCCCAGCTTGCCGATGGCGATGCACGGCTTGTTGAAGGAACCGTTGATGAGCCCCATCTGCGGGCTCATATAACCACCGGTCCAGGTGTTCCCGTACATCTGCGTGGCGCCGTTGCCGTTGATGACGTCCTGGTGGTCACCGCCGCCGGCCGCCAGGGCGGGGCCGGCGGTACCCCCGACCGCGGAGAAGGCGAGCGCGGCCGTGGCCATCACTTTTTTGATCACAGTTGTTCCTTCGCTCCTGGGCGGCGGGCCGACGGGCCGACACATGACAAGCCATGACAAGAACGTCATGCCTAACCCGGGCGCGGCCGCGAAGGTTATCGGGCTTCATTCGTACGGCCCATTCGACGCCGCGTTCCGGCCCGATTCCCATGACAAGCCGATGAGTTCGCGGATCGTGCGCGCCGCGATTTCCGCATCGGTCCCCGGCACGGGAAACCCCCCGCGACGGGTCCCGCACACCCGTCGCAGGGGGAATTCCCATGGTCCGTACGGATCCCGGTCAGTGACCGTGACCGTGCTCGCCGAACAGGCCGCCTCCGCTGTTCCCGGAGCCGTTGCCCGACAGGATCGGGATCTCGTCCAGGATGTGCGACAGCGGGTCGTCGCCGTCGTTGATCGTGGAGTTGTCGGTGCACTGCTGCTGCTGCTGGGACGTCAGGATCGGGATGTCCTGGAGGTTGATCGGAACGGCGCCGAGCAGGCCCTGCGCGTTGATCTTCCCGATGCCCAGGCACGGCTTGTTGAGAGTGCCCTGGATCAGGCTCATCTGCGGGCTTTCATGACCGCCGGTCGCGGTGTTGCCGTAACCCGTCTTGGCGCCGTTGGCGTTGGCGACGTCCTGGTCGTTCCCGATGGCCATCGCGGGGGAGGCGATGGCGCCGACCGCGGAAGCCGACATGGCGGCCGTCGCGAGTACCTTCTTGAGCACGTCTATAGCCTTTCGATCGTGTAGCGCCCCCACTGAGAAAGCGTTCTGAATAACTCCGGCCCTTTACGGAGGTTCCGGGCATTCACCGGGCTTTCACTCATTCGAGCCAGTGGAATTCGCTACCCCGAAATCGGCATCAACGTGTCAGCCGTCGATAGGAAAAAATGCTGGTCAGTGTCACATAGCGGTACTGCCCGCCGCGTTCGCTGCACAGTTCGCCGCGCTCGATGAGGTGGGCGACGGTCCAGGGCGTCAGCCCGAGGAGCGACGCCGCGGTCCGGATGGGGACGCTCATCCCCTCGAAGACCGCGGGAAGGGGCTCCTCGGTCGCACCGCCGTCCAGCTCGTGCTCGTCCGCCGCGTGGTCGTCCGCCGCGTAGTAGTCGTGTGCGGCGTAGTAGTCGATCGCGGCAGCAATGTGTCGTGCCATCCCGACGCGCACCATCCCCTCGGTCCAGTCGCGTTTTTCGTACTTGCCGCCAGGCCAGCCAGCTCCGCCGGAAGAGTATGCAGCCCCTAACCGGGCGTCAAGTATGCTTTTTACTAACTTGCCGACCGGTAAGAGACCTCTCAACGAAATATCCCGGCCACAAGGTTCCGGCCAGCGGCCCGATGGTGAGGGAGCGTCACATCCGCGGGTTGACCGCGCGGACGGTGACCAGCGGGAAGTTTTGTTCACGCCGGCGGAACGGCGTCGCGGGCCGGCCGGGGGCACGGGTGCCCTGGCGAGGGCGCGGCGGACGACGCGACCGCACCCCCTACGCCCCCGGGAGGACGGGGTCCGGGCGGTATCGCCGTACCGATCGTGTCCTGGGAGCCGATCTTTCTCCCCTAACGTGGGCGGGAGGCCCCCCTGTACTTACTTGCCGACGGGCTAGTTGAGTACATGGACGACGGACGACGGACAGCAGGAGAGTGAGCCCATGGGCAGCACGCCACAGCCCCGCAAGAGCGACACCCGCGAGCGCATTCAGAGGACCGCGCTGGACCTGTTCGTGACGCGGGGCTACGAGAAGACGTCGCTGCGGGAGATCGCCGAGGAGCTCGGGGTCACCAAGGCCGCGCTGTACTACCACTTCAAGACGAAGGAGGACATCCTCGGCGCGCTCTCGGACCAGTTCGGCGCCCCGGTCGACGAGCTCATCGCCTGGGGCGAGGCGCAGCCCGCGACCCTGGAGACCAAGCGGGAGCTGCTGCGGCGCTACAGCGAGGCCCTGCGGGAGGCCGCCCCGATCTACCGCATCCTCCAGGAGAACCAGGCGACGCTGCGCGAGCTCACCATCGGCCGGACGCTGCGCCGGCGGGTCGCGGCCGTGTCCCGGCTCATCCAGGCCGGGGACGGCGAACTGGAGAGCTCCGTGCGGTACTCCAGCGCGCTGCTGACGGTCCACTTCGGCACGTTCATGGACGGCATGAAGGGCGACCCCGAGGACAAGCGCGCCGCTCTCCTCCGGGTCGCCCTGGAGATCCTGGACTCGGCCGGTCGCGAGGACGCGACCGAGGCCCCCACGGTCCGGTGACCGCGGCGCGGCTCCGCGGGACCTTCCATACCGGCGAGTCGGTTTGGCTGAATGCCGCGCGGTCGGCCGCTCTTCCCGGCGCGTACGCCGGGGCGCTCCGGCCCTCCGGCCGGAAGGGTTCGTGCCGTCAGCCGGCGGCGATCAGGTGCCCGTCCTCGGCCCGGCCCCCGGTCCCGTGCTCCGCCCGGATCATGGCCAGCACCCGGGCGCCGCGGCCGGGGCTCATGTCGAGCCGGGCCAGCACCGAGGGAACCGCCACGCTGGGCATCACGTGCTCGTAGAGCACGATGGCCCGGCGTTCGAGGTCGGCGCGGTTGGTGACCACCTGGGACATGGTGTTGACGCCCGCGTACGCGCCGACGATCAGCTCGGCGGTGTCGGCCGGCACCACGTGGGGCAGCACCTCGCCGCGCTCCTTGCCCTCCAGCAGCACCCGGGTGTGCACCTCGGTCCAGCCGATGAAGGGGCTGGACCGGTTGAGGTTCGACGACCCGTGCTCCAGCGTCAGCCGGACGCTGCCGCGCAGCAGCGGGTCCTCGAGCATGCGGTACGCGAAGATCATGCCCATGTCGACCAGCTCCTGCATCTTGCAGGAGCCGGCGAGCTCGGCCGGCTCGGGGACGGTTGTCATCTGGGCGTCTATGACCGCGAGCGCCAGCTCCTCCTTGGAGGCGAAGTGGAAATACAGCGCCCCCTTGGTCACCTCGGCCCGCGCCAGGATCTCCGTAATGGTGGCGGCGTCGTAGCCACGCTCGTCGAACACCACCGCGGCCGCTTCGAGAATGGACTGGCGAGTCCTGATCGCACGGTCCTGCTTTGCCACGGTTGCCTCCGGATCAATGGGGTCGCTTCGCCGCATGTCGGCGGCGAGGACGACAGGTGCACCCCCTGGTGCGGTTGCCGCCCCCGAAATCAAACCGGCGAGTCCGTATCCTATCAAGCCCGGCCTCGCAATCTGGCGCAATTCTCACCCTGGTGAATGGGACCCGCCAAGGCGAATCGCACCGGCTGGAATCACACCATGGTGAATCCGCCGTCCACCGGCATGGTGACGCCGGTGACAAAGGACGCGCGGTCGCTGAGCAGCCACGCCGCCGCCTCGGCGATCTCCTCCGGCTCCGCCGTGCGGGGCTGCGGGGTCGCGGCGTGCAGCGCGGCCTCGATGCCCGGGTTCCGCGCGAACCAGTCCGCCACGACCTCGGTGCGGGTGGTGCCCGGGGCCACGGAGTTCACCCGGATGCCCTGGGCCGCGTACTCCGCGGCTGCCGCCTTCGTCAGACCGATGACCGCGTGCTTGGCCGCCACGTAGGGCGCGGCGACCGGGGTGGCCAGCAGACCGCCGACGCTGCTGTTGTTGACGATCGCGCCACCGCCGGACTCCAGCATCGCGGCGATCTCGTCGCGCAGGCAGTTCCACACGCCGCGGGCGTTGACGTCCATGATGCTGTCGTACTGCTCGTCGTCCATCAGGTGCAGCGGGGTGCGGCCCGTGCCCCAGCCGGCGTTGTTGAACGCCACGTCCAGTCGCCCGTGGCGCTCGACCGTGAACTCCACGGCCCGCGCGGTGTCCTCGCGCCGGCTGACGTCCGTCACCACGTACGCGGCCTCGGCGCCCTTGGCGCGCAGCTCGCCGACCAGCTCGCGCAGCCGCTCCTCGCGCCGGGCGGCCAGCACCACCGTGGCCCCCTCGCGCGCGAACACCCGCGCGGAGGCGGCTCCGATGCCGCTGCTCGCCCCCGTGATCAGCGCGACCTTGCCTCGGAGCAGCCCGTGCTCGCCGTTCATCCCCTTGTCCCCTCTTTCTTTTCTGCGCCGGTCCCCGTCCACAGGGTCCCGGCCTCGGCCTCGGCGTCGATCGCGCGCAGCAGCGCCTCGTCGATCGCGGAGAGCGCCCCGGCCACATGGCGCACGCCTGCCGCCCGCATCAGCTCGCCCTGGAAGCCATGGGCGAAACCGGAAGGGTGACCGATGAACGCGGTGCCCAGCGAACGCGCCGTCTCCGCTACCCGGGCCACGTCGTCGATGAAGACCGCCGCGTCGAAGCGGAGGCCGAAGACGTCCCTGGTGATCTCGGCGATGCCTGGCCGGAAATCGTTGGTGCATACATACCCCGGGCCGTCGAAGAGGTCCGCGTGCTCCCCGAGGTGGCGCCGGAAGTGGGAGGCGTCGAGGCCGCCGTAGCAGACCGTGCGCAGCCCGAGGGCGCGCAGCCGGTGCAGCAGCTCGACGGCGCCGTCGAGGAGGCGGATCGGGTCCTCGCGGAGGTACTCGGCACGCTCCTCGAAGTAGGCCTCCAGGACCTGCTCGGGGGTCCAGTCCAGCCCGGCCGCCCTGCCCATCGCGGCGGCGGCCACCAGCTGCGTCTGCGAGAAGACGGCGCGTTCCACGTCCGCGGTGTACCGACCACCGCGACGGGTCACGAAGCGGTGGATCATCGGACTGAACGTATCGTTGAGAAGAACGCCGTCGATATTGACGGCGGCCAGTCGTATCCGGCGCAGCGGCGCGGCCACAATCAACCTCCATCGTCGAGGGAAGAGCCCCCCGAAATTAAACCGCCCGGCCGGGTTTTTCCGCATGCGAGAGGTGAATCACATCGAGGCTGATCGGTCGTCAACCGCCTTGTATCTTGGCCCCCCGAAGGGCGTTCACCCGGGAACGTTAGCACTTTAAAAGAAAACCCGACGGAACGCACCTTGACATTGATGGACAACCGGCCCGATCCACTTATCGACTGAGGGGGAAACATGTACCCGACCACTACCGTGCCCGGGTCCATCACGTCCGATCTGCCCCGGCTCACCACCACGGTGCCGCGTGAGTTCGTGCACCGCGCGGCGGTTGCCGAGGTCCTGCTCACGGGGTGCCGCGGAGTGGCCGCGGAGCGCTTCCGGATCACCGCGCAATGGCCTCGTGGCCACAGCTTCTTCACCCCGGTGCACGGCGCCCGGCACGACCCCATGATGGTCGCCGAGACGATTCGCCAGGTGGGCGCGCTGCTGGCGCACACCGAGTTCGACGTCCCACTGGGCTACCAGTTCCTCATGTGGCACCTGGACTACTCGGTGCGGCCCGAGGGCCTGGTGATCGGCCCGGCACCGGCCGAGCTGGAGCTGGACGTCACCTGCTCCGAGGTGCGCCGGCGCGGCCGGACACTGTCGGCCATGCGCTACGAGGTGGTGCTCCACCGCGACGGCGAGGTCGCCGCGACCGGCGGCGCGTCCTTCACCTGCACCTCGCCGGAGGTCTACCGAAGACTGCGCGGCGCCCGGGAGCCCGGGGTGCCCACCCAGCTGAACGCGCCACCCGTGCCACCCGAACACGTGGGCCGTACAGCGGTCTTCGACGTGGTCCTGGGCCGGGAGGAGCGGGACCGGCCGGGGCGCTGGATGCTGCGGGCCGACGGCCGGCACCCCATACTCTTCGACCATCCCGTGGACCACATCCCCGGGATGGTGCTCATGGAGGCCGCGCGCCAGGCGGCGACCGCCCTGTCCCCGCACCTGGTGGTCCTGCCCACCGTGCTCAAGGCGGAGTTCCACCGGTACGCCGAGCTCAACGGCCCGATCGGGATATCCGCCGAGCGCGATGCCCCGGACGCGTCGGGCACCTGTGTCACCCGGGTCAGCGGGCACCAGGACGACGAGCTGCTCTTCTCCTGCGAGCTCTCGGCGGCACCGCCGCCCGTCCCGGCGCCCTCGATGTGAGCACGACAGCCCGACGCGACGACGTCGGGCTGCTCAGCCGGCGGCTCCGGCCGTACCGGCTATTCGGAAGCCCCCTCGCCGTCCCCCCGGGAGGATTCCGCTTCCGGCCCGGCGTCCCGGCTCTCCGCCTCGTCCTTCTTCCGCTTCTCCTCCTCTTCCTTCCGCTTCCGCTCGGCTTCCTCCTTCTTCCGCTGATCGGCGTTCTTCTGCTTGTCCGCCGTGTCCTGCGGGAAGGTGAGCTGCTTTCCCATCCATTCCAGCGTGGGGGCGATCTCGCGCCGCCAGGTGGTGAAGTTGTGGCTGCCGGACGGAAGGATGATCTTCGCGGCCGTCATGGGTTCTTTCACCGCAGCGAGGAACTTCTTCGTCTCCTCGTAGTTCTTCTCGCCCTTTTCACTGCTGGTGACGAGCACCGAGACGTGCGGGGTCGGGAGATTCTTCAGCCGCCAGATCAGATCGTGTTCGCGCTGACGCTGCTTCGCCTCCTCGCCGGAGCCGAAGAGATTTCCGGTGGTGAGGTCGTTCTTCACCTTGTAATCGGCGGAGAGGGCGGCCGCCACGGGATAGGTCCCGGGCTGGCGCATGGCCAGCTCCAGCGCGCAGGTGCCACCCGAGGAATAGCCCATGACGCCCCAGGCACTGGCCTCGTGGCCGACGCGGTACGCGCTCCGCAGCGCCTCCGGCAGGTCCTTGGTGAAATAGCTCTCGGACTGCGGACCGTCGGGCACGTCCACGCACTCGGTGTCGCGCGGCGGGGCGATGGTCGGGCGGACCATCACCACGATGGTGGGCTGCATCCGGTTCTCGGAGATCAGCGTGCTCGCGGTCCTGGGTACTTGCAGGTACTGCGCGAGGTTGTTGATGCCGCCGGGGTAGCCGCTGATGGCGACGACCACCGGGAAGCGGGCCCGCTCGTACTGCTTCTGGAAATACTGCGGCGGGAGGTAGACGAAGGCGGGCTCGACGACGTTCGCGCGGCGCGCGACCAGCCGTACCGACTCCAGGGCGCCGACCTTGTCCTTGGGCCCCTTGGGGAGCGCCGCCCGGTCGAGCCCCTCGGACCCGGCGGGGCGCACCAGCCCGCCCTTGCCCGCGTCGACCCTCGCCCCTCCGGTGGCGTTCTCGGCGCCCTGGACGACCTGTCCCGGCGACCGGTCGTACTTACCGATCAGCTCGCCCCAGGTGCCGTAGAAGCTATTGGCCGAATTCACGGCGAGCAGCACCGCCGACATGATGGTCAGCTGGGTCACCAGGATCGCGCCGAGACGTCCCAGGACGGGCAGCGCGCCGCGCCCGGCGAGCCTCGGCCAGAGCCATATCGTGAGCCCCACGCACACAATGGCGACGAACACCACCGTGTACAAGAGTGACCGGCTGGTCAGACCCATGCGCCTCTCAACTCCCTGCCCCCGTGGTGGGTACTCGCGTTCGGTTCGGCAATAGTCATCGATAAAGAGGCGGGAACGGACCGGGAGGGTTGCCCTGCGGGCGTTTATTGCCCGGCTCTTGGCCTGCCCGTGTCCTGCGCTTCTCCTGGCGTTCCCGGCAACGAATGCCCGCCGGGGCCGGTTACCCGCCATGGATGAAGGACAGCCGACGAACGGATGGAGGCTGGCCGAACCCTTCCTTCCGCTGGATGGTGGAGGGAGGGCCCCGCGCGGCGGGGCACCGGCCCGGCGACGGCCGGGGGAGGGCCGGCGGAGGTGACCGGATGACGGACCCGCATCCCTATCTGAGCGGTCTGTACGCACCCGTGCGCGACGAGACGACCGCGGTCGACCTGCCCGTGACCGGCGCCCTCCCGGACTGCCTGCGCGGCCGCTATCTGCGCAACGGGCCCAATCCCCTGGACGTCGCCGACCCGGCCGCCTACCACTGGTTCGGGGGCGAGGGCATGATCCACGGGGTGCGGCTGCGCGACGGCCGCGCCGAGTGGTACCGCAACCGCTGGGTGCGCTCGGACGCGGTGGCCGGGCGGCTGGGCGAGAAGCTGCTGCACGGCCCGCGCCACCTGGACATGGACTTCGCGCCCAACACCCATGTGCTGTCCTTCGCCGGGCACTGCCTCGCGCTGGTGGAGGGCGGCACCCTGCCGTACGAGATCGATCCCGAGCTCTACACGATCGGGCCGTTCGACTTCCACGGCACGCTGCCGGGCGGGCTGTCCGCCCATCCCGTCGTCGATCCGCTCGACGGCGAGCTCCACGCGGTGGCCTACTGCCTGGCCTGGCCGTATGTGCAGTACGTCGTCGCCGGGAGGGACGGCCGGGTGCGCCGGCACGTCGAGATCCCGGTCCTCGGGCACCCGATGATGCACGCCTTCTCGCTCACCGAGCGGTACGTCCTGCTGTACGACCTCCCGGTGGTCTTCGCCCCGGACGCCCGCGCGGGCGGGCCGCACCCGGTCTGGGACCCCCACCGCCCGGCCCGGCTGGGACTGCTGCCGCGCGACGCGGGCGCCGACCGGGTGCGCTGGCTGGAGACCGACCCCTGCTTCGTCTTCCACCCCATGAACGCCTATGAGCACGACGGGCACCTCATCACCGTGCACGTCGCCGGCTACGAGCGGTTCTTCGACACCGACCGGCCGCGGCCCGGGGAGCGGACGGCGCGCCTGGAGCGCTGGACCGTGGACACGGCCGCCGGGACCGTGCGCCGGCGGCGGGTCGACGACCGCCCGGTGGAGTTCCCCCGCGTCGACCCGCGCCGCCCCACCCGGCCGCACCGCTACGGCTACGCGGTGCGCGAGCGGGAGCCGGGGCGGGACTCCGCGCTGCTCAAGTACGACCTGGAGCGCGGCACCTGCGCGGAGTTCACCGTGCCGCCGGGCGGCGACGTGGGCGAGGGGGTGTTCGTCCCGGCGGCCCCGGACGCGGCGGAGGACGACGGCTGGGTGCTGGCGTTCGCCTACGCGCCCGAGCGCGCGGCCACCGACCTGGTGGTGCTGGCGGCCCAGGACATCGCGGCCGGGCCGGTGGCCCGCGTCCATCTGCCGGTGCGGGTGCCGCTGGGGTTCCACGGGAGCTGGATCCCCGACCACGGGTGACACGCGCCGACGGCGTGTCGGGTGTGAACGGACGGGACCGTACTTGACGGCTAGCCTTACGTCGTCGCTACGCCAGGGGATCTATCCCTGTATTACGGACAATTCACTCGCACCCGAGACACATGAAGGACATCTCCCCATGGGCATTCGGAGTCTGCTGCGGAACGCGTTCGGCCGGTCCAGGACGGACACGCCCGACGAACCGAGTCTGCCCCAGCAGAACGCGGGGCCCGGTGACGGCGGCGGCGCCCCCGTGTCCGTCCCGGCCCAGCCGACCGCCGAGACCGCCGACCGCACCCTTCCCACCGTCCCCGACCCCGGCCCGCTCGGCCCGATCCCCACGCCCGGCCCGCCGCGCCCCGAGCCGGTCCCCGAGCCCGAGCCGGCGCCGAGCCCGATGCCGTCCCCGAAGCCCGTCCCCGACCCGGAGCCGGCCCCCCGGCCCGAACCGGGCCCCTTCCCCGACCCGGCGCCCGCCCCGGAGCCCGAGCCCTCCCCGTCGTTCGCGGCGCCCGACGGCCCGTCCGCCGTCGGCCCGGCCGCCGTCAGCCCGGCCGCCATCAGCCTGGAGAAGGTGGAGCGCACCGCGCCCGGGCTGGTCAGCCTCTACAAGTCCGCCGGCGTCTCGCTGCGCAAGCAGGGACTGGCCGGCCGGCGCGCGGCCGTCTACCTGGTCCTCGACCGCTCCGGCTCGATGCGCGGCTACTACAAGGACGGCACCGTCCAGCACCTCGCCGAGCAGGCGCTGGGGCTCGCGGCCCACCTCGACGACGACGGCGTCGTGCCCGTGGTCTTCTTCTCCACCGACGTCGACGGCACCGCCGAGCTGGACCTGACCGACTACGAGGGCCGCATCGAGAAGCTCCACGCGTCGTACGGCCACATGGGCCGCACCAACTACCACTGGGCCATCGAGGCCGTCGTCGACCACTACAAGAAGTCGGGCAGCACCGACCCCGCCTTCGTCATCTTCCAGACGGACGGCGCCCCCTACAGCAAGCCCGCCGCCGAGCGGGCGCTGTGCGAGGCGGCGAAGCTGCCGATCTTCTGGCAGTTCGTCGGCTTCGGCGACCCCGCGGGCAAGGGCTTCGACTTCCTGCGCCGGCTCGACGACCTGCCGGTGCCGGAGCGCCGGGTGGTCGACAACGCCGGCTTCTTCCACGCGGGCCTCGACCCGCGGGCGCTGTCCGACGAGGAGCTCTACCGCGAACTCATGGTCGAGTTCCCCGAGTGGTTGTCCGAGGCCCGCGCCGCCGGAATCCTGCCGTAGCCACCCCGGACCGGGCCGCCCGGCCCGGTCCCGCACGGTTCGCGGGCACCGCGCCGCCGTCCCCGCAGCAACCCGGAATATCACACTCCGTAGCTACCCGCCCGACTGATCAGTTGCCGTCCGAGTGGGCATGCATAGGGCGTGAACAAAGAAATTCCCGCCGGCGCCTATGCCGTCGACACCAGGACCGGCCGGCTCGGACAGGTCATGGACCACCACGCCGGTTACGTACAGCTACGGCCGCCGCGCGGCGGGCTCGAGTGGAACTGCCCGCCCGAGCACGCCCGGCCCGTGACCGAGGAGGAGACGACCGAGGCGGCCGGGGGGTGGCCGCGGTGACCGCCCGGACGGTCTTCCTCTTCGGCACCTGGACCCTCCAGCCCGATCAGGAGCCCGACGCGGAGCCGCTCACCTACGCCATGGAGTGCGCGGTGTGCGGGGCCCGGTCCGAGACCTCCGAGGACGCCGGCACGGCCCAGGGCTGGACGTTCGCGCACGCCGGCCGCAACCCCTCGCACCACACCTACCGGGAGCTGATCACCCGGCCCTGGCGGGCCTGGATGCGGTGAGACGGGGCGCCCCGAGCGTTGACACAGCCGCCATAAACACCGCGCGGTACGCCCCTGGCCCTCGGATACGCTAAAGGCGCACCTCAAGACGAACACCCACCGACCAGGGAGCAGCCGCAATGGCTCGACACCTCATCACCAGCGCCCTTCCGTACATCAACGGGATCAAGCACCTGGGCAACATGGTGGGGTCCATGCTCCCGGCGGACGTCTACACCCGCTTCCTGCGCCAGACCGGCCGTGAGGCGCTGTACATCTGCGCCACCGACGAGCACGGCACGCCCGCCGAGCTGGCCGCCAAGGAAGCCGGGCTGCCCGTCGCCGAGTTCTGCGCCCAGCAGCACGACGCGCAGAAGGCGATCTACGACGGATTCGGGCTGTCCTTCGACTACTTCGGTCGCAGCTCCTCCCCGCAGAACCGCGAGATCACCCAGCACTTCGCGCGGCAGCTGCAGGAGAACGGCTTCATCGAGCAGCGCTCGATCCGCCAGGTCTACTCCCTGACCGACGGCCGCTTCCTGCCCGACCGCTACATCGTCGGCACCTGCCCGCACTGCGGCTACGACAAGGCCCGCGGCGACCAGTGCGAGAACTGCACCCGCGTCCTGGACCCGACCGACCTGATCGACGCCCGCTCGGCGATCAGCGGCAGCAGCGAGCTGGAGGTCCGCGAGACCAAGCACCTCTTCCTCCTCCAGTCCAAGCTCCAGGGCGAGGTCGAGGCCTGGATCGACGAGCACGGCAAGGACTGGCCGGTGCTGGCCTCCTCCATCGCCCGCAAGTGGCTGACCGAGGGCCTCAACGACCGCGCCATCACCCGTGACCTGGAGTGGGGCGTGCCGGTCCCGGCCGACACCTGGCCGGAGCTGGCGGCCGAGGGCAAGGTCTTCTACGTCTGGTTCGACGCCCCGATCGAGTACATCGGCGCGACCAAGGAGTGGGCCGACCGGAACCCGGCCGAGCGCGACTGGAAGTCCTGGTGGTACGAGGCCGAGGACGTCCGCTACACCCAGTTCATGGCGAAGGACAACGTCCCGTTCCACACGGTGATGTTCCCGGCCACCGAGCTCGGCACCCGCGAGCCCTGGAAGAAGGTCGACTACGTCAAGGCCTTCAACTGGCTGACGTACTACGGCGGCAAGTTCTCCACCTCGCAGAAGCGCGGCATCTTCACCGACGCCGCCCTGGAGATCCTGCCCGCCGACTACTGGCGCTACTTCCTCATGGCCAACGCGCCGGAGTCGGACGACAGCTCCTTCACCTGGGAGCACTTCACCGCCTCGGTGAACAAGGACCTCGCCGACACCCTGGGCAACTTCGTCAACCGCGTCCTGTCCTTCTCCCGCAAGCGCTTCGGTGACAACGTCCCCGCGGGCAACGAGGAGGGCGAGGCCGAGGCCGAGCTGGGCCGCCAGATCGCCGAGCTGCTCGCCGAGTACGAGCGGCACCTCGAGGAGCTCCAGTTCCGCAAGGCCGCGCAGGCCCTGCGCGCGCTGTGGAGCGCGGGCAACTCCTACCTGGAGACCAAGGCCCCCTGGCTGGAGATCAAGACCGACCCCGAGGCCGCCGCGCTCACGCTGCGCACCGCGATGAACCTCATCCACCTCTACTCGGTGGTCTCCGAGCCCTTCATCCCGGCCTCCGCCGCGGCCATGCGCTCCGCCTTCGAGCTGGCGGACGACACCGCGACCTGGGTGACCCAGGACGAGGCGAAGTCCCTGACCTTCGTCCCGGCCGGCACGCCGTTCACCGTGCCGCCGGTCCTCTTCGCGAAGATCACCGAGGACGACCTGGCGTCGTACACCGAGCGCTTCGGCGGTGGCGACACGGAGGCGTAAAGCCCCCGCGGCCCCGACGCGAAGGGCCCGGAACCGCATGGTTCCGGGCCCTTCGCACATCCGTTGATCGTTCGGCAATCGATCGTTGAGCCCGTCCGGTGAGCATGAGGGAGTCGATACACGGGGGAAGACGAGGAAGAACAGTGTTCGAGAAACGCATCACCGTGAACGTCCGTGCCACCGACGACCTGGGCCGCCACCGGATCGTCCGGCAGCTGCGCACCCTGCCGGGGGTCGGCGTCGTCCGGGGGGACGAGGACGCCGCCGTCGACATCCTGGTCATGGGGCGCGACGACCGCGAAGCCCCGGCCGAACTGCGCCGGCTGGCGCGCGCGGGCCGCGCGCCGCTGGTGGTGATCGTGCACCAGCTGGGCGAGACCGAGCTGATGGCCGTGTCGGAGTACGGCGTGCGGTCCGTGCTGTGGGGGGACCGGCTCACCCCGGGCCGGCTGTCGCGCGCGGTGCACCAGGCGGCGGGCTGTTGTCCGAGAGAGCCGATAGCCACCGCCCTGGTCTGACCGGGGCCGGATCGGACGCGGCACCGCCGCGGACACGAAGACGCCGCGGGGCGGGCTCGTCGGTCGAGCCCGCCCCGCGGCGTTCGCGTGTGCGGAAGGGGGTTACTTCACCTGCGGCTTGCGGATCGTCAGGTGGAGCTCCTTCAGGCGGGCCTCGTCGACCTCGCTCGGGGCGCCCATCAGCAGGTCCTGCGCGTTGCCGTTGAGCGGGAACGCGATGGTCTCGCGGATGTTCGGCTCGTCGGCCAGCAGCATCACGATGCGGTCGATGCCCGGGGCGATGCCGCCGTGCGGCGGGGCGCCGAACTTGAACGCGCGCAGCATGCCGCCGAACTCGCGCTCGACCTCCTCGTTGCTGTAACCGGCGATCTCGAAGGCCTTGTACATGACCTCGGGCTCGTGGTTACGGATGGCGCCGGAGGACAGCTCGGTGCCGTTGCAGACGATGTCGTACTGCCAGGCGAGGATGTCCAGCGGGTCCATCGTGTTCAGGGCCTCGAGGCCGCCCTGGGGCATGGAGAAGGGGTTGTGGGAGAACTCGATCTTGCCGGTCTCCTCGTCCTTCTCGAACATCGGGAAGTCGACGATCCAGCAGAACCGGAAGACGTTCTCCTCGAACTGGCCGGCCCGCTTGGCGGCCTCGACGCGCACGGCGCCCATGATCTTGGAGACCTCGTCGAACTCGCCGGCGCCGAAGAAGACGGCGTGGCCCGGGGTGAGGCCGAGGCGCTCGACGAGGGCCTTGACGTTCTCCGCGGTGAGGAACTTGGCGATCGGGCCGGAGAGGACGTCGCCCTCGCCCACGCGGACCCAGGCCAGGCCCTTCGCGCCCTGCTCGACCGCGTAGTCGCCGAGGCCGTCGAAGAACTTGCGCGGCTGCTCGCCGGTGTCCGGGACGGCCAGCGCGCGGACGTGCTTGCCGGCGAAGGCCTTGAACTCCGAGCCCTCGAAGACATCGGTGACGTCGACGAGCTCCAGCTTGGCGCGCAGGTCCGGCTTGTCGGAGCCGTACTTCAGCATCGCCGTGCGGAACGGGATGCGCGGGAAGGGCGAGGTGACGTGGCGGCCGTTGCCGAACTCCTCGAAGAGGTCGGTCATGACCTTCTCGATCACCTGGAAGACGTCCTCCTGCTCGACGAAGGACATCTCCATGTCGAGCTGGTAGAACTCGCCCGGCGAGCGGTCGGCGCGGGCGTCCTCGTCGCGGAAGCAGGGCGCGATCTGGAAGTAGCGGTCGAAGCCCGCGATCATCAGCAGCTGCTTGAACTGCTGGGGGGCCTGCGGCAGCGCGTAGAAGCGGCCGGCGTGGAGACGGGACGGCACCAGGAAGTCGCGCGCGCCCTCGGGGGAGGTGGCGGACAGGATCGGGGTGGCCATCTCGTTGAAGCCGAGGTTCGTCATCTTCTCGCGGATGGAGGAGATGACGGCGGAGCGCAGCATGATGTTGCTGTGCATGCGCTCGCGGCGCAGATCGAGGAAGCGGTACTCCAGACGGCGCTCCTCGTTCACCCCGTCCTCGGTGTTGATGGTGAAGGGGATCTGCTCGGCGGCGCCCAGCACCTCGACCTCGGAGACCTCCACCTCGATCTCACCGGTGGGCAGCTCGGGGTTGACGTTGTCGGCGCCACGGCTGGTGACCTTGCCGTCGATGCGGACGACGGTCTCCTTGGTCAGGCTGCTCAGCGCCTCGTTGGCGGCGGTGCCGGGGCGGGCCACCAGCTGGACCAGGCCGTGGTGGTCGCGCAGATCGATGAAGAGGATGCCGCCCAGGTCGCGCCGATTGTGCAGCCAGCCACTCAGACGGACGTCGGTGTCGACGTCAGCCGCACGGAGCTCGCCGCAGTTGTGGGACCGGTACCGATGCATCGTTCATCCAAGTCGTGGTCGAGGGCGTTGGTCGTGAAGTGCGCCGTGCCGATCTGCACAGGACCGCCCCACCGGGTTACCGTTCGGGCAGTGTGCATACAGCACCCAGCAAGGGTACTGCCCCACCCGGCATCGGTGGTCTCCCCTGCGCATACCTGCATAAAGTGGGGCAATGCGCACCGAGGACGTACTGGCCGCCGTCGCCACAGGTCTGTGGCACTGGGACAACGCCTCGCGCAGGGTCACCTTCGACGCGGAGGCCGCGCGGCTGCTGGGCATGCCTCCCACCCGGGTGGAACTGACGGAATCCGCCACCCGGGCCCGCTTCCACGCGGTGGACTGGGTGGAGGTCCAGGGCATCATCAACCTCGCCGTGGCCGAGGGCACCCTGGCCGAGGCCCGGATCCGGGTGGTGGACGACGAGGGGCGGGTCCTGCGGACCGTGCGCAGCCGCACCCGGCCCGTCGGGCGCGAGCACGGCTACGCCCTGGTGGGCACCATCGAGGAGGTCCCCGAACCGCAGCCCGGCACCACCGCGGCGCGCACCCCGGTCACCGGCGACTGGCGGCGCAACCGTGAGGCGTTCCTGCTGGACGCGGGCCGGGCACTGGCGGAGGCCCGCTCCACGGCCGAGGTGCTGCGGGTGGCGGCGACGCTGTCGATGCCGGGCTTCGAGCCGTCGGGGCTGGCCGTGTTCGTCAGCGAGGCCGGCCGGGTCAAGCTCATCGGCCACCACGGCTACGCCCCGGGCGACATGGAGGAGTTCCTCGACCAGCCGATGGACACCGGCGCCCCGGCCGCCGAGGTGATCCGCACCGGCCGCGCGGTCTATCTGCCCTCCCCCGACGACTACCGGCGCCGCTTCCCCGAGATCTTCCCCCTGGTGGAACGTTTCGGCCGACGCTCCTGGGCGTTCCTGCCGCTCATCAACGCCGGTCGCACGATCGGCGCCTGGATGGCCGGCTTCAGCATCCCGGTCTCCTTCACCCCCGACGAGCGCTCGGTGCTCACCACCGTCGCCCGGATGCTCGCCCAGGCGCTGGGCCGGGCCAGCGTGCACGAGTCCGAGCGCGAGCTGACGGTGGGCCTCCAGCGCTCGATGATGCCCACGGTGCGCCCCGATGTCCCCGGCATGTCCGTGGCAGCCCGCTACGTGCCCACCGGCGGCGGCCTGGAGGTCGGCGGCGACTGGTACGACATGATCCCGCTGCCCTCCGGCAAGATCGCCCTGGTCATCGGCGACGTCCAGGGCCACGACGTGCGCGCCGCCGGGCTCATGGGCCAGCTGCGGATCGCCCTGCGCGCGTACGCCTCCGAGGGCCACCACCCCGACGCGGTGCTCTCCCGCGCCTCCCGCTTCCTGGCCGGCATCAACGGCGACGGGGACCACCTCGGGGAGATCCCCGCCGACCAGCGCTTCGCCACCTGCCTCTACATCGAGGCCTGCCCGACCAGCGGGCTGCTGGTGATCGCCCGCGCCGGCCATCCCGACCCGGCCATCCGGCTCAGCGACGGCACGATGCTGGTGCGCCCCACGGCGGGCGGGCTGCCGCTGGGCATCGTCCCGGACACCGACTACCCCACGACCCGGATCGTCCTCGAACCCGGCGAGACCATGCTGGTCTGCACCGACGGGCTGATCGAGACGGGCGGCCACGACCTGGAGACCGGCTGGAACCGGCTGCGGGAGGTCATCGAGGGGCATCCCCCGCACGACGGGGAGGACGACCTGGAGGAGCTCGCCGACGCCCTGGTGCAGGCCGTCCACGGCCCGCCCTCGCACTACACCACCGGTCCGCTCATCGACCGCCGGGAGGACGACATCGCCCTGCTGCTCCTGCGCCGCGACCTGCCGGCCCCGGCCGCCGTGGGCGCGCCGCCCGCCGTGCCCCGGCCGCCCCGGCGCACCGTGCTCACCATCGCCCAGGCCGAGCCCGAGCGGATCGCCGAGGCCCGGCAGCACATCCGTGAGCTGATGCACGACTGGACCGACCCGGACCAGACGGACTCGGCGGTGCTGATGGTCTCCGAGATGGTGACCAACGTCCTGGTGCACACGGACGGGGACGCGCTGCTGATCGCCGAGATATCCGGGGAGACCGGTGCCCGCCGGGTCCGGGTGGATGTCGAGGACGCCAGCGACGAGCTGCCGCACCGCCGCCACCCGGGGGAGATGGCCTCCTCCGGGCGGGGGCTGGTGCTGATGGAGCTGCTCGCCGGCTCCTGGGGCGTGGACCCCAGGGGCGAGGGCAAGAACATCTGGTTCGAGCTCTACGAGGCGGCTCCGGCCAGGGACTTCGAGGAGATCACCTAGGGTCGCCCGCGGGCCGCACGCCGTCCGCGGGGATCCGGCCGAGCCGGCCGGCCTGGAAGTCGTCGAAGGCCTGGGCCAGCTCGGCGTGGGTGTTCATCACGAACGGGCCGTAGTGGAACATCGGCTCCCGGATCGGCAGGCCGCCGAGGAGCACCACCTCGAAGTTCTCGGTACGGGACTCCTGGCGCTCGGCGGCGCGGACGGTGATCGCGTCGCCCTCGCCGAAGACGACCGTCTGCCCCATGCGGAAGGGGCGCCCCTCCGCACCGGCCGAGCCGTGCCCGGCGAGCCCGTAGGCCAGGGCGTTGAAGTCGGGCCGCCAGGGCAGCGTGACCTCGGCGCCGGGGTTCACCGAGACATGGATCATCGTGATCGGGGTGTGGGTGGCGCCGGGACCGGCGTGCCCGGCCACGTCGCCGGCGATCAGCCGGATCAGGGCGCCGCCGTCCTCGGACGTCAGCAGCTTCACGCTGCCGCCCCGGATGTCCTGGTACTTCGGCGGGATCATCTTGTCCGCGCGGGGCAGGTTGACCCACAGCTGGAGGCCGTGGAAGAGGCCACCGCTGATGACCAGCTCCTCCGGCGGGGTCTCGATGTGGAGCAGGCCGGAGCCCGCCGTCATCCACTGGGTGTCGCCGTCGGTGATCACACCGCCGCCCCCGTGCGAGTCCTGGTGCACGAAGGTGCCGTCGATGATGTACGTCACCGTCTCGAAGCCCCGGTGGGGGTGCCACGGGGTGCCCTTGGGCTCCCCGGCGGCGTAATCCACCTCGCCCATCTGATCCATCATGATGAACGGGTCGAGGTGGCGGTAGTCGATGCCGGCGAAGGCCCGGCGGACCGGGAAGCCCTCACCCTCGTAGCCCTGCGGCGCGGTGCCGACGTGCAGCACCGGGCGCTGCCGGGTGGCGTCGGCGGGCGCGGCGACGCGGGGCAGCACCAGCGGGTTCTCTACGGTCACGGCGGGCATGGCGGCCTCCTCGGGTCTGTACGCCTTCCAAGTTAGTTGAATCCTTAACAAACAACAAGGCCCCCTTCATTCCCGGACAGGGGACACTTGATCAATGCGCCTCAGACACGCCGCCCTCCTCACCGCCGTCGTGGCGGTCCTCGCCGCCGCCGGCCTGTTCGTGGCCGGTCACGTCCCGGCGACGGGCGGCCCCACGGCCGAGGGGGACTCCGCGGGGCACTTCCGGCAGCCCAGGGCGGAGGCGGACCGGGCCGGCGAGGCCATGCGGTCCGCGGTGCGCGCCGAGCCGGCCGCGCCGCTGATCGCCCGCGACCCGGGCGCCGGGCGGACGGACCCGCTGCCCGCCTCCCGTCCGACGGCGGCCGCCGAGGCGCGACCCTCGCCCGCGATCGGGGCGCTGTTCTACACGGCCGGGGGCACCCCCGGCCACGGCTGCACGGCGAGCGTGGTGCACAGCCCCCGGGGCGACCTGGTCGCCACCGCCGCGCACTGCGTCCACCAGGGCGGCTTCCGCACCGACATCGCCTTCGTACCGGGCTACCGGGACGGGACGGCGCCCTACGGGGTGTGGGTGCCGGTCTCGATCGACGTGGCCCCCCAGTGGACCGACGGGCGGGACCCCGACCACGACGTGGCGTTCCTGCGCGTCCGCCCGGTGAGCGGCGACACCCCCGTCGAGCGGGTCACCGGTGCCGAGCGCGTCCGCTTCTCCCCGCCGCGCGAGCGGCCCACCCGGGTGCTCGGCTACCCCAACGCCGCCGAGCGTCCCGTCTCCTGCCAGAACACCACGGCGGCCGAGTCCGCCACGCAGCAGCGCTTCGACTGCGCCTTCCTGCCCAACGGCACGAGCGGCAGCCCGTTCCTCACCGACGTGGACGCCGCCACCGGGCTGGGCACCCTCGCCGGGGTGCTCGGCGGCAAGGACGAGGGCGGCGACGAGGAGACGTCGTACAGCCCGTACTTCGGTCCGGCCGTCGAGAAGCTCTACGCGCGCGCGACGGCCCGGAGCGGCGCCTAGCCGTACATCCGGCGCATCGCGAAGTCCACCATCTGCTCCACCGACTTCGCGTCGAAGACGATGCGGTGGTCGCCCTCCATGTCCAGGACGAAGCCGTAGCCGGTCGGCAGCAGGTCCAGCACCTCGGCGCCGGTGATGACGAAGTACTTGGACTCCTTGCCCGCGTACCGGCGCAGCTCCTTGAGCGAGGTGAACATCGGGATCACCGGCTGCTGGGTGTTGTGGAGCGCCAGGAAACCGGGGTTGTCGCCGCGCGGGCAGTAGACCTTGGAGTTGGCGAAGACCGTCTGGAAGTCCTCGGCGGACATCTGTCCGGTGGTGAAGGCCCGGACCGCGTCCGCGAGCGAGGGGGGCGACGGCTCGGGGTAGAGCGGCTGCTCGCCGTAGCCCCCGGGCTGCTGCGGCGGCGCGTAGCCCTGCTGTGCCGCGTTCTGGTCGTAGCCGTACATGGGCCAAAGCGTAACGAGTCACAGTTGGGCGATCAGGTCTTGCGTCTTGTTACCGCTGGGTAGCATCATTCTGCTTACTGACCGGTACGCACAGAGGATCGCCCTCCCGTCACCTACGGAGCCGTCTGTCATGGGCCACTACAAGTCGAATCTCCGCGACATCGAGTTCAACCTCTTCGAGGTGCTCGGTCGCGACAAGCTGTACGGCACCGGGCCGTTCGGTGAGATGGACGTCGAGACGGCGAAGAGCGTGCTGTCGGAGATCGCCCGCCTCTCGGAGAACGAGCTGGCCGCCTCCTACGCCGACGCCGACCGCAACCCGCCGGTGTTCGACCCGGAGACGAACACCGCGCCGCTGCCCGAGTCGTTCAAGAAGAGCTACCAGGCCTACATGGACGCCGAGTGGTGGCGCCTGGGCATCCCGGAGGGCATCGGCGGCACCACCACGCCGCGCTCGCTGCTGTGGGGCTTCGCCGAGACGATCCTGGGCTCCAACCCGGCCATCTGGATGTACTCCTCCGGCCCGGCCTTCGCCGGCGTGCTCTACGCCGAGGGCACCGACGAGCAGAAGAAGATCGCCAAGCTCGCGGTGGACAAGCAGTGGGGCTCCACCATGGTCCTCACCGAGCCCGACGCCGGCTCGGACGTGGGCGCCGGCCGCACCAAGGCCGTCAAGCAGGAGGACGGCAGCTGGCACATCGAGGGTGTGAAGCGCTTCATCACCTCCGGTGAGCACGACATGGCGGAGAACATCTTCCACTACGTCCTCGCCCGCCCCGAGGGCCACGGCCCGGGCACCAAGGGCCTGTCCCTCTTCCTCGTGCCGAAGTTCGACTTCGACTGGGAGACCGGCGAGCTGGGCGCCCGCAACGGCGTCTACGCCACCAACGTCGAGCACAAGATGGGCCTCAAGGCCTCCAACACGTGCGAGATGACCTTCGGCGACAAGCACCCCGCCAAGGGCTGGCTCATCGGCGAGAAGCACGACGGCATCCGCCAGATGTTCATGATCATCGAGTTCGCCCGCATGATGGTCGGCACGAAGGCGATCGCCACCCTCTCCACCGGCTACCTCAACGCGCTGGAGTACGCCAAGGAGCGCGTGCAGGGCCCGGACCTGGCCAACTTCATGGACAAGGCCGCGCCCAAGGTCACCATCACCCACCACCCCGACGTGCGCCGCTCGCTGATGACGCAGAAGGCCTACGCCGAGGGCATGCGCGCCCTGGTGCTCTACACCGCCTCCGTCCAGGACGAGATCCTGGTCAAGGAGGCCGCGGGCGAGGACGCCAAGGCCCTCCACGGCCTCAACGACCTGCTCCTGCCGATCGTCAAGGGCTACGGCTCGGAGAAGTCCTACGAGCAGCTGGCACAGTCGCTCCAGACCTTCGGTGGCTCCGGCTACCTCCAGGAGTACCCGATCGAGCAGTACATCCGGGACTCCAAGATCGACACCCTCTACGAGGGCACCACGGCCATCCAGGGCCAGGACTTCTTCTTCCGGAAGATCGTCCGCGACCAGGGCCAGGCGCTGACCACCCTCTCCGAGGAGATCAAGAAGTTCCTCGCCGAGGCCGCCGGCGGCGAGGAGCTCGCCGACGCCCGCGAGAAGCTCGCCAAGGCCGCGGTCGACCTGGAGGCCATCGTCGGCGCCATGCTGACCGACCTCGCCGCCACCGAGAAGGACGTCAAGTCCATCTACAAGGTGGGCCTGAACACCACCCGCCTGCTGATGGCCTCCGGTGACGTCGTCGTCGCCTACCTGCTCCTCAAGGGCGCCGCCGTGGCCGCCGAGAAGCTGCCCACCGCCGCCGCCAAGGACAAGGCCTTCTACGCGGGCAAGATCGCCGCCGCGAAGTTCTTCGCCCACACCGTGCTGCCGGCCCTCGCCGTCGAGCGCTCGCTCGCCGAGACCGTCGACCAGTCGCTGATGGAGCTGGACGAGGCCGCCTTCTAAAAGGCCGCGTTCCGGACCCGGGGAATCCACCGGGTCACGACCACTCAAGGGGCAGGAGCCGGGCGCCGAAAGGACCGCCCGGCTCTTGCCCTGATCCTTATCCTGAGGCCATGAGCTCTGCGCACCGCTTCGACCGCGGCCACACCGACGACCTGATCACCTTCCTCGCGGCGAGCCCGTCGCCGTACCACGCGGTGGCCAACACCGCCGAGCGGCTCGAGAAGGCAGGCTTCCGCCGGGTCGCGGAGACCGACGCCTGGGACGGACGGACCGGCGGCAGGTATGTGACGCGCGGCGGCGCCGTCATCGCCTGGTACGTCCCCGAAGGGGCCACCGCCGCCACGCCGTTCCGCATCATCGGAGCCCACACCGACTCCCCCAACCTGCGCGTGAAGCCGGTGCCGGACACCGGCGCCCACGGCTGGCGCCAGGTGGCCGTCGAGCTCTACGGCGGCACGCTGCTCAACACCTGGCTCGACCGCGACCTCGGCCTCTCCGGCCGGGTCACCCTCCGCGACGGCAGCGACCACCTCGTCAATGTCGACCGCCCGCTGATGCGCGTGCCGCAGCTCGCCGTGCACCTCGACCGCACGGTCAACCAGGACGGCCTCAAGCTCGACAAGCAGCGCCACATGACGCCGATCTGGGGCCTGGGCCCGGTCGCCGAGGGCGACCTCGTCCGCTTCGTCGCCGAGGAGGCCGGACTCGACGCGGAGAGCATCGCCGGCTGGGACCTCATGCTGCACAGCGTCGAAGCCCCCGCCTACCTCGGCCGCGACCGCGAGCTGCTGGCCGGCCCCCGCATGGACAACCTCCTGTCCGTGCACGCCGGTCTGGCCGCGCTGCTCGCCGCCACCGCCTCCGAGGGACTGCCGTACATCCCGGTGCTCGCCGCCTTCGACCACGAGGAGAACGGCAGCCAGTCCGACACCGGCGCCGAGGGCCCCCTGCTCGGCAACGTCCTGGAGCGCTCGGTCTTCGCGCGCGGCGGCACGTACGAGGACAAGGCCCGCGCCTTCGCCGGCACCGTCTGCCTGTCCTCCGACACCGGCCACGCCGTCCACCCCAACTACGCCGAGCGGCACGACCCCGGCCACCACCCCATGCCCAACGGCGGCCCGCTGCTCAAGGTCAACGTCAACCAGCGCTACGCCACCGACGGCAGCGGCCGGGCCGTCTTCGCCGCCGCCTGCGAGCGGGCCGGCGTGCCGATGCAGCACTTCGTCTCCAACAACTCCGTTCCGTGCGGCACCACCATCGGCCCCATCACCGCGGCGCGGCACGGCATCAGCACGGTCGACATCGGCGTGGCCATACTGTCGATGCACTCCGCGCGCGAGATGTGCGGCTCCGACGACCCGTTCCTGCTGGCCGCCGCGCTCACCGCCTTCCTGGAGGGCTGACGCCGGCGGTCCGGTCCGCGCCGCACGGCCGAAACCCCGTGCGACACGGCTGATATACACAGCCCCACCACTCTTACGTCCTACCGGGGGAAGCACCCATGACCACCCGCACCCTGCGGATCGCCGCGGCCGCGCTCACCGCCGCGGCCGCCCTCACGCTCACCGCCTGCGGCGGCGGGTCCGGCTCCGAGGACGCCAAGTCCAAGGACAAGGCCTCCGACCAGGCGGCCGGCGGATCGGCCGCGGGGGACGAGGCGAGCGACGGCGGCGCGGACGACGGGGCCGGCGAGGGCACCGTCGACGAGGCCGAGCCGAAGGAGGCGGGCGACGCCTGCACCCCGGCCGATGTGAAGGTCGAGGTCCGGGCGGTGACCTCCCCCGTCAACCACGTCCTGCTGGTGGCCACGAACACCTCGAAGAAGTCCTGCGTCGCCTACGGCTTCCCGTTCCTGCGCTTCGACCAGGACCAGGCGACGGCCGGCACGGTCGAGGAGAGCAAGCCCAAGGGCCGGATCGCCCTCGCCCCCGGCAAGGCCGCCTACGCCGGCGTCACCGCCTCCGCGGCCGACGGCTCGGGCGGCAAGGGCCGCGACGCCCAGCAGCTCTCCGTCACCTTCCAGACCGCCAAGGGCGACCCGGTCACCGGCCCGGCCCAGGCCGCCCTGCCGGGCGGGAAGCTGCACATCGACGACGCGGCCCGGACGACCTACTGGCTCGCGGACCAGGCAGCGGCCCTGAAGTGGTGACCGCGCCGGCCCGGTCGCCCGGGCCGGCCCACCGCGTTCAGCCGTCCAGGCCCGCCAGCACCAGCGGCAGCCGGTCGGCGCCCGACGCGACGA
The DNA here is from genome assembly GCF_056434285.1 of Streptomyces sp. NPDC044063. Lineage (NCBI taxonomy): Bacteria > Bacillati > Actinomycetota > Actinomycetes > Kitasatosporales > Streptomycetaceae > Streptomyces > Streptomyces sp. NPDC044063. Next base: position 140,117 of record NZ_JBWKFM010000014.1, read on the forward strand.
CGCGCACCGGCACTCCCCAGTCCTGCTGGTGGACATGGCAGGCGGGGTACTCGTTGGCGGGGTCGTCGTCGCACGAGGCCGCCATCGCGGACACGTGCAGCACGCCTTCCGTCACCCCGTCCGCGAGCACCAGCTCGCGGCCCAGGTCCGTGCCCGCGCCCGCGCCCTCGGCGAGCAGCTCGGGCGGGGTGGAGCTGACGAGCAGCCGCGTCGACGGCCCGTAGCGGGTGTCGAGCTTCTGGCCGGCGGGCGCCTGGAAGACCACGTCCAGCAGCAGCCGGCCGGGGGCGACCTCGGTGGCCTCCCGCCGGGTGCGGTGGGCCACGGCCTCCACCCGTACGGCCTCCTCGGGCAGCCGCAGCCGCGTGAGCCGGTGCCGGGCCGACTCGACCACCACGATGTCCTCGCCCGCGAGAACCGCGTCCGACGGCTCGCGCAGATCCGTGGCGAGCGTCGTGACCTGCCCGGTCGCCGGGTCGTAGCGGCGCAGCGCGTGGTTGTAGGTGTCGCTGATCGCGACGGACCCGTCGGGCAGCGCGGTCACGCCCAGCGGGTGCTGGAGCAGCGCCTGTTCCGCGTCGCCGTCCCGGTGGCCGAAGTCGAAGAGGCCGGCGCCGACGGCCGTGCGGACGGCGAAGCCGTCGCCGTCGCGTTCCACCCAGCGCAGCGCCGAGGTCTCGGAGTCGGCCAGCCACAGCCGGTCCCCGGCCGCCGCGAGGCCCGACGGCTGGGCGAACCAGGCCTCGGCCGCCGGCCCGTCGACCAGGCCCTCGTTGGTGGTGCCGGCGGCCACCGCGACGGTGCCCGCCTCCGGGTCGTACGTCCACAGCTGGTGGACGCCCGCCATGGCGATCCACACCCGGTCGGCGAACCAGGCGACGTCCCACGGCGACGACAGGTCCACCTCGCGGGCCGGGCCCGCGGTCGTAGAGCCCTGCCACCACTGCCGGCCGGTGCCGGCGACGGTCTCCACGGCGCCGGTCGCCGGGTCGAAGCGGCGCAGCGCGTGGTTGACGGTGTCCGCGACGAGCACGGTGCCGTCGGGCAGCGGCGCGAGGCCCTGCGGCTCGCTGAAGCGCACGGGGCTGTCGCTGAACCCGCGCTCGCCCGTACCGACGCGGCGGACGACCGTCTCGCCGTCGGCCTCCAGCTCGACCAGCTGGTGGCGGGTGGAGTCGGAGACGAGGAAGGTGCCGCCGGGCAGCAGCACGGCCTTGCCGGGGAAGCGCAGATCGGTGGGTACGGGCTCGGGCGCGACGTACGGCCCGTCGCCGCGCCGCAGCGTGCCCTTGGCCTCGTGGGCCGCCTCCAGCTCCGCGACCAGCGCGGCGATGGCGTGGGCGTGGCCCTCGCCGGCGTGCTGGGCGACGACGTAGCCCTCGGGGTCGATCACGACGAGCGTGGGCCAGGCCCGGACGGCGTACTGCTTCCAGGTGGCGAGCTCGGGGTCGTCGAGGACGGGGTGGTGCACCTCGTAGCGCTCGACGGCGTCGACGACGGCCTGGTGGTCGGCCTCGTGCGCGAACTTCGGCGAGTGGACGCCGATGATCACCACGGTGTCGCGGTGCTTCTCCTCCAGCTCGCGCAGCTCGTCGAGGACGTGGAGGCAGTTGACGCAGCAGAACGTCCAAAAATCCAAGATCAATATGCGACCTCGGAGATCGGCGAGCTTCAGATCCTTGCCGCCGGTGTTGATCCAGCCGCCCTTGCCGATCAGCTCGGGGGCGCGGACACGGGCACGGCGGGGCGCGGGGGAGGACGCCGGGGCAGCATCGTTCATGCTTCAAGCTTGCCATCCCCCTGTGAACGCGGGATCACGCCCGCACGAAGCACCTGTTCAAGGCGCCAACTCCGCCCCAGCACCGTCCTTCGTCGACCAGATGATTCGGCAACGCTCGTCACCGTCGAACCTGACGCCCACCTTCCCCCGCCGGACTTCCACGCGATCGATCGCAAGAGCAAGGCGCTCGCGCCGCCCGGGCGTGTCGTCGGCTTCCCAGGCTTCCCGCAGAAGTCCGGCATCCAGGAGCGGGGAGATGTCCACGGAAGGGTTCGGCATCCGCAGCAGATCCGCGCGCAACCCTTCGATCCGGTGGCGAAGTCGTCCGGCGAGCCGGTTGTACCGATCGATGCCGTCCGCGCCGTCGAATTCACCTCGGACGTACCTGGCCTCCTCCAGGTCCGCCAAGCGGACCCTCTCATCCGCGATCTCCGCCTCGATGGCATCCCGCTTCGCGAAGACCTCCGGGTTCTCCCTCTGCACCAAGCGATCGGCGATCACGGCGAGCAGCGGGTCCTGGTGCTCCAGGGACGGCAGGCGTGAGAGGAACGCCCGGGTCACGTAGTCGTCGATGCTCTCCACCCGAGCCGAGACGCCGGAGCATCCTCGCCCCATCCGGTGGCTGGAGCACTGGTACGACGTGCCGGCCTTGCTCATCCGGGCCCCACAGAGCCCGCAACGCGCTATCCCGGTGAGCAGTGACTTCCCTTGCTTGTGGCCGTGCCGCTTCCCCGCCAGAGGAAACGTGCGCGCTTCGAGCTGGCGGAGGATGAGCTCGCGCTCTCCGACCGTGATGATCCCCTCGCCGATTCTCACGGTTTCGAGGGTCTCCGGATCCCGGTAGGGAGAGACCCGGTTCATGTACTTGCGGGTCCCGTCCGGCTGTTCCTCGTATTCGGTCCGCGGCATGAGACCGGCGAGGGCCGGTGAGCGAAGGAGTTGCATGACGCTCGACGAGTTCCATTCGCCTCCACGGGCCGACTCCACCCCGTGCTCGTTCAGCAGCCGGGCGATGTGGACAAGCGCCTTCCCGGACAGCGCTTCGTCGGCGATCAGGCGGGCGTAGACGGCCGTCTCGGGGTCGTGGACGAGCTTCTTCGTATCCGGGTCCACCAGGAGCCCGTAGGGCGGCTGTCCGCCGATCCATTGCCCCCGTCGCCGTAGGTATCGCTTTGCGCTGCCGACACGCATCCCGAGATCGCGCGACTCGTTGCGCGCGATCTCCGCCAGCGTCGCGATGGTGACCCGGGCATTGTCGTTCTTCGTGTCGAGGCCGTCCATGACGGAGACCAGCCGTCCGCCTACCCGGCCCATGTCGTCCAGTGCCTTGCCGACCTCGCCGATGCCCTTGCGGGACAGACGGTCGAGCTTCCAGACGATCAGGACGCCCACGACTCCGGCCGTGACGGCTGTGATCGCCGCATCGAACCCCTTGCGACCGACATTCTTGTAGCCGGAACGTCCACGGTCGATATGGACCTTGCGGACGGTGAGTCCGTTGCGCTCCGCCCACGCCCGGCAGTCGGCTTCCTGACGATCGATCGCGGTCTTGCCTTCCCGGTCCAGGGACAAGCGCACGTACAGATCGGCAGTGGTGTGTTGATGCACGTCCTCACGCTAGCGAGCAGTGCTCACATTGGTTCAGGAAATCAGGAAGTCGAGAAGAACGGTCTTGTACGCAGCTCAGCCGTCATGTGCGGCACCACGTCCCGGGCTCGGCGGCCGGCTCAGCGCCCCAGCACGCGGTCCTTCAGTGCCGGGAACTCCTCGCGGACCTTCGCCACGCGGGCGAGGTCCAGGTCGGCGGTGAGGACCTCCTCGTCGTGGCCCGCCTCGGCGAGGACCTCGCCCCAGGGGTCGACGATCACGCTGTGGCCGGCCTGTGGCACGCCCGCGTGGGTGCCGGCCGTGCCGCAGGCCAGGACGTAGGCCTGGTTCTCGACGGCCCGGGCGCGGGCCAGCAGGCTCCAGTGGCCGCGGCGGCGCTCGGGCCAGCCGGCGGGGACGACGAAGGCCTGCGCGCCCGCGTCGGTCAGGGCCCGGAAGAGCTCGGGGAAGCGCAGGTCGTAGCAGGTGGCCAGGCCCACCGTGGCCTCGGGCAGGCGGGCGGTGACGGGCCGGTCGCCCGCGCCCATCAGGACGGCCTCGCCCTGGTCGAAGCCGAAGCGGTGGATCTTCCGGTAGGTGCGCACGAGGGCGCCGGCCGGGGAGTAGACGAGCGAGGTGTTGTACATCGGCCCGTCGGCGGCGCGCTCGACGATCGAGCCCGCGTGCAGCCACACCCCGGCGTCGCGCGCGGCGGCCGCCATGGCCTCGCCGGTCGGGCCGTCCAGCGGCTCGGCCGCGGCCGCGAAGGAGTCGAAGGCGAACGCGCCCACGGGCCACAGCTCCGGGAGCACCACCAGATCGCTGCCGCTCAGCGACCTCACCATGCCCGCCGCCCGCTCGCGCCGGGCCTCCGGGCTCTCGTCGTCGTCCACGCCGAGCTGGATCAAAGAGGCGCGCACAGTACCACCACTCTCCGCATGCGTCACACGAAACCTCTGCCGGGGCGACCGTCCGCAGCGTAACTTAACTGCGTAGAACCCAGACAGCACTTGCCGCCCGCGCGCACGCAGCCATCGCCCAGCACCGCCGAGGGATCGCCCGTGACAGTCCATCCCAGCCTCCAGCCCGCGATCGACGCCTGGACCCACTCCGTCGAAGCCGTCCACGAGTTGACGCAAACCCTCGCCGAGAGCGACTGGAACCGGGCCACGGAGTGCCCGGGGTGGTCGGTCCGCGACGTGGTCTCGCACATCATCGGGGTGGAGTGCGAAATGCTGGGCGAGCCACGGCCGATCCACACCCTGCCCCGCGATCTGCGCCATGTCACCGACGAGTTCTCGCGCTACATCGAGGTGCAGGTCGACGTGCGGCGCTGCCACACGGCGCTGGAGATGACCTCCGAGCTGGAGTACACGATCATCCGGCGCCGCCGGCAGCTGCGCAACGAGAGCCGTTCCCCGGGGGCGATGGTGCGCTGGCCGCTGGGCGGCACCGTCGAGCGCACGCTCGAACGCACGCTGGTCGTCCGGGCCTTCGACGTCTGGGTGCACGAGCAGGACCTGCGCCGGGCGCTGGGCCGGCCGGGCAACCTGGACTCCCCCGCCGCGCTCCTCGCGCGGGACGTGCTGCTGGGGGCCCTGCCCGACGTGGTCGCCCGGCGGGCGGGGGCCGGGCCGGGCGCCACGGCCGCCTTCGACGTGCACGGTCCGCTGGAGTTCCTGCGGACGGTCCGGGTGGGCCCGCAGGGCAAGGGCACGGTCGACGGCAGCGTCTCGCTGGGGCCGACCGTGTCGCTCGCGCTGGACTGGGAGACGTACGCCCGGCTGGCGTGCGGGCGGGTGCGGGCCGAGGCGGTGGCCGACCGCGTCGGGGTCGAGGGGGACCGGGAGCTGGCGGCGGCGATCCTGCGGGAGTTCGCGGTCACGCCCTGAGGCCCTCCCCCTCCCCCCGAGCGGTCACACGGGCACGTGCACGGTCTCCACGCGCGAGGCCACGATCCGCTCCCGCTCGCGCCGGCCCGCCCGGCCGCGCAGCCGCAGGATCTGGGCGAGCCCCAGGGTCTGGAGGACGAAGACGGAGGAGAACGCCACCCCGTAGTCGCCGCCGGTGGCGTCCAGCAGCACGCCCACGGCCAGCAGCGTGGTGATCGAGGCGACGAAGCCGCCCATGTTCACGATGCCGGAGGCGGTGCCCTGGCGCTCGGGCGGGTTGGCGGGGCGGGAGAAGTCGAAGCCGATCATCGAGGCGGGGCCGCAGGCGCCCAGTACGGCGCACAGCGCCATCAGCAGCCACAGCGGGCAGTGTGCCCCGGGCCAGCCGGTCACGGCCGCCCAGAGCAGGGCCGTGGCCCCCAGCGTGCCCAGCGCGAGCGGCAGCCGCGCGGCGTGGTGCCGGCCGATGACCTGCCCGAAGACGAGTCCGACGGCCATGTTCACCAGGACGACCAGGGTCAGCAGGGAGCCGGCGGTGCCCCGGTCGAGCCCTTGGTCCTCGACCAGGAACGGCATCCCCCACAGCAGCAGGAAGACCATCGCGGGGAACTGGGTGGTGAAGTGCACCCACAGCCCCAGCCGGGTGCCGGGCTCGCGCCAGGCGAGGGCGATCTGCCGGCGGACGTAGCCCTTGCCGGGCCGGGGGCCGGCCGGCGGCGCGAAGCCCTCGGGGTGGTCCTCCAGGAAGGCCAGCAGCAGGACGAGGACGACCACGCCCGCCGCGGCGCTGCCCGCGAACGTCGCCGTCCAGCCGGCGCTGTGCAGCAGCCGGGCCAGCACCAGCGTGGAGACGAGATTGCCCGCCATCCCGAAGAGGGCCGCGATCTGCGCGATCATCGGGCCGGTGCGGGCGGGGAACCAGCGGGCGCCCAGTCGCAGCACGCTGATAAACGTCATCGCGTCGCCGCAGCCCAGCAGGGCCCGGCAGGCGAGCGCCGCGGGGTAGGAGTGGGCGAGGGCGAAGCCCAGCTGGCCGGCGGTGAAGAGGACGACGCCCAGGGTCAGCACCTTCCGGGTGCCCAGCCGGTCGACCAGCAGGCCGACGGGTATCTGCATCCCGGCGTAGACGAGGAGCTGGAGGATGGAGAAGGTCGACAGGGCGGAGGCGCTGATGTGGAAGCGCTCGGCGGCGTCGAGGCCGGCGACGCCGAGGCTGGTGCGGAAGATGATCGCGACGAAGTAGACGGCGACCCCGACGCCCCAGACGGCCACCGCCCGCCGTCCGCCGGGTGGGTCGCCGGGCAGTGATATCCGGCCTCGGCTCATCGGGTCTCCCCCCTGGCGAGATTGCGGACCCAGCTGATGTGCCGGTCGACGACGGCGATCGCCGCCTCGGCGTCCCCGCGGCGCAGGGCCTCGAGGATCTCGGTGTGCTCGGCGATGTTCTTGGCGATCCGGTCGGGGTGGGCGTGCATCACGGCGACGCCCATCCGCAACTGCCGGTCGCGCAGCTGCTCGTAGAGGCCGGAAAGGATCTGGTTGCCGGCGTTGCGCACGATCTCGGCGTGGAAGGCGCGGTCGCTGAGGGAGACGGCCTCCAGGTCGCCGGCGGCCGCCTGCCGGCGCATGGCGCCGACGAGCTCCTCCAGCCGCGCGACGAGCCGGGGCGGGGCGGGCACGGCCTTGCCCACCGCGTGCTTCTCCACCAGCAGCCGGGTCTCCACCACGTCCGCGATCTCCTGGGCGGACACCGCGAGCACGAGCGCCCCCTTCTTGGGATAGAGCTTGAGCAGCCCCTCCCCCTCCAGCCGCAGCAGCGCCTCGCGGACGGGGGTCCGCGAGACCCCCACGGCCTCGGCCAGATTGCCTTCGGTCAGGAGGGTGCCGCCCTCGTAGCGCCGTTGCAGTACGGCCTGTTTGACGTGCGCGTACACCCGCTCGGCGGCGGGGGGACGGCTGTCCTGGACGGCGGGTGCGGGAGACATGCGCACAGCATAGATACAACAAGGACGCGCTGGTGAGAGGCTGTCCGCGATCCGGACGATCGACGGGGCGTCAGACGCCCGCCCAGCCGTCGGCGGCGGTGATGAAGACGAACCGCAGATCGGTGCGTTGTATGGGCAGCAGGACGTGGGTCGTCACCTGGATCTCGGCGTTTCCGTGGTACGGCAGGCGCAGCCGGAAGACATGGCCGTCGCGGTGCTCGACCACGTCGTACTCCTGGGCCCAGATGCGCCGGCAGTCGGCGTCGGCGTCGAGGATCTCCCGGACCAGGCCGCGCAGTTCCTCGTTGGCGGGGTCGCTGTTGGCGGCGACGCGGAGCATGGCGAGGTAGACGCGGGCGCAGCTGTCCTCCCAGTCGAGCATCTGCTCGCGGGCCTCGGGGTGGAGCAGGGCCCAGCGCATCAGGTTGGGCCGGGGCCGGCGGACCCAGGGGAACCATTCGCCCATCAGGGCGTTGGACGCCACGATGTTCCAGGCCACGTCGGAGAGGTAGGCCGGGTAGGTGACCTGCTGCTCCAGGAGCGCCTTGACGCCCTGGGGCAAGTCGGCGCACGGGCGGCCCGGTTCGGGCGGCCGGCGGCCGCAGACGGCGAGGAAGAGCGTGAGCGTCTCGGCCTCGCTCAGCCGCAGCGCCTCGGCGACGCGGAGCAGGAAGGCCTCGGAGAAGTCCTGGCGGCGTCCGGCCTCCAGCGCGCGGTACCAGCCCTCGCTCACCCCGGTCATCCGGGCGACGTGCTTCTGGGAGAGCCGCCGGCCGGGACGGGGGAGGACGCCGCGCAGCTCGGGGACGGTCCTGGGGTCGATCCTGCCGCGCCAGGCCCGGAGCAGGCGGCTGATGGATTCGCCGTCCTCGCGGTCCACCGTGCCTCCGATTCCGACACTGCAAGTGTCGGTCAATCTTAAGTAAATTGCCCAGCACGGGCCATTCCACCGCGCTGTCGGAGGATGGCCCGAGGCCGCTCCGTACACGGATCCAGGGCCCGGACGATCCGCTCTCTCCTCGCCGGAGGGGGGCGAGGAGAGAGCGTCCGGGCCCTGGATCTTTTGTATCCTTCCGGGGCCGTCAGCCCCAGGTGATCAGGCGCTGCGGGTGCTCCAGGACGCCCGCGATGTCCGCGAGGAAGCGGGAGCCCAGCTCGCCGTCGATCAGGCGGTGGTCGAAGGACAGCGCCAGGGTGGTGACGTGGCGCGGCTTGATCTTGCCCTTGTGGACCCACGGCTGGAGCTTGATCGCGCCGACCGCCAGGATCGCGGACTCGCCCGGGTTGATGATGGGCGTGCCCGTGTCGACGCCGAAGACGCCGACGTTGGTGATCGTGATCGTGCCGCCGGACATGTCGGCGGGGCTCGTCCGGCCCTCCCGTGCCGTGCCGACCAGGTCGGCCAGGGCCTGCGACAGCTCGGGGAGCGTCTTGGCCTGGGCCTCCTTGATGTTCGGCACGATGAGGCCGCGCGGGGTCGCGGCGGCGATGCCCAGGTTCACGTAGTCCTTGCGGACGATCTCCTGGTTGTCCTCGTCCCAGGCGGCGTTGACGTCCGGGTTGCGGCGGACGGCCACCAGGACCGCCTTGGCGATCAGCAGCAGCGGGTTGACCCGCAGGCCCGCCATGTCCGGGTCGTCCTTGAGCTTCTGGACGAGCTTCATCGTGCGGGTGACGTCGACGGTGACGAACTCCGTGACGTGCGGCGCGGTGAAGGCGCTGGCCACCATCGCCTGCGCGGTGGCCTTGCGGACGCCCTTGACCGGGATACGGGTCTCGCGCGCCGCGAAGGCGGTCACCGGTACGGCCTCGGGGACCTGGGGGACCTGGGGGACCTGGGGGGCCTCCGGGGCCGGGGCGGCCTCGGGCACGGCACCGGCGGTGGCCGCCGCGTGGACGTCCTCGCGGGTGACGATCCCACCGGGGCCGGTCGGGGTGACCGCCGCCAGGTCGATGCCGAGGTCCTTGGCGAGCTTGCGCACCGGGGGCTTGGCCAGCGGCCGGGAGCCGGGACGCGCCACGGGGGCGGCGGGGGCCGCAGGGGCCACGGGAGCCGCGGGGGCCACAGGGGCGGCGGGGGCGACCACGTCCGGGGCGGCGGGCGCCGGGTGGCCGTTCATCTCCGCCTGGATGGCGGCGGCCAGCGGCTGCGCCGGGACGCCGGGCACCTGCTTGCGCGGGCGGCGCTTGGTGGACGAGGGCGCCGCGCCGTAGCCGACCAGCACGGCCTGGCGGCCCTGCTGCTCCGGCTCGGCGGCCTCGGCGGTGCCGGCCGTGGTGGGCGCAGCGGCGGCCGGGGCCTCCTCCGCGGGCCCCGATCCGGGCCGCGTGTCCACGGAAATGATCACCTGGCCGACGTCGACCGTGGTGCCCTCGCCGAAGCGCAGCTCGTGCACCACGCCGTCGTAGGGGATCGGCAGCTCGACGGCCGCCTTGGCGGTCTCGACCTCGCAGACCACCTGGCCGTCGGTGACGGTGTCACCGGGGGCCACGTACCACTTCAGGATCTCCGCCTCGGTGAGTCCCTCGCCGACGTCCGGCATCTTGAACTCGCGGAACCGCTGGGTGTTCGCAGTCATCGTCACGCCCTCCCTCAGCCCTGGAACGCGAGCGCGCGGTCGACGGAGTCCAGCACCCGGTCCAGGCCGGGCAGGTACTCGTCCTCCAGCCGCGACGGCGGATAGGGCGCGTGGTAGCCGCCGACCCGCAGGACGGGGGCCTCAAGGTGGTAGAAGCACCGCTCGGTGATCCGGGCGGCGATCTCGGCGCCCGCGCCGAAGAAGACGGGGGCCTCGTGGACGACGACCAGCCGGCCGGTCTTCTCCACGGACTTCTGGATCGCGTCGAAGTCGATGGGCGAGATCGAGCGGAGGTCCAGGACCTCCAGCGACTTGCCCTCCTCGGCGGCCGCCGCCGCGGCCTCCAGACAGGTCTTGACCATCGGTCCGTACGCGACCAGCGTCAGGTCGGTGCCCTCGCGCACCGTGCGGGCGGCGTGCAGCGGGCCCGGGATCGCGGCCGTGTCGACGTCGGAGCGGTCGTGGTAGCGGCGCTTGGGCTCGAAGTAGATGACCGGGTCGTCGCTCTGGATGGCCTGCTGCATCATCCAGTAGGCGTCCGCGGCGTTGGACGGGGAGATCACCTTCAGGCCCGCGACGTGCGCGAACAGCGACTCCGGCGACTCGCTGTGGTGCTCGACCGCGCCGATGGCACCGCCGTAGGGGATACGGATGACGACCGGCAGCTTGATCTTGCCGAGCGCGCGGGCGGGCATCTTGGCCAGCTGGGTGACGATCTGGTCGTACGCCGGGAAGACGAAGCCGTCGAACTGGATCTCCACCACCGGGCGGTAGCCGCGCAGGGCCATGCCGATGGCGGTGCCGACGATGCCGGACTCGGCCAGCGGGGTGTCGATCACCCGGTCCTCGCCGAAGTCCTTCTGGAGGCCGTCGGTGACGCGGAAGACGCCGCCGAGCTTGCCGACGTCCTCACCCATGATCAGGACCTTGGGGTCGTTCTCCAGGGCCGTGCGCAGGGAGGCGTTGATCGCCTTGGCGATCGTGAGCTTCTCGGTGCTCATGGTCAGTTGCTCTCCTCTGCGAACGAAGCCTGGTACGCGGCGAACTGCGCGCGCTCCTCGTCGACCAGGGCGTGCCCGTCGGCGTAGGTGTGCTCGAACATCGCCAGGTGGTCGGGGTCGGGCATGCTGCGCACGGTGTCCCGGACCCGCTTGGCCAGCGCGTCGCTCTCCGCCTCCAGCGCCGTGAAGAACTCCTCGTCCGCCAGCCCCTGCTTCTCCAGGTGGGCGCGCAGGCGCAGGATCGGGTCCTTCGCCTCCCACAGCTCCCGCTCCTCGTCGCGGCGGTAGCGGGTGGGGTCGTCGGAGGTGGTGTGGGCGCCCATGCGGTAGGTGAACGCCTCGATCAGCATCGGGCCCTCACCGGTGCGGGCGCGGTCCAGGGCGGCCTTGGTGACGGCCAGGACGGCCAGCACGTCGTTGCCGTCGACCCGGACGCCGGGGAAGCCGTAGCCCTGGGCGCGCTGGTAGAGCGGGACGCGGGTCTGCTTCTCGGTGGGCTCGGAGATGGCCCACTGGTTGTTCTGGCAGAAGAACACGACCGGCGCGTTGTAGACGGCCGCGAAGGTGAAGGCCTCCGCCACGTCGCCCTGGCTGGAGGCGCCGTCGCCGAAGTAGGCGATGACGGCCGAGTCGGCGCCGTCCTTGGCCACACCCATGGCGTAACCGGTGGCGTGCAGCGCCTGCGAGCCGATGACGATCGTGTAGAGGTGGAAGTTGTTCTCGTTGGGGTCCCAGCCACCGTGGTTCACACCGCGGAACATGCCCAGCAGGTTGGTCGGGTCGACCCCGCGGCACCAGGCCACGCCGTGCTCGCGGTAGGTCGGGAAGACGTAGTCGTCGTCGCGCGTCGCCCGGCCCGAGCCGATCTGCGCGGCCTCCTGGCCGAGCAGCGAGGCCCACAGGCCCAGCTCACCCTGGCGCTGCAGGGTCGTCGCCTCGCCGTCGAAGCGCCTGGTGAGGACCATGTCGCGGTACAGGGACCGCAGTTCCTCGGGCGACAGGTCGATGGAGTAGTCCGGGTGCTCGACCCGGTCCCCTTCCGGCGTCAGCAGCTGTACGAGCTGGGGCTCGCCGTCCGCCTTCTTGGCGCCGACGCGCTTGCCACCGCGTCGCGGCTTGCGCGCGGCAGTGCTGTCCACGGTCACGTGTGCTCCTCCGTCTGTCCGGCCCCCGGGGTCGCCGGCGGCCAGAGGGGGTCCCTCCACCGCGAGGGCGGAGAGAGGCTCGCCCGTCCCCGACGGCACACGGGGTGGGTGTGCCGAGGCCGGAGCCGGGCGTGACAGGTCGCCCCGGCGAATGGCCTGCAATAAGCACGTTACCCAGTGCGAGGCATTCCTGCGAAACCCCACTTGACCTGCGATTTTGCTTGGATTTCCAAGCAAATCGAGAAAGCCTGGCCATTGCGGGGGCCAATCCACTGGTCAGCGCCTTGCGAGCCGCCGGAACGGGGGCACGTTATCCCGGAGGACAAGAGCAGGGGAAGAGTCGATGTGTGAGACTGGCAGCGTGCGCGAACAAGGAAAAATCACGGTATTTCTGCTTGACGACCATGAAGTCGTACGCCGCGGTGTCCACGAGATGCTCTCCGGTGAGGAGGACATCGAGGTGGTCGGCGAGGCGGGCACCGCGGCCGACGCCCTTGTCCGCATTCCCGCCACCAGGCCCGACGTGGCTGTACTGGACGTTCGCCTTCCGGATGGCAGCGGAGTCGAAGTATGTCGTGAGATCCGATCGCAGGACGAAAACATCAAATGCCTGATGCTCACCTCCTACGCCGATGACGAAGCGCTCTTCGACGCCATCATGGCGGGCGCGGCCGGCTATGTGCTGAAGGCGATTCGCGGCAATGAGCTGCTCTCGGCCGTCCGGGACGTGGCCGCCGGGAAATCCCTCCTGGACCCGGTGGCGACCGCCCGGGTGCTGGAACGGCTGCGCGACGGAAAGACCACGGGCGGTGACGACCGGCTCGCCTCGCTCACCGAGCAGGAACGCCGCATCCTCGACCTGATCGGCGAGGGCCTGACCAACCGGGCCATCGGCGAACGGCTGCACCTCGCCGAGAAGACCATCAAGAACTACGTCTCCAGCCTGCTGTCCAAGCTGGGCATGGAGCGCCGCTCCCAGGCGGCGGCCTATGTCGCCCGGTTGCAGGCGGAGAAGCGCTGACGGCGGAGAAGCGCTGACGGCGGAGAAGCGCTGACGGCGGGCAGACGCCGAGGGCGGGCAGACGCTGACAGCGGGACCGGCAGCAGGGAGGCGCGGAAACCGGGCGGCCCGGGTCACCGGATGGGCTGAACGGCTGTTCTCGGGACGAACGTCCCTCTCAGGAGGGGCGGGTGGCTCTAGGTGACCGGGGGACAGCAGTGCACAGTGGTGCCCATGCTTGCAGCGGCTTCCCGGCCTTCCGACGACTACCGGGCCCTCGAACTCCTGACCAGCACCCCCTACGGCAGGGTGTCGGTCAGCATGCGCGCACTCCCGTTCGTGACCGTGGCCCGGCACATCGTCGTCGACGGGCAGGTGCTGCTCCGGCTGCACGGCGGTTTCGGCTATGCCGGAGCCTGCGACGGCAGTGTGGTCGCCTACGGCGCCGACAACCTGGCCGGCCGCGAGGACGGCGACGAATCCGTCTGGACCGTGCAGTTCGTGGGCACCGCGCGGATCTTCGCGCCCGGACCGGCGGAGCTGGAGCTGTTCGGCCGCGCCCCCCGTTCGGCGGACGACGCGCCCTTCGTCCCCGAATACCTGTGCATAGAACCTCAGTTCATCTCACTGCACCACCTCGAAGGCGTACCCGCGCGACGAGTCGAGCACTCAGCGTGAACTAACATTTGGGACGTGCCGCGCTCACTTGTCACCGATGCCCTTCCCGACACCGGCTCCGACACTGACCCCGACACCGCCCCCGACGCCGACGCCGAGGCCCGCGTCGGCTCCCGCCTCGGCTCCGGTACCGGGCACGCCCCCGACGCCGGCACCCTGCGCACCCTCCTGCGCCGCTACGACGGCGCCGGCGAGCCCGTGGCCTGCGAGACCCTCACCGAGGGGCTGCTCAACCGCGGCTACCGGCTGACCACCACCCGGGGCCGCTTCTTCCTCAAGCACCACCTGGACGGCGACCGCGAGGCCATCGCCCGCCAGCACACCGCGACCCGCCGCCTGGACGCCCTGGGGCTGCCCGTCGCCCCGCCCGTCGCGGACGGCGACGGCAACACCGTGACCGTCCTCGGCGGCCGCTGCTACGCCCTCCACCCCTGGGTCGACGGCCGCCACCGCGACGGCGGCGAGCTCACCACGGCCCAGTCCCGCCGCCTGGGCGCCCTGCTGGGCCACGTCCACACCTGCCTCGCACGGATCATGGACGAGGAGAACGGGCCCGAGGAGGCCCCCACGAGCCCCTCGGCGGCCTCGTACCGGGCCGCCCGGCCCGAGGAGACCTTCACCCTCATCGAGGAGCTCCTGAGGCTCGTCAGGCGCGGCAGGAGCGGCCGCCCCCGCGACTCCTTCGACGAACTGGCCGAGCACCGCCTGGTCGAGCGCCGCGCCCTGCTGGAACGGCACGCCCACCGCCGCCCGCCGGCCGCCGCCACCCCGGCCCGGGGCTGGGTGCACGGCGACTTCCACCCGCTGAACCTGCTCTACCGCGGCGGCGAGCCCGCCGCGATCGTCGACTGGGACCGGCTGGGCGTCCAGCCGCGCGCCGAGGAGGCCGTACGGGCCGCGGTGATCTTCTTCCTGAAGCCCGACGGCACGCTGGACCTGGCGAAGGTGCGGCCGTACGCGCGCGCCTACCGCCGGGCGGCCGGCGCGGACGCGGCCGAGCTGGCCGCCGCCGTGCACCGGGTGTGGTGGGAGCGGCTCAACGACTTCTGGATGCTGCGCTGGCGCTACCAGCTCGGAGACCACCGCGCCGACCCCGGTTTCCCGGCGTCGGCGGCGTTGTCGGTGTGGTGGACGGGCGCGTACGAGTCCGTACGCGCCGCGTTCACGGGCTGAGCCGGGCCCGGCGAGCCCGGCCCGGCCCGGCGGGTCAGCCGGTCGCGCCCTGGGCGGTGTTGCCCTGGGTGGCCGGGTTGGGCGGGGCTGTGGGGGGCGTCGACGGCTTGTTGTCGCCGCCGCCCGTCGGGCCCGTGCTGGGCTGGGTCGACGGCTGCGGGTCCGTCGAGGGCTGCGTCGAGGGGCCCGTGGAGGGCTCCTGCGAGTGCCAGCCCCGGGACGGCCCGGTGTTCGTGTCGTTGCCCGTGTCCGAGTCGCTGTCGCGCTCGCCGGTGTTGCCGGTCGTGCCGCCCTGGTCGTGGGGCGTGCCGCTCGGCTTCTTGGCGCCCTTGCTGGCGTCGGGGCTCGGCGAGGTGGACGCGCTGCTCTGCTGGGTGGGCTTCTTGTCCTTGCTGGTGCTGCCGGTGTTCCCGCCCTTGAGCGCGAAGGCGACGCCCGCGAGGGCCACGATGACCACCATCGCGACGGCCACCCACAGCCCCTTGCCCTTGCCGCCGGGGCCCCGGCCGCCGCGGTTCGGGTCGTAGCCGTTGAAGCCGCCGTCGTCGGCGCCCGGGCGCCGCGGCATGACCGGCTGCTGCGAGGTGTCGCCGTGCTGCGGGCGCGGCATGGCCGTGGTGGCGCCCACGGCGCCGATGACCTGGGTGGCGGCGGTCGACTGGTCGACCGGGCCGGTGTTCCACACGCCCGTGTGGCTGCCGGCGTCGTGCAGCATCTGCAGGCCGTACTGGACCAGCCCGCGCATCTCCTCGGCGCTCTGGAACCGGTCGTCCGGGTCCTTGGCCAGGGAGCGCATGACCAGGCCGTCCAGCTCCGGCGGCACCGTGTCCAGCACCTGGGACGGCGGCACGGGCGTGTCCTGGACGTGCTGGTAGACCACCGAGAGAGGGGTCTCACCGGTGAACGGCGGACGCAGGGCCAGCAGTTCGTAGAGGAGGCAGCCGGTGGCGTAGAGGTCCGAGCGGGCGTCGACGGTCTTGCCGAGGGCCTGCTCGGGGGAGAGGTACTGCGGGGTGCCCATGACCATGCCGGTCTGGGTCATGGTCGACGCCGCGCCGTGCAGGGCGCGGGCGATGCCGAAGTCCATGACCTTGACCGCGCCCGTGTTGGTGATGATCACGTTGGCGGGCTTGATGTCGCGGTGCACGATGCCGTGCTGGTGGCTGTAGGCCAGCGCCTCCAGCACACCCGAGACGATGATCAGCGCCTGCTCCGGCGGCGGCGCCTCGGCGTTGAGCAGGAGGTCGCGAATGGTGCGGCCTTCGACCAACTCCATGACGATGTACGGCACGACGTTGCGGCCGACGGTGTCCTCGCCGGAGTCGTAGACGGCGACCACGGCGTGGTGGTTGAGGCCCGCGACCGACTGCGCCTCGCGGGTGAAGCGCGCCTTGGAGACCGGGTCCTCGGCGAGGTCGGCGCGCAGGAGCTTGACCGCGACCGTCCGGCCGAGGCGTACGTCCTCGGCGGCGAAGACCTCCGCCATGCCGCCGCGGCCCAGTCGGTGGGTCAGGCGGTAGCGGCCGTCGCCGACCAGTCCGCCATTACCCCACATTTCAGGCACATCGGGCATTCCGCCCCCGTTGGCGTCAGGGTCGGATGGACCCTGGGCGCTCTGCGTCTGTGCCATCAGTCCTCGCCGTCGTATCTGGTCCGCTTCGCGTTGAGAGGCGAATGCGCGGGGAAACTCTGTGAAGCTGCCTTCCGCTAAGGCACGCTACAGCCTCCGGGGCATGTGCCGGTCCGGGATGGACCGGCTATCAAACCCGTACCGGTATGAGCAAGGCAAATCTCGTGACACCTTGTCGCGCATCCGGTCACGGAACGGGCACGCGGCTTGACGTGCCCGTTGCCTGGGGCAGACTTGGCCGGGATACGACGAAGATAAGCCGGATCGGTCCTATGAACAGACGGGCGAGGGCCCGTCGGCGAGAGGCCGTGCGCCAAGGGGGAAGTAACACCATGAGCCAGGACGGCGCACAGGGCCGATACGCGGGCCGGACCGTCGGCGGTGGCCGCTATCAGCTGCGCGATCTCCTGGGCGAGGGCGGCATGGCGTCCGTTCACCTGGCCTACGACTCGGTGCTGGACCGGCAGGTCGCCATCAAGACGCTCCACACCGAGCTGGGCCGCGAGTCCTCCTTCCGCGAGCGCTTCCGCCGCGAGGCCCAGTCCGTGGCCAAGCTCACGCACACCAACATCGTCTCGGTGTTCGACACCGGCGAGGACGACCTCGACGGGTCGACCATGCCGTACATCGTCATGGAGTACGTCGAGGGCCAGCCGCTGCGCTCGGTGCTGGACGCGGACATGGCCCAGTACGGCGCGATGCCCACCGAGAAGGCGCTCAAGATCACAGCCGATGTGCTGGCGGCGCTCGAGGTCAGCCACGAGATGGGCCTCGTCCACCGCGACATCAAGCCCGGCAACGTGATGATGACCAAGCGCAACGTGGTCAAGGTGATGGACTTCGGCATCGCCCGCGCCATGCAGTCGGGCGTCACCTCCATGACCCAGACCGGCATGGTCGTCGGCACCCCGCAGTACCTCTCCCCCGAGCAGGCGCTGGGCCGCGGCGTCGACGCCCGTTCCGACCTGTATTCGGTCGGCATCATGCTCTTCGAGCTGCTGACGGGCCGGCTGCCGTTCGACGCGGACTCGCCGCTGGCCATCGCCTACGCGCACGTCCAGGAGGAGCCGGTCGCGCCCTCCACCATCAACCGGTCCATCCCGCCGGCCGTGGACGCGCTGGTCCTGCGCGCGCTGAAGAAGAACCCGAACGAGCGCTTCCCCAGCGCCGAGGCCATGCGCGACGAGTGCGGGCGGGTGGCCGGCACGGCGATGGCCGCGCCCTCGCCCATCATCATCGCGGGCGGCCCGCCGGCCCGCAGCGGCGCCGGCGTCAGCTCGGCGGTCTTCCCGCCCGTGGACGGCCAGGTGCCGCCTCCGGGGCCGCACAGCGTCCAGACGCCGTACCAGCCCCAGACCGGCCCCCAGAGCCCCTACAGCGGCGGCTACGGCCCCTCCACGCCCCCTCCGGGCCCCCAGGGCTACGCCACCGTCACGCAGCCCTACCAGGGCGGCCCGAGCACGCCCCCGCCGTACGCGTCCCCGTCGGCCCCCGTCGGCGGCTCCCAGGGCGGCGGCAAGAGCAACAAGCCGGTGCTGATCGGCTCGGGCGTCGTCGCGGTGCTCGCGGTCATCGGTGTCATCGCGGCCATCGCGCTGAACGGCAAGGGGTCGAAGGACGAGGCGAAGGACAGCCCCTCGCCGGCCGCGTCCTCGGCCACCCCGGGAGGCGGCGGCAACGTCACCGGAGGCACCACGGGCGGCGCCCAGGCGAAGGTCAAGGAGGGCGACAAGTCCAAGACCATCGACACCGAGCGCTGCACGAAGGCCTACGAGAGCTACCGCGACAAGTCGAAGAAGAGCGCCCCGGACTTCAAGTACATCTACATCGACTCGGTGAAGGAGTGCCTCAACGCCGCCGGGTGGAAGTACCGCGTCGACAACGTGGACGAGAACACCTGGGGCAAGGGCACCGTCATGACCCAGCTCCCGGACTCCGGCGACCCGTTCGACCCCAAGACCGGGCAGTTCGTGCTGACCGTCTCGTCGGGTCAGGCGCCGTCGTAACGGCCGGCTGGTCGTAACGGCCCACTTCGCACGGAGGCCGCCCGCCGGGAATCCCGGCGGGCGGCCTCTTGCGTCGTATCCGGCGACCGGACCTACAGATACGGGCCCGAGCGGGCGCCGCCGTGCTGCGGGCCGTCGTGGTCGTCGTCGCCCATCACACCGGCCGGCAGGGCGCGGCGCATCTGCTCCAACTGGGCCCGGGCGGCCATCTGCTGGGCGAACAGCGCGGTCTGGATGCCGTGGAAGAGCCCTTCGAGCCAGCCGACCAACTGGGCCTGCGCGATGCGAAGTTCCGCCTCGGTGGGGATCGTCTCGTCGGTGAAGGGCAGCGACAGCCGCTCCAGCTCCTCGACCAGCTCGGGGGCGAGACCGTCCTCCAGCTCCTTGACGGAGCTGTGGTGGATCTCCTTGAGCCGGACGCGGCTGGCCTCGTCCAGAGGTGCGGCCCGGACCTCCTCCAGCAGCTGCTTGATCATGCTGCCGATGCGCATCACCTTGGCGGGCTGTTCCACCATCTCCGTCACCGGGACCTCGCGCGACTCGTCGTCGCCCTCCCCGCCGCCGGGGCTGGCGCTGCCGAGAGCCATGCCGTCCGGGCCTACGACCAGGACGTGCGGGCTCTCCTGCGACCGTTCATTCCTCGGCATATCCATGCCGCCATTCTCTCGCACAAGTGATTTCCCCCTGGTGATGCCCCCGTACACACCTGATCCACCGCAGGGGCGCGCAGGGGCGCACAGATTTTCGGAGCGCACGCCCTCGGGTGCGCGGCGCCGTACGCCCCCGGGCCGGTCGCGGGCGGGCGCGGGCAGGCGCGGGGCGGGCGCGGGCAGGCGCGGGCGGGCGCGGGGCGGCTACCCGCGGCGCAGGCGCAGGGCGATGAAGCCCAGGCCCAGTCCGGTCAGGGCCATGCCCGTGCCCAGCGGCAGCACGCGCGTCACCCGTTCCCGCTCGGCCCCGTCGGCCCGCTCGCGCGCCGTCTGCCGGGCCCCGCGCCGGGCGGGCGCCCCCGGCGGCGCCGGCTTCGGGGCCGGCTCCTGGCCGGCCACCGCCTTCCCCGGCCCGTCCGCCCGCGGGTCGCCCCCGCCCGGGGAGGCGGGGGAGGCGGAGACATCGCCGGGCGACACCTCCGGCCGGCCGGGGTGGCGGCGGCCCGCGCCGGCCGACGTACCGGCCAGGTCCCCCGCTCCGGGGGACGGCGGCGCCGACGGGAAGACGGTGGTCGAGGTCGTGGACGCGACCGGTATCGACGGCGGCGGGAAGGACGGCTCCGGGTCCGCGGCGCGCGCCGCGTCCGGGGCTATCAGCGAGGCCGAGACCGCCAGTCCGAACAGGATCGCGGCCCGCGCTCCACCGGTCATGGCGTCACCCTCCGTAGGAGACACCCCCCTGACGGACACCCCTCCAGGACACCACCACCCTCACACGCGGGGCCGCGCGGGGCGCGTGCGAGCGGCCGCCCGGGTGACGCCGGAGCGGTGCCGGACCGCCGTCAGGGCGTGAGGAGCACCTTGCCCACGTGGGCGCTCTCCTCCAGCACCCGGTGCGCCGCCGCGGCGTCCCGCAGCGGCAGCGTGCGGTCGATCACGGGGGCGACGCGGCCGCCCGCGACGAGCGGCCACACGTGCTCGCGCACGGCCGCCACGATGGCCGCCTTCTCGGCGAGCGGCCGCGCCCGCAGCGTCGTACCGGCCACCGCCGCCCGCTTGGTGAGCAGCTTGCCCAGGTCCAGCTCGGCCTTGCGGCCGCCCTGGAGACCGATGATCGCCAACCGGCCGTTGACGGCGAGGGCGTCGACGTTCCGGTCCAGGTACTTCGCCCCGATGATGTCGAGGATGACGTCGGCGCCGACGCCGCCCGTCACCTTGCGCAGCTCCTCGACGAAGTCCTGGGTGGTGTAGTCGATGAGGATGTCGGCACCCAGCTCGCGGCAGGCCTCCAGCTTGTCCTGGCCGCCGGCGGTGACCGCCACCCGGGCGCCGACCGCCTTCGCCAGCTGGACGGCCATCGTGCCGATGCCGCTGCCGCCGCCGTGCACCAGGAAGGTCTCCCCGGGCCGCAGCCCGGCCACCATGAACACGTTCGACCAGACGGTGGCGGTCACCTCGGGCAGCGCGGCCGCCGAGACCAGGTCCAGACCGTCCGGCACCGGCAGCAACTGGCCCACCGGGACGCACACCTTCTCGGCGTAACCGCCACCGGACAGCAGCGCGCAGACCTCGTCCCCGACGGCCCAGCCGTCGACTCCCGGCCCCAGCGCGGTGATCCGGCCGGACACCTCCAGCCCCGGGTAGGGGGAGGCGCCGGGCGGCGGGTCGTAGAAGCCCTGTCGCTGCACGACGTCGGCGCGGTTGACGCCCGCGGCCACGACGTCGACCAGGACCTCGCCCTCGCCGGGCACGGGGTCGGGGACCTCCGCCCACACCAGGGCCTCGGGTCCGCCGGGTACGGGAATGGTGATCGCATACATGCCAGCGAAACTACTCCCGGGGCCGCCCGAATTCCCGGGGCCGCGCGCTACTCCCCGTCGCCGGCCGGGCGCGCCCGCACGATCGTGATCAGACGGTCCGTCGACTTGAGCGGGCTGGCCTCCGGATCGTCGTAGCCGAGCAGCCGGTGGCCGCGCAGCACGGACACCACGAGGTCGTCGGTGTCCCGCACCCCGCGCCCCACCTCCGCCTTCACCACGGGCCGTTCGACCAGGTCGAGGCCGCTGCCCTTCTGGATGAGGTCCTCCATGACCGTGCCCGCGCTGGGGCTGAGCACGGACATGCCGAGCAGCCGGCCCGCGGCGCTGGCACTGGTGATCACCGCGTCGGCGCCGGACTGGCGCAGCAGCGGGGCGTTCTCCTCCTCGCGCACCGCGGCGACGATCTTCGCGGTCCGGTTGAGCTGCCGGGCGGTGAGGGTGACGAGGACAGCGGTGTCGTCGCGCTGGGTGGCGACGATGATCTGACGGGCCTTCTGGACCTCGGCGCGCAGCAGGACGTCGCTGCGGGTGGCGTCCCCGACGACGCCCGCGAAGCCGTGCGCGGTGGCCGACTCCACGACCTTGGGGTTGGGGTCGACGACGACGATCCGCTCCTTCTCCCGGGGCGGGGCGGCGGGACCGCAGATGGTCTGCACGGCCGAACGGCCCTTGGTGCCGAAGCCGACGACGACAGTGTGCTCGCGCAAGGCGGACCTCCAGCGGGTCAGCCGCCATTGCTCCCGGGTCCGCTCGGTGAGGACTTCGAGGGTGGTGCCGACCAGGATGATCAGGAAGAGGACACGGAGGGGCGTCACCAGCAGCACGTTGGTCAGCCGGGCGCTGTCGCTGTACGGCACGATGTCGCCGTATCCGGTCGTGGACAGGGTGACGGTGGAGTAGTAGACGGCGTCGAGGAAGTCCACGCTGCCGTCGGCGTTGTCGTGGTAGCCCGCACGGTCGACGTAGACGATGAGGATCGTCGCGACCATCACGAGCAGCGCCATCAGCAGGCGGCGGCCCACCTGCCGTATCGGCGCCACCTTGTAGCGCGGCAGCAGGACGCGGAAATCGCTCTCGTGGACGTCGCGGGCGGCGGCGTCGTGGCTGGGCAGGATCATGGGAGGCCCCCGGTGACGTCGTCCTGCCAGGGGAAGCCCAGCAGGACGGTCTCCGCGCCGCGCGTGGCGCCGCCGGGCGGGACGACGGCCAGCGCGTCGGCCGCGGCCAGGCCGCGCAGCATGGCGGGTCCGTGGAAGGCCAGCGGACGGGCCGTGCCGTCGCCGAGGCGGACCACCGGGACGAGCCGGGTGTGGGTGGGGTGACCGCCGGCGGCCTCGGTGAGCCGGGCCGTGAGCGGCCACGCCGGCGGGCGGCCGGCGAGCGCCCGCAGCAGGGGCTCGGCGAGCGTCAGCAGGCCGGCCACGGCGGCCAGCGGGTTGCCGGGCAGGCCCACCAGGTGGCGTCCGGGCGCGATACGGGCGAGCAGCATCGGATGCCCGGGGCGGACGGCGACGCCGTCCACCAGCAGCTCGGCACCCAGCAGACGCAGCGTGGGGTGGACGTGGTCGACCGGCCCCGCCGCGGTGCCGCCGGTGGTCAGCACGACATCGGCGTCCGAGGCCTCCAGGGCGGCCCGCAGCGCCGTCGCGTCGTCGCCCAGGCAGCGGGTGCCGGTCACCTCCGCGCCGAGGGCGCGCAACCAGGGGGCGAGCATGGGGCCGAGGGCGTCGCGGATCAGCCCGTCGTGCGGCAGCCCCTCGCGCAACAGCTCGTCGCCGAGGACGAACACCTCGACGCGGGGGCGCGGTACGACGCGCAGCCGGTCGTAGCCCGCGGCCGCCGCCAGACCGAGGACGGCGGGCGTGACCGGTGTGCCGGCGGGCAGCAGTTCGTCGCCCGTACGGCACTCCTGGCCCCGGGGCCGGATGTCCTGCCCCTGGGTGAGGTGCCGGCTCGCGTACAGCTCCGCGTCCAGGCGTACGGTGCCGTGCTCGCTGCGCAGCACGGCGGTGGCGCCGGGGGGCACGCGGGCGCCCGTGGCGATGCGCACGGCCCGGCCGTCGCCGAGCGGGCGGAGGTCGCCGCTGCCGGCGAGCACGCCCTCGCCGTCCTCGGGCAGCCGCCACGGGCCGGGTCCGGCGACGGCCCAGCCGTCCATGGCGGAGGTGTCGAACGACGGCAGGTCGGTGAGCGCGGTCAGCCGGTCGGCGAGCAGGTGTCCGAGGGCGTCGCCGAGGGGGCGTGCGCCGGGCTCCAGCGGGCGCGCGGCCCGGGCGGCGACGGCACGCGCGGCGGCCCAGGAGAGGGCGGTCTCGGCCATGGCCGGCTCCTCGGGACGGTCCGGGCTTCCGGGGGCGGGGGCGGGCGCCGCGGCGGCTTCCGGCGCCGGGGGGAGGGCCGGGAGGCCGAGGACGGTGTCGGGGGCGGTGTCCGGGGCGGTGGGCGCGGGGAGGGGGGTGACGGGGGACGGGACGGGTGGCTTTCCCTCTGTCCGGCGCTTCGTGTCGTAGAAGCGGACCCCGGCGAAGGGGACGTCGAGCTCGTCGGCGGCGTCGGCGACCGGGCGCGCCCCCGCCTCCCCCTCCCCCGCGAACGGGTCCTCGACGAAGTCGAAGTCGAAGGAGAGACGCACGCCGTAGGGCGGCCGCTCCACGGCGGGCCGGGCGGCCGGACGGGACCGGCGCGCGTCCGCGAGCAGGGCCAGCGCCTCGTCGGTAGCCCGGTCCAGACCGGCGTCGGGGCGGGGCCCGCCGTGCTGCCCCTCCTGCTCCTGCTCCCGCTCCCTCATGACGCCCCGTCCGGCGTGGTGTCCGGGCCCGGGTCGGGCGCCGCCTCCCGGGACTCCTCGGCCCACCGGGCCGCCAGGGCCCCGGCCTCCCGGGCCGCCTTGGCGACCGCCTCCGGGCCGCCGCCGCGCAGCGCGGCCGCGTAGCCGACGAGGAAGGTCGTCAGGGGCGCCGCGGGCCGGGCCACCCCGTGCGCGGCGTCGCGGGCGAGGTCGAGGAGCCCGGCCCTGTCGACGTCGAGTTCGATGCCCAGCTCGGCCTTGACCGCGGAGATCCATTCATCCAGCACGGTCCTATCGTCCCTGATGCGCGCGCGGGCGGTGCTGATGTCCTCCCAGGTGTCGCAGTCGAAGGACGCGGTGGGATGGGGGACGCGGGCGAGCGCGAGCTCCTCGGTGACCAGGCGCAGCGGGAGGCCGGCGAGGGTGCCGTGCTCGGCGGCGAGCAGGGCGATCTCGCGGCGCAGCGGCTCGGCGCGGTAGGCGGCGACCAGGGGCTGGGCGCGGCCGCCGGGGTCGGTGAGCACGGCGCCGTCGACGCCCGCCTCGCCGTCGAGGGCGGCGAGCAGCGCGCGGGCGGTCGCCGGGTCCAGGAAGGGCAGGTCGGCGGAGAGGACGAGCACGAGCGGGGCCGTGACGTGGCGCAGGCCGGCGTCCAGGGCGGCGGGCGGGCCGCCGCCCGGCGGCTCCTCGCGGGTCCAGACGACGGGGCGGGCCGTGGGGCGGCGCGGCCCGACCACGACCGTGCGCCCGGCACCGGCGCAGGCGCCCAGGACCCGGTCCAGCAGCGTCCGGCCGCCGACCCGCACCCCGGGCTTGTCCGCCCCGCCGAGGCGCCGTGCGGCGCCTCCGGCGAGCACTACCGCGTCGTAAACCGTCATCCGTCGAGTATGGCCGCGGCCCGGGGGTCGCGGGCCGGTCGGGCCGCCCCCGTCGGACCGTCCGCGTCAGCCGTCCAGGTCAGCCGTCCGCGTCGGGCCACCCGTACCGCCCGCGTCGGACCGTGTCAGACCGTCCGCAGCAGCACCGCGGGCTGCTCCACGCAGTCGGCCACGTACCGGAGGAACCCGCCGGCCGTTCCGCCGTCGCACACCCTGTGGTCGAAGGTGAAGGACAGCTGCACCACCTGCCGCACCGCCAGCTCGCCCTCGTGCACCCAGGGCTTGGGGGCTATCCGGCCGACGCCGAGCATGGCCGCCTCCGGGTGGTTGATGATGGGCGTGGAGCCGTCGACGCCGAACACCCCGTAGTTGTTCAGGGTGAACGTGCCGCCCGTCAGCTCGGCCGGGCTGAGCTTGCCCGCCCGGGCGGCCTCGGTGAGCCGGGCCATCTCGACCGACAGCTCGACGGCGTTGCGCGCGCCGGCGTCCCGTACGACCGGCACGACCAGGCCCCGGTCGGTCTGGGCCGCGAACCCCAGGTGGACGTCGGCCAGCCGGACGATCTCCTGCGCCTCGACATCGACGGTCGCGTTGAGCTCCGGGTATTTCGCCAGCGCCGCCGTGCAGATGCGCGCCAGGAGGGCCAGCAGGGACACCTTGGCCCCTCCGGAGGCGTTCATCGCGCGGCGGGCCGCCAGCAGCTCGGTGGCGTCCGCGTCCACCCAGCAGGTCGCGTCGGGTATCTCCCGGCGGCTGCGGCTGAGCTTCTCCGCCGCGACGCCGCGCGCGCCGCGCAGCGGGACGCGCGGTCCGTCGGCCGTCCGGCGGCCCGCCGGGCCGCGGCGGCCGGTCCGGGCACCCGTACGGGCCGCGGGGCCGGCGGGCGCCTCCAGGGGCGCCGGGGCCGCGGACACCACCCGGGCCGCCTCGGCCGCCCGGTCGACGTCGGCGCGCAGGATCAGCCCGTCGGGGCCGCTGCCGCGCACATGGGCGAGGTCGACGCCGCGCTCACGGGCGAGCCGGCGGACCAGCGGGGAGATGACCGCCAGGGTGGTGGGCACGGGGACCCGCTCGGCGGCGGGCGCTCCGTCGCGGGCGGTGGGCCGGACCCTGCGGCGCCGCGCGGCGGGCGCCTGCGTGCCGTAGCCGACGAGCACATTGCCCGAGCCACCGCCGTCCTCGCCACTGTCGTCACCACCGCTGTCGCCGTCGCCGGCCACGCCGGCGGGGGCGTCCGGGGCGTCCGGGGAGCGTTCGCCCACCGCGACCGTCAGCAGCGGTGCCCCGACGGGCAGTTCCGTGCCCTCGTCGCCGAAGCGGGCGGTGACCACGCCCCCGTAGGGACAGGGGACCTCCACCATCGCCTTCGCCGTCTCGACCTCGACCACGGGCTGGTCGACGGTGACGACGTCGCCGACGGCCACCAGCCAGCGGACGACCTGTGCCTCCGTGAGTCCTTCACCCAGGTCGGGCAGCGTGAACTCGCGCACGACGGCCATCAGCGCGCACCACTCTCATCCTCGTCGACGGTCCATTCCGATTCCCACTGCAACCGCGCCACCGCGTCCAGCACCCGGTCCACGCCGGGGAGATGGTGCTTCTCCAGCATGGGCGGCGGATACGGGATGTCGAACCCCGCGACGCGCAGCACCGGTGCCTCCAGGTGGTGGAAGCAGCGCTCGGTGACCCGGGCGGCGATCTCCCCACCGGGACCGCCGAAGCCGGGGGCCTCGTGGACGACCACGGCCCGGCCGGTGCGGCGCACGGAGGCGCAGACGGTCTCCTCGTCGAAGGGCACCAGCGACCTCAGGTCGACGACCTCCAGGTCCCAGCCCTCGGCCGTGGCCGCCTCCGCCGCCTCCATGCACACGGGCACCGAGGGCCCGTAGGTGATGAGCGTCGCGGAAGTGCCGGGGCGGCGGACGACCGCGCGGCCGATGCCGGGCACCGGCTCGGGGTGCTCCGGGTCCCAGTCGGCCCGGGACCAGTAGAGCCGCTTGGGCTCCAGGAAGATCACCGGGTCGTCCGAGGCGATCGCGGCGCGCAGCAGTCCGTAGGCGTCGGCCACGGTGGCGGGGGCGACCACGTGGAGGCCCGGTGTGGCCAGGTAGTAGGCCTCGGAGGAGTCGCTGTGGTGCTCGACGCCGCCGATGCCGCCGCCGTAGGGGACGCGCACGGTGATGGGCATGGGCAGGGCGCCGCGGGTGCGGTTGCGCATGCGGGAGACGTGGCTGATGAGCTGCTCGAGCGCGGGATAGGCGAAGGCGTCGAACTGCATCTCCACGACGGGCCGCAGCCCGTACATGGCCATGCCGATGGCCGTGCCGAGGATGCCGGCCTCGGCCAGCGGCGTGTCCGTGCAGCGGTCCTCGCCGAACTCCTTGGCGAGCCCGTCGGTGATCCGGAAGACGCCGCCCAGGGTGCCGACGTCCTCGCCGAGGACGTGGACGGCAGGGTCGTCGGTCATGGCGTCGCGCAGGGCGCGGCCGAGGGCCTGCGCCATGGTGACGGGCTTGCGGCCGGTGGCGGCGGGCGCGGTGGTCATCGCTGCCTTCCTTCCTGGGGGCCGCCCTCCTGGAGGCTGCCCGGGAGCTCCCCCGCGGCAGTCAGCTCAGCACGCAATTGTGCTTGCTGCCGGCGCAGTTGGGCAGTCTGCTCGGCGTAAACATGTGTGAACAATTCCATCGGGTCGAGCACCGGGTCGCGATGCATGCGCTCGCGCAGATCGGCGGCCATGTGCTCGGCGGCGTCCCGCGCGGCCCGTATCCCGTCCTCGTCGAGGAGGCCGCGACGGGTGAGCTCGCGCTCCACCAGGTCGACCGGGTCGTGGGCGCGCCAGGCCTCGACCTCGGCGTCGCTGCGGTAGCGGGTGGCGTCGTCGGCGTTGGTGTGGGCGTCGACGCGGTACGTGACGGCCTCGACCAGGGTGGGCCCGCCGCCGGCGCGGGCCCGGTGCACGGCCTCGGTGAGGACCTCATGGACGGCCGGGGCGTCGTTGCCGTCGACCAGGCGACCGGGCATGCCGTAGCCGACGGCCTTGTGGGCGAGGGAGGGCGCGGCGGTCTGCTTGGCGAGCGGGACGGAGATCGCGAAGCCGTTGTTCTGGACGAGGAAGACGACCGGGGCCCGCCAGACGGCGGCGAAGTTGAGCGCCTCGTGGAAGTCGCCCTCGCTGGTGCCGCCATCACCGACCATGGCCAGCGCGACGACGTCGTCGCCCTTGAGCCGCGCGGCGTGGGCGAGGCCGACCGCGTGGGGCAGCTGGGTGGCCAGCGGGGTGCACAGGGGGGCGACGCGGTGCTCGTGGGGGTCGTACCCCGTGTGCCAGTCGCCGCGCAGCAGGGTCAAGGCCTGGACGGGGTCCAGGCCGCGGACGACGGCGGCCAGGGTGTCGCGGTAGCTGGGGAAGAGCCAGTCGCGCTCCTCCAGGACCAGGGCGGCCGCGACCTCGCAGGCCTCCTGCCCGGTGGAGGAGGGGTAGACCGCCAGCCGGCCCTGCCGGGTCAGAGCGGTGGCCTGGGTGTTGTAGCGCCGGCCGCGCACGAGGTGGCCGTGCAGCAGCTTCAGCAGCTCCGGGTCCACGCGGTCGGCGGCCTCGGTGCCCAGCAGACGGTAGGGCTCCGCGTCGGGCAGCAGCGGCGCGGGGTCGGTACGGGGTTGCCAGGCCGGGGGCGGGGTGGGCCGGTACGAGCCGGGCTGCTCCAGAACCGTCATGGCGAGCACCTCCTCTTGGGGACGAGCTTGACCGGAAAGCGTCCTGCGCTCTCCCTACCGATTGTTCGGTCGTCGGCACTTTTTGGCTACAGGCGGCCCGAGCCTGTGGACAAACGGTTCTCCACAGCCTGAGATATGGGCAGGGCGTCCATGAAGGGGAGGCATGGCGGTATGCCGGACGAACAGATGGCCATGTCGGGCGGCAGGCCACCCGCCCGTCCGCTCGACGAGATCGACCGCTCGATCCTGCGCATGCTCCAGGCCGACGGCCGGGCCTCGATACGGTCCGTGGCCGAGCGGGTGCACGTGTCCCGGGCGAACGCCTACGCCCGTATCAACCGGCTCATCGACGACGGGGTCATCCGCGGCTTCGGCGCCCGGATCGACCAGGAGCGGGCCGGGCACGGCGCGTCGGCGTACATCACGATGAAGATCGTCCAGAATTCCTGGCGGACGGTCCGCGAACAGCTCAGGGAGCTGCCGGGGGTCGCCCACATCGCCCTGGTCAGCGGCGATTTCGATGTCCTGATGCTGGTGCACACCAAGGACAACCGGGCGCTGCGCGAGCTGGTGCTGACCCGCATCCAGGCGATCGACGACGTGCTGAGCACCCGGACGCTGCTGGTCTTCGAGGAGACGGACCTCAAGGAGGACCGCCACGCCGACCGGGACCGTCCCCTCGACGTGGACCGTTAGCGATAGTGGACCGTCAGCGATACACGCGCAGGCCGGAGAACGCCGTGTGGACGACGGCGTCGGCGACCTCGTCGCTGGTGGCGGCGTTGCCGCGGTCCGGGCGGTACCACTCGACGACCGAGTTGATCATGCCGAAGAGCAGCCGGGTGGCGAGCCGGACGTCCACGTCCGGCCGGAGGTCGCCGTCCGCGGCGGCCTCCTTCAGCAGCGCGGCGACCCGGTGGTCGAACTCGCGCCGGCGCTCCATGGCCCACCGCTCGGTGCCGGTGTTGCCCCGCACGCGCAGCAGCAGCGTCACATAGGGCAGCTCGGCCAGGAGCACGCCCACCGTGCGCCGGGTGACGTACTCCAGCCGGTCGATCGCCGGTCCGTTCACCGCCCCGGGCTCGTCCAGGACGGCGAAGAGGCCGTCGAGAGCGCGGCTTATCGCCAGCCGGAGCAGCTCTTCCTTGCTCTTCACGTGGTGGTAGATGGAGGACTTGGAGATCCCGGCCGCCTTGGAGAGGTGCTCCATGGACGTGCCGTCGTAGCCGCGCTCGTTGAACACCGTGACGGCGACCGCGAGCAGCGATTCGGGCGTGTAGGTGTCTCGCTTGGCCATGGTCATGATTACAGCAGGCTCTCTTCGACGGCCGCACGGCGGCGGAGGGGCTGGCAGGCGGCGTAGCGGCCGCCCGGGTACTCGTGGTCCATGTTCCGCAGGAACTGTTCGAGCCAGTCGGTGTCCAGCTCGCGGGCCCACTCCAGGGGGCCGCGAGGATAGTTCACGCCCGCGCGCATGGCGATGTCGACGTCCTCGCGGCTCGCCACGCCCCGCCCCACGGCGTCCTCGGCGAAGTCGACGAGCAGGGCGACCGTCCGGGCGACGATCATGCCCGGGGCGTCCCCGATGACGCTGACCTTCTTGCCGAGGGCCTGGAACAGGCCGATGGCCGCCCGCACGTCCTCCTCCGGGGCCGTCTCGGACGGGGCGAGGGCGACCCGGGCACAGGAGCGGTAGTCGAGCGCGAGGTCGAAGTGGATGCGCGCCGGGGCGGCCTGCGACGTGGCCGCCTCGCCCCGGGTGAGCGTGAGCCGAGTGCCGCCGGGCAGGGCGATATACCAGTCGTCCCCGTGCGGAGCGCGGTCCGCGGCGACCTTGACGCCCGCGTCCTCGATCATGGCGCGGAGCGGTGCGCACACGCCCGGGGGCGTGCCGTGCCAGCCGATCTCCGCGGGCGCCTCGCACGGCGCGGCGGTGTGCGGCTCGGGCCGCACGGCGCCCTCGCCGTGGTCATACCAACCACGGCCCGTCTTGCGCCCCAGCAGCCCGGCCTGCACCAGGCGCCCCTGGGCCAGCGACGGCGTGAACTTCGGGTCGTGGAAGAAGGCCTCGTACACCGAATGGGTGACGGCGTTGTTCACATCCTGGCCGATGAGGTCGGTGAGTTCGAAGGGGCCCATGGGGAAGCCGCCGCACTCCCGCAGCACCGCGTCGATGGTCGCGTGGTCGGCCCCGCCCTCCTCGTACACCCGGAAGGCCTCGGCGTAGAAGGGCCGGGCGAGCCGGTTGACGATGAAGCCGGGGGTGTCCGCGCAGCGCACCGGCGTCTTGCCCCAGGCTGCCGCGGTGGCGTGCGCGCGGTCGGCGGCCGCCGCGTCCGTGGCGAGGCCGCTGACGACCTCCACCAGCGGCATCAGCGGGGCGGGGTTGAAGAAGTGCAGACCGACGAGACGTCCGGGCCGGCGCAGGGCGCCGCCGACGGCGGTGACGGCGAGGGAGGACGTGTTGGTGGCGAGCAGGCAGTCGTCCGGGACGACCGATTCCAGCTGTGCGAACAGCTTCTGTTTGACGTCGAGTTGTTCGAGAATCGCCTCGATGACGAGCGCCGAGTCGGCGAGTTCGGCGAGCTCCTCGGCGGGGCGCAGGCGCTCCAGCGCCGCGTCCCGGCGAGCGGCGCCGAGCTTTCCCTTCTCCACGAGGCGGCCGAGGCGGGCGGCGATGCCGCGTCCGGCCTCCGCCGCGCGGCCCGGTGCCGCGTCGTACAGCCGCACGGTGTGCCCCGCGAGCAGGGCGACCTGGGCGATGCCCTGGCCCATGGTCCCGGTACCGACGACCGAGACGGTGCGGGCCGGGTCGATTGCGGTCATGGCAGTGATCCTCCCCGATGAGTTGTCCACAGGTTCGCCGGGCCCCCTTGTCCCGACCGATCGTTCGGTTACTGTATCCACCGGGGGTGCTGTCGGTCCCCCGTATCGGAGCCCCGCTCGACGAGGAGTTGGTCAGTCGTGACCGCCGCACTCACCACCGCGCAGTTGACCGAGAAGCACCTCCCGACGCTCGACCAGGCGCTGGCCGCGATCCGCGCCCGCGCGTACTGGTCCCCGTACCCCGAGCACCCCAAGGCCTACGGCCCCGAGGGCGTGCCCGGCAGCCTGGACGCCGCCGCGGGCAAGGCCGCCTTCGACGCCCTGCTCGGCGGGCGCTTCGAGCTGGACCAGCCCGGCACCGACGGCTGGACGGCCACGGAGTCCTCGCCCTACGGCCTGGAGCTGCGCGTGGAGTATCCGCACGCCGACATCGATGTCCTGCTGCCGGCCCAGCGGGCGGCCATGCCCGCGTGGCGGGACGCCGGCCCCAAGGCCCGGGCGGCCGTCTGTCTGGAGATCCTGGCCCGGATCAACGCCCGGACGCACGAGTTCGCGCACGCCGTCATGCACACCAGCGGACAGGCGTTCATGATGGCCTTCCAGGCCGGCGGCCCGCACGCCCAGGACCGCGCCCTTGAGGCGGTCGCCTACGCCTACGACGCCCAGACCGCCGTGCCCGCCTCCGCCCGGTGGGTCAAGCCGCAGGGCAAGCGCGACCCCCTGGAGCTCGACAAGCGGTTCACGGCCGTTCCCCGCGGCGTCTCGCTGGTCATCGGCTGCAACACCTTCCCCACGTGGAACGGCTTCCCCGGGCTCTTCGCCTCGCTCGCCACCGGCAACGCGGTGCTGGTCAAGCCGCATCCGCGCGCGGTGCTGCCGCTCGCGCTCACCGTGCGCATCGCCCGCGAGGTGCTGGGGGAGGCCGGGTTCTCCCCCGACCTGGTGGCGCTGGCGGCCGAGCGGGACGGCGAGGGGATCGCCCGGACCCTGGCCGTGCGCCCGGAGATCCGCATCATCGATTACACCGGCTCCACCGCCTTCGGCGACTGGCTGGAGGAGAACGCCCTCCAGGCCCAGGTCTTCACGGAGAAGGCCGGGGTCAACACGGTGATCGTGGAATCCACCGACGACTACCGCGGCATGCTCTCCAACCTCGCGTTCTCCCTGTCGCTCTACAGCGGCCAGATGTGCACCACCCCGCAGAACCTCCTCGTCCCGCGCGACGGCATCGGCACCGACGCCGGGCACAAGACCTTCGACGAGGTGGTGTCCGACCTGGCCGGCGCGGTGGACGGGCTGCTGGGCGACGACGCCCGGGCCAACGCCCTGCTGGGCGCCATCGTCAACGACGGCGTGAAGTCCCGCCTCGACGACGCCGCGCGCCTCGGCGAGGTCGTGCTGGCCTCCCGGCCCGTGGCCAACCCCGAGTTCCCCGGGGCCACGGTCCGCACCCCCGTCATCGTCAAGCTGGACGGGGCGAAGCCGGACAGCGAGGCGGTCTACCGCTCGGAGTGCTTCGGGCCGGTGTCCTTCGCCGTCGCCGTCGACTCGGCGGCGGACGCCGTGGAGCTGCTGCGCTCCACGATCCGTGACAAGGGCGCCATGACGGTCGGCGCCTACACGACGTCGCCGGACGTCGAGCGGATGGTGGAGGAGGCCTGCCTGGAGGAGTGCGCCCAGCTCTCCCTCAACCTCACCGGCGGGGTGTACGTCAACCAGACCGCCGCCTTCTCCGACTTCCACGGCTCGGGCGGCAACCCGGCGGCCAACGCCACGCTGTGCGACGGGGCGTTCGTGGCGCCGCGCTTCCGGATGGTGGAGGTGCGCCGGCAGGGCTGAGCGGTCCACGGGCCGGCTCAGGCGCCGCCCGGCCCGCCCCAGTGGAAGAGCGCCATGGCGACGCTGGTGGCGAGGTTGTAGCTGGACACCTGGGGCCGCATGGGTAGGGCGACCAGCCGGGTCGCCCGTTCCCTGAGGTCCGGGGAGATGCCGTGGCGCTCGGAGCCGAAGGCGATCAGCGCGTCGTCGGGGAGGGGGACGGACCGGATGTCGTCGCCCTCCGGGTCCAGCACGTACAGCGGCCCGGGCGGCAGCTCCTCCAGGGGCAGCCGCTCGACGGCCGTGGCGTAGTGGAGGCCGGCGCCCGACCGCACGGCGTTGGGGTGCCACGGGTCCATGTCGCCGGTGGTGACCACGCCGGTGGCGCCGAAGCCGGCCGCCAGACGCACGACCGCGCCCACGTTGCCGAGGTTGCGGGGGTTGTCCAGGACGACGACGGGCGCCGTCCGGGGCAGCCGTGACATGGCGTCGAGGTTGGCCCGGCGGTCCCGGCGGCCGGCCAGGGCGGCCACGCCCGTCGGATGGACCCGGGGCACGAGCTCGCGCAGCGTCCGCCCGGGCACCTCGACCAGCAGCTCGTCGAGGACGCCCGTCAGGTCGTCGGCGAGATCCGCCGCGAGCGCCAGCGTGGCCGTTTTGTCGCCGGTGAGGGCCACCCGCACCGGGGCCCCGAAGCGCAGGGCGTGCTTGAGCGCGTGGAAGCCGTCGAGCAGCACGGCGTCGCCGGCGGCGGCCGCCCACTGTCGCAGCGCGGCGGTGCCGGCGTCGTCCTCGGTCATGCCGATCAGCCTACGGGGCGGTCCTCTCCGCCTCCGGCGGCGCCTCCTGGCGCGTGCCGGGAACGGCCGGACGGGTTTCCTCCCCGGCGGGCGGCGCGGCAGCCGGGGAAACCGACGGCTCGGTGGGCACCGCGGACCGCCGGCCGGGGCGGGCGCGGGCGGACAGCCGGAGCACCGCGTCCCCCAGCCGCCTCAGGAAGGACGTGGGCAGGAAGACCGCGTCCGCCACGATCATCGCCAGGGAGAAGAACGGCAGCCCGAGCAGCACGGCGATGCCCACGTGCTCGGCCATCATCAGCGCCAGCAGGACGTTCTTGACGCGCCGGTTCAGCAGCGTGAAGGGGAACGCCACCTGCGCGGCCACCGTGCCGTAGCTCAGCAGCAGCACCACGACCCCGCCGGCCGCGAGCAGATGGGAGAGCCCGGGCCAGGGCGAGAAGTAGTCGAGGTGCATCGGGTAGTAGAGCGCGGTGCCGTCCTGCCAGCGCGAGCCCTGCACCTTGTACCAGCCGGCTGTGGCGTAGATCAGGCAGACCTCGACCATGACCACCAGCAGGGCGGCGTTGTGCGCCAGATGGGCCAGCGCGTCCAGGACGGCACGGGGCTCGCCGGGAGCACGTCCGGCCAGCCACCACAGGGCGTGGACCACCCACAGTCCCCACAGGGCGGCCGCCCAGCCGATGCCGGGCAGCGGGCCGCCCGCGGTCCACGCCAGTCCGGCCGCGCCGGCGCTCTGGGCGGCGAGGAGGGCGAGACCGCAGAACGTCCACAGCACGATGCCGGTCACGTCCGGGTCCGCGGGGCTCCCCTCCGGCCGTCCTGCCCGGCGTGCGGCGCGCCGGGCGTCGAGCGACCAGACCTGCCCGCAGCGGGTGAGGACCATGTACATGGCCATCAGATGGACGACGTTGTCGCCGCCGTCCCCGACGAAGACGCTGCGGTTCTGCAGCGACAGCACGCCCACC
The DNA here is from genome assembly GCF_056434285.1 of Streptomyces sp. NPDC044063. Lineage (NCBI taxonomy): Bacteria > Bacillati > Actinomycetota > Actinomycetes > Kitasatosporales > Streptomycetaceae > Streptomyces > Streptomyces sp. NPDC044063. Next base: position 174,832 of record NZ_JBWKFM010000014.1, read on the forward strand.
ATGAACAACACGGACATGGTGCGGGTGCGCCAGCCGAGCATCAGCAGCGCGCTGGAGACGATGGCCAGCAGGTAGACCGTCTCGAACCAGGCGCCGCCGCGGGACCACATCAGCGCGGTGAAGGCGTGGTTGCCGGTGGTCAGTTCCCGGGCCAGGTCCCAGCCCCAGGGCGCGTCGGGACCGTAGAGCTCGTGGCGGTTGGGCCACTCGCGCAGCAGGAAGCACAGCCAGACGAAGGAGATCCCCACCCGGAGCAGGGCCGTCTGGTACGCGCCGAGGGAGGAGCCGGTGACGCGGGCGAAACCGCGCTGGAGGGTGGCGTTCATCGCTGCCCCGCCTTCGCCAGGTCGGCGCTGGTGACCGGCCACCAGGGCAGCACCCGGTGGACCGGCCGGGTGTCGGCCTTCTCGTCGCTCCACGGCGGCGGGGCGACGGCCACGGTCACCGACCGCACCTGGACGCGGTCGACCGGCCGGCCGCCCCGTTCGGCGCCCAGCCGGGAGACGACGAGGCGGCGCACATAGGCCTCGGAGAGGCGGCCGCGCGGGCCGGTGGGCCGCTCCTGCCCGTCGTGGGTGCCGGCGTAGAAGTCCCAGGCGCGGCGGAGTTCGTTCTGATGGACGTGGCTGGGCAGGGGGTTGTGGAGGATCGCGGCGCCGTCGCGGGCGGACAGGTCGGTCCAGGGCGTCACGGTGACGCCGCCGTCGGGTCCGCGCAGCTCGGCACGGGCCTGGACGGCGATGTTCTGCTGCAGCGGGTTGGGCGCGAAGAACTTCCAGTTCTGTTCGAACTCGGGGAGGACGTAGTCGTCGATCTCCGCCGCGTGCCGCTTGCTGATGGTGTTCTGGGGCGCCACGTGCAGGAACACCATCGCCAGGTGCGCGGCCGTGACCACCGCCACCACCGCCGCGCCGGCCGCGACGACGACGCGTGACAGGGGGGACAGCCCGTCCGGTCCGGCGCCGCCGCCCGGCCGCTCGCCTCCGACGTCCGTCTCCATACCCGCCCCGATTCGTGTGTGCCGCGTGTGTGCCGCGCCCCGTGCGGCGCGTCCTATGCCATGTGCACGCCGGGTGGGCGTGCACCCGAACGGTACCGACGACGTCCCACGAGGCACAGCGCCCACGGGTTTTCCACAGGCTTGACACGTCACCGGGCTCGCTCCACCATTGAACCGAACGATCGGTCGGTAGGGAGTTTCGGCACCAACGACACGAGGGGGCACGGCATGACCACGACTGCGCCGGAGGCACGAGCGCCGGAGGCGGTGTTCGACGCCGCTGTCGCCGCCGACGAGCGCATCGAGCCACGCGACTGGATGCCCGACGCGTATCGCGCCACCCTCGTCCGGCAGATCGCCCAGCACGCCCACTCCGAGATCATCGGCATGCAGCCCGAGGCCAACTGGATCACCCGCGCGCCCTCGCTGCGGCGCAAGGCCATCCTGATGGCCAAGGTCCAGGACGAGGCCGGCCACGGCCTGTATCTCTACAGCGCGGCGGAGACCCTGGGCACCAGCCGCGAGGAGCTGCTCGACAAGCTCCACAGCGGCCGCCAGCGCTACTCCTCGATCTTCAACTACCCCACGCTGACCTGGGCGGACGTCGGCGCCATCGGCTGGCTCGTGGACGGCGCGGCCATCACCAACCAGGTGCCCCTGTGCCGCTGTTCCTACGGCCCCTACGCCCGGGCCATGGTCCGCGTCTGCAAGGAGGAGTCCTTCCACCAGCGCCAGGGGTACGAGCTCCTGCTGGCCCTCAGCCGGGGCACCGAGGCCCAGCACGCCATGGCCCAGGACGCGGTGGACCGCTGGTGGTGGCCCTCCCTGATGATGTTCGGACCACCCGACGACGAGTCCGCGCACTCCGCCCAGTCCATGGCCTGGAAGATCAAGCGCCACTCCAACGACGAGCTGCGCCAGCGCTTCGTCGACATCTGCGTCCCCCAGGCCGAGTCCCTCGGACTCACCCTCCCCGACCCGGACCTCCGGTGGAACGAGGCCCGTGGCCACTACGACTTCGGCCCCATCGACTGGGAGGAGTTCCACCAGGTCCTCCGGGGCAACGGCCCCTGCAACGACCAGCGGCTCGCCCAGCGCCGGCGGGCCCACGAGGAAGGCGCCTGGGTGCGCGAGGCGGCCGCGGCGTACGCGGCCCGGCATGGGAAGGCGAGCGCATGACCGGCACCGACTGGCCGCTGTGGGAGGTGTTCGTGCGCAGCAGGCGCGGCCTGTCGCACACCCACGCCGGCAGCCTCCACGCACCCGACGCGGAGATGGCCCTGCGGAACGCCCGCGACCTCTACACCCGCCGCGGCGAGGGCGTCTCGATCTGGGTGGTGCCCGCCGCCGCGGTCACCGCCTCCTCCCCCGACGAGAAGGACCCCTTCTTCGAGCCCGCGGCCGACAAGCCCTACCGCCACCCCACCTTCTACGACATCCCCGAGGGGGTGCAGCACCTGTGAAGGCCGCACTGGCTCTGGGCGACGACGCCCTCGTGCTCGCCCACCGGCTGGGTGAGTGGGCCGGGCACGCCCCCGTGCTCGAGGAGGAGGTCGCCCTCGCCAACATCGCCCTCGACCTGCTCGGACAGGCCCGCGTGCTGCTCTCCCTCGCCGGCGACGAGGACGAGCTCGCCTACCTCCGCGAGGAACGCTCCTTCCGCAACGTTCAGCTCGTCGAGCAGCCCAACGGCGACTTCGCCCACACCATCGCCCGCCAGCTCTACTTCTCCGCCTACCAGGAGCTGCTCTACGAACAGCTGGCCGACGAGGGCCGCTCCGCGTTCGCGCCGCTCGCGGCGAAGGCGGTCAAGGAGGTCGCCTACCACCGCGACCACGCCACGCACTGGACCCTTCGCCTGGGCGACGGCACGGCCGAGAGCCACGAGCGCATGCAGCGCGCCCTGAACGCCCTCTGGCGGTACACCGGCGAGCTCTTCGAACCGGTCGAGGGGCTCCCCGTGGACTGGTCCGCGCTGCGCGACGGCTGGCTGAGCACGGTCACCGACGTGGTCTCCCGCGCCACCCTCGCCCTGCCCGACGGCCCCGCGGCCGGCGCGTGGTCGGCGGGCGCGGGCCGCCAGGGCGTCCACACCGAGCCCTTCGGTCGCATGCTCGCCGAGATGCAGCACCTCCACCGCAGCCACCCGGGGGCGTCATGGTGAGCGCCCCCACCCCCCTGGAGGAGGAGCTCCGCGCGCTGGCCGGGGCCGTCCCCGACCCCGAGCTGCCCGTGCTCACCCTGGCCGAGCTCGGCGTGCTGCGCGACCTCCACATCACGGGGCCCGGCCGGGTGGAGGTGGAGCTCACCCCCACGTACACCGGCTGCCCCGCCATCGAGGCGATGTCGGCGGACATCGAGCGGGTGCTGCGCGACCGCGGCCAGAGCGAGGTCACCGTCCGCACGGTCCTCTCCCCGGCCTGGTCCACGGACGACATCAGCGCCGAAGGGCGGCGCAAGCTGGCCGAGTTCGGCATCGCTCCCCCGGGCCCGGCGAGCCGGCCGGGCGGCCCGGTCCCGGTCGCCCTCGCCATCCGCTGCCCCCACTGCGGCTCCACCGACACCACCCTGCTCAGCCGCTTCTCCTCCACCGCCTGCAAGGCCCTGCGCCGCTGCGAGGCATGCCGCGAACCGTTCGACCACTTCAAGGAGTTGTAGATGGCAGCGGCCCGCCATGGCGCCTTCCACTCCCTGCGAGTGGCGGCCGTCGACCCGCTCACCGACGACTCGGTCGCCGTCACCCTCGCCGTGCCCCCGGCACTGCGCGAGGACTTCCGCCACCTCCCCGGCCAGCACCTGGCCCTGCGCCGCACCGTCGACGGCCGGGAGATACGCCGCACCTACTCCCTCTGCGGGCAGGCCCCCGGCCCCGAGGGGCCGCGGACCCTGCGGGTGGCCGTGCGGCTGGTGGACGGCGGCGCGTTCTCCACGTACGCCCTCAAGGAGCTGGCCCCGGGCGACACGGTGGAGGTGATGGCCCCCGCCGGCCGGTTCGTGCTCGAACCCCGCCCCGGCCACTTCGCCGCCGTCGTCGGCGGCAGCGGGATCACGCCCGTGCTGTCCATGGTCTCCACGCTGCTGGCCCGGGAGCCCGAAGCCCGGTTCAGCCTGGTCCGCGGCGACCGCACGACGGCGTCGACGATGTTCCTGGACGAGGTGGCCGACCTCAAGGACCGCTATCCCGACCGGTTCCAGCTCATACAGACGCTCTCCCGCGAGGAGCGGCAGGCCGGCCCCGCTTCCGGGCGGCTGGACGCCGAGCGGCTGACCCGGATGCTGCCCGCGCTGCTGCCGGTGGAGACGGTCGACGGCTGGTTCCTGTGCGGCCCCCACGGCCTGGTGCTGGGCGCCGAGGAGGCGCTGCGCGCCCTGGGCGTGGCCCGCGAGCGGATCCACGAGGAGATCTTCCACGTGGAGGACGCCCCCGGCGAACGGACCACCGGCGCCGCGCCCGCCCCCGAGCACAGCGCCGTGACCGCCACGCTGGACGGGCGCAGCGGCAGCTGGCCGGTGCGGGACGGCGAGTCCCTGCTGGAGACGGTGCTGCGCAACCGCCCCGACGCGCCGTACGCCTGCAAGGGCGGCGTGTGCGGGACGTGCCGGGCGTTCCTGGTGTCGGGCGAGGTGCGGATGGACCGCAACTTCGCGCTGGAGCGGGAGGAGTTGGACTCCGGCTACGTGCTGGCGTGCCAGTCTCATCCGGTCACGGAGCGGGTGGAGCTGGACTTCGACCGCTGACACCGCCGACTCCGCTGACACCGCCGACTCCACCGACTCCACCGGCAGACGGCTCGCTCCCGGCCGTTCCCAATTGCCGCCCACTGCCTTAATGTGACGATCCGTCAGATCATCCGTACGGCACCCCTGGGCTGCGAGCGGAGGGCCGGACCGTGGACTTCACCTTCACCGAGGAACAGCAGGCGGCGGCGGAGGCGGCACGGGCCGTCCTCTCCGGCGTCTCCCCCGACGCCGTGCCCAGCCCGGCGCTGGTGCCGGGCGCCGTCGCCGAGGACTTCGACCGCTCCCTGTGGCGCCGCCTGGCCGAAGCCGACCTGCTGAGCCTGATGGTCCCGTCCCGGCACGGCGGCGCGGGGCTCGGGCCGATCGCGCTGTGCCTGGTGCTGCGCGAGGCCGGGAAGGCGCTGGCGCGCGTCCCCCTGCTGGAGACGAGCGCGGCGGCGCTGACGCTGCGCGAACACGGCGGCACCGGGCCGGAGCGGCTGCTGCGCGCGATCGGCCGCGGCGAGCTGGTGGTGACCGCCGCCGCCACCGGCCGCACGGGCCACGACGCCGCCGAGCGGGCCGTCACCGCCCGCCCCGACGGCCGCGCCCACTGGCGCCTGGACGGCGCGCAGACGGCCGTCCCCTGGGCGCGGAGCGCCGATCGCGTCCTGCTGCCCGCGCACACCGGCGACGACCACGCCGTCCTCGCCCTCGTCCCCCCGGACCGCCCCGGAGTGACCCTCGCCGACCAGGTCTCCACCAACGGCGAGCACTACGACCACATCCAGCTGGAATCCGTCCGCGTCCGCGCCGACGAGCTGATCACCGCGCCCGGGGCGTGGGAGCTGCTGCGCTCCGTGCTGACCGCCGGCACCTGCGCCCTCGCGCTCGGTGTGGGCGAGGCGGCCGCGGCCATGACCAGCGCGTACGCGAGCAAGCGCGAGCAGTTCGGGGTGCCCATCGCCACGTTCCAGGCGGTGGCCGTCCAGGCCGCCGACCGCTACATCGACCTGCGCGCGATGGAGGCCACCCTCTGGCAGACCGCCTGGCGCCTGGAGCCGGGCACGACGGGCCCGTTGCCGGTGGCCGCCGACCTCGCCGTGGCCAAGGTCTGGGCCGCCGAGGGCGTACGCCGCGTCGTCCAGACCGCTCAGCACCTGCACGGCGGCTTCGGCGCGGACACCGAGTACGCCCTCCACCGCTACCACGCGTGGGCCAAGCAGCTGGAGCTCCAGCTCGGCCCGGCGGCCGCCCACGCGGAGGCCCTGGGCGACCTGCTGGCCGCCCAGGACACCCAGGACACCCAGGAGGATGCCCAGGACACCCAGGAGGATGCCCGAGGCGCCCAGGAGGACGCCCGAGGCGCGTCCTAGACGACCACGCCCGGGGCGCCGTCGGCGGTCACCACCGGGCGGCCCGCGGCCTCCCAGACCTGCATGCCGCCCTCGACGTTCGCCGCGTCCAGGCCCTGCTGCACCAGATAGGCCGTGACCTGCGCCGAACGCCCGCCGGACCGGCAGATGACGTTGATGCGACCGCCGTCGGGGGCCTTCTCGGTCAGCTCACCGAAGCGCGCCACGAAGTCGCTCATGGGGATGTGGAGCGCGCCCTCGGCGTGCCCCGCCTGCCACTCGTCGTCCTCACGGACGTCCAGCAGGAAGTCGTCCTTCGAGAGGGCGTCGACGCCGACCGTGGGAATCCCGGAACCAAAAACCATGCCCCCGACGCTACCCGACCCACGGGACACCGCCCCCGGCCCGGGGGACTCCCTAGCCCGTCAAGGAGGCCAGATGAGCCTCGCGCTCGGCGATCTGGACGACCAGACCGTCGGCGATCTCCGCCAGCAGCCCGTCCGGGTCCTCCGGCGCCATCCTTATCATCGCGCCGATCGCGGAGGCCTCCAGCTCGGCCGCCACCGTCGACAGCATCTCCTTGCGCTCGGCCAGCCACTCCAGCCGTACGTACAGCTCCTCGGCGTGGCTGGGCCGCCGCTGCGCGGGCACCGGACCGGCGGCCCACTCCGCGGTCAGCTCGGCCAGCAGCGCCTCGTTGCCCTCGGCGTAGGCGGCGTTGACCCGGACGACGAAGGCCTCACGACGCACCCGGTCGGCCTCGTCGAGCGCCAGGTCGGGGTGGGCCTTGCGGACCAGGTCGCGATAGGCGCGGCGCACCTCGTCGCTGGGCCGCACCCGCCGCGGCGGCTGGACCGGCTTCTCGGTCAGCATGGCCTGCGCCTCCGGCGAGAGCCCCTCGCCGTCCAGCCAGCCGCCGAACAGCTCCTCCACCCCCGGCATGGGCTGCACCAGCCCGCGCGCCTCACGGGCCCGCTTCAGGTCCTCGGCGTCGCCGGTGCGGGCGGCGACGGCCTCGGCGATCAGCGCGTCCAGCTCGTCGAGGCGGGCGTACATCGGGCCCAGTCGCTGGTGGTGCAGCCGGGAGAAGTTCTCCACCTCCACCCGGAAGGTCTCCACCGCGATCTCGAACTCGATCAGGGCCTGTTCGGCGGCCCGTACGGCACGCTCCAGCCGCGCGGTGTCCTCGGCGGGGCCGGTGTCGGCACTCTGCTCAGCTTCCGGGTTCATCACCAGCCCAGCGTACGAGGTGGCCCCCACCCCCGGACACGCCTTCCGGCCGACCACCGGCCTGCCCGACCACCGGACCGGTCACCATCGGCCCGGCCCACCGATCACCGGACCGCCCGGCCGCACGCCCCGCCGACCGCCCGCCTACACGCCCAGCTCCGCCGCCACCCGGCCCGCGCGCACCGCGGCCAGCAGGTCGGCGTGGTCGGCCTCCGTGCGGTCGGCGTAGGCCACGGCGAAGGCCGCCACGGCCTCGTCGAGCTCCTCGTTCTTCCCGCAGTAGCCGGCTATCAGCCGCGGGTCCGCGCTGTGGGCGTGCGCCCGGGCCAGGAGCGCGCCGGTCATCCGCCCGTAGTCGTCGAGCTCGTCGCTGGCCAGGGCGGCCGGGTCGACGCTGCCCTTGCGGTTGCGGAACTGCCGCACCTGGTACGGACGCCCCTCGACGGTCGTCCAGCCCAGCAGCACATCGCTGACCACCTGCATCGACTTCTGCCCCAGCACCACGCGCCGCCCCTCGTGCCCCTCGTCCGGGACCTCGAAGCCCGCGGTGCGCGCGTACGGCAGCAGCACCGAGGGCCGGGCCTCCTTCACCTGGAGGACCAGCGCCTCGCCACGGTGGTCGAGCAGCAGCACCACGTACGAGCGCAGCCCCACACTGCCGGTGCCGACGACGCGGAACGCCACGTCCTGCACCTCGTAGCGCGCCAGCAGGGGCAGCAGGTCCGGCGGCAGGGTGCCCGTGTACGTACCCAGCGCGGCGGCGACGGCCGCGGCCTCCCGGTCCGGCACCCGGCGCAGCACCGGCGGCGCGTCCACGAACCGCCGCCCGCCGGCGGCGTCCTTCTCCGTCGCCCTGGCCGCGAAGCGCGCGCTGGTGTTGCGCCGGGCCTTCTCCCCGACCCGCTCCAGCGTGCCCACGAGCTGGTGGGCGTCGGCGTGGGAGACGAGCGCCTCGTCGGCGATGGCGTTCCACGCCTCGACGGCCGGCATACGGGCCAGCAGCCGCATGGTGTGGCGGTAGGCCCCCACGGCGTCCCGGGCGGCCTCCCGGCAGGTGAGCTCGTCGGCGCCGGCCTCCCGCCCGGCCAGCACCAGCGAGGCGGCGAGCCTCTTGACGTCCCACTCCCACGGCCCGTACACGGTCTCGTCGAAGTCGTTGAGATCGATGATCAGTTCGCCGCGGGCGTCACCGTAGAGCCCGAAGTTGGCCGCGTGGGCGTCGCCGCACAGCTGCGCGCCGACCCCGGTGACGGCGGTGGCCGCCAGGTCGTGGCCCATGAGACCGGCCGAGCCGCGCAGGAAGGCGAAGGGCGAGGCGGCCATGCGCCCGACGCGTATCGGCGTCAGCTCGGCCAGCCGCCCGGCGTTGGCGGCCTCGACGGACTCCACGGCGCCGGGTCGCCCGTCACCGGGCTTCCAGTCCCCGTGCGCCGCGCGCGGCACCCTCTCCCGCAGCGCCTTACCGGCGGCCTTCCCTCCGGTCCGCGCCGCCTGACCGGCGACCGGACGAGCGAACCCAGGTACGTACGGCAGTCGCGACATCGCGGCGCCACCTCCCCCTTCACCGCGGCGCGGCGACCCACCCCCGCGCGGCGTCCCGGCGTCAACTGCCGAGAAAGGTACCCGCCCGGTACACGGCCCATGACGGCGGAGGACGACGGAGGAGAGAAGGAGAAGGGAAGGAGGAACGGACCACGAAGTGATCATGGACACGTCCGAGGGCGACGGGCGATCGAAGGACGACGGGTGGCAGGGTGACCGGGTGGCCGGGTGACCACCCTGAACCCGCACATAACGAAACAGACCCCCTCGGTGACTTCCGTCACCGAGAGGGTCTGATCCTCTGTGCGCGAGGGGGGAGTTGAACCCCCACGCCCTTGCGGGCACTGGAACCTGAATCCAGCGCGTCTGCCTATTCCGCCACCCGCGCATGGGTGCGTCTTCCGGTCTTGGGCGTTTCCTCCGGCGTTTCCGCCGTTTTCCTGCCCGTCGGCCTTCCGACATGCAGAACATTAGCACGCCCCTGGGGGTGGGTTCACACTCGTCGTCCCCGGCCCACGCTCAGGGGGGCCGCGAGGACGGCTCCGGTTGCGGGACACTGGCGTCAGGGCGGCTCTACGATCCCCCCGTGGGAATCGTGGGCGACCGTAGGTCGCCGGCAGGGCGACACTCGTCACTCATGGCGTCGAAGGGGAACCAGCTGTTTTCCCGACGCGTGGATACGATCAGTAAGCAGTATCAGGAACGACACTGAGCATCAGAGACGTCACTGAGGGAAGGAGGTGCCCCGTGGGAGTACTGAAGCGCTTCGAGCAGCGACTCGAGGGTCTCGTGAACGGCACCTTCGCCAAGGTGTTCAAGTCCGAGGTGCAGCCGGTCGAGATCGCGGGCGCACTCCAGCGGGAGTGCGACAACAACGCGACCATCTGGAACCGCGACCGCACCGTCGTCCCGAACGACTTCATCGTGGAGCTGAGCGCGCCCGACTTCGAGCGGCTGAGCCCCTACTCGGGACAGCTCGGCGACGAGTTGTCCGGCATGGTCCGCGACTACGCCAAACAGCAGCGGTACACCTTCATGGGGACGATCAAGGTCCACCTGGAGAAGGCCGACGACCTCGACACCGGTCTGTACCGGGTCCGCAGCCGCACCCTCGCCTCCAGCGAGTCGCAGGACCCGCAGGCGCGGCAGCAGGCCGCCGCCCCGCGCGGCGGCGCCCCCACCGCCGGGGCCGGATACGCCTCGCCCGCCGGTGCGCCGCCCATGCCCTCCTCGCCGCCGCCCGGCGTCCGCCCCCTGCCGCGCACCGGCGGTCCGGGGCCGGGAGCCGTGCCGGGCACCCAGACGCGCCGCTGGATCGAGATCAACGGCACCCGTCACCAAATCTCGCGGTCCACCCTCGTCCTGGGCCGCAGCACCGAAGCGGACGTACGCATCGACGACCCCGGCGTCTCCCGCCGGCACTGCGAAATCCGGGTCGGCACCCCCGCGACGGTCCAGGACCTGGGGTCGACCAACGGCATCGTGGTGGACGGGCAGCACACCACGCGCGCTACGCTCCGCGACGGCTCACGCATCGTCGTGGGCAGCACCACCATCGTTTATCGGCAAGCCGAAGGGTGAAGCGGGGGCAATGTCAGAGCTGACCCTCACGGTCATGCGGTTGGGTTTCCTCGCCGTACTGTGGCTGTTCGTCATCGTGGCCGTCCAGGTCATTCGCAGCGATCTTTTCGGCACCCGCGTGACCCAGCGCGGCTCGCGCCGGGCCGGCGCCGGTGACGGCCGCGCCCAGCGCGCCCCCGCCGCGCCGCCCCAGCAGCGCCAGCAGCAGGCGCCGCCGGCCGGTGGCGGCCGGCGCGCGGACCGTGGCCGCCGCGGCGCGCCCACCAAGCTCGTGGTCTCCGAGGGCACCCTCACCGGCACCACGGTGGCCCTGCAGGGCCAGACCATCTCCCTCGGCCGCGCGCACGACTCGACGATCGTGCTGGACGACGACTACGCCTCCAGCAGGCATGCCAGGATCTACCCCGACCGCGACGGCCAGTGGATCGTCGAGGACCTCGGGTCGACCAACGGCACCTATCTCGACCGGACCCGGCTGACCACCCCGACCCCGATCCCGCTCGGCGCGCCGATCCGTATCGGCAAGACCGTCATCGAGCTGCGGAAGTAGTAGGACCATGACGACCGGAGGGTGGGCAGCGTGGCTGGGAAGGGGCTGTACCCGGAGCCGACGGGCGAGGTGCGCATGAGTCTGTCACTGCGCTTCGCCGCCGGATCGCACAAGGGCATGATCCGGGAGGGCAACGAGGACTCCGGTTACGCCGGCCCCCGCCTGCTCGCCATCGCCGACGGCATGGGCGGCCAGGCCGCCGGTGAGGTCGCCTCCTCCGAGGTGATCTCCACCCTGGTCCAGCTCGACGACGACGTCCCGGGCTCGGACATCCTCACCTCCCTCGGCAGCGCCGTGCAGCGCGCCAACGACCAGCTGCGTGTCATGGTCGAGGAGGACCCCCAGCTGGAGGGCATGGGCACCACGCTCACGGCCCTGCTGTGGACCGGTCAGCGCCTCGGCCTCGTACACGTCGGCGACTCCCGCGCGTACCTGCTGCGCGACGGCGTCCTCACGCAGATCACCCAGGACCACACCTGGGTGCAGCGCCTGGTCGACGAGGGCCGGATCACCGAGGAGGAGGCCACCACCCACCCGCAGCGCTCCCTGCTGATGCGCGCGCTGGGCAGTGGCGACCACGTCGAGCCGGACCTGTCGATCCGCGAGGTGCGCGTCGGCGACCGCTATCTGATCTGCTCGGACGGGCTCTCCGGCGTCGTCAGCCATCAGACGATGGAGGAGACGCTCGCCAGCTACCAGGGCCCGCACGAGACCGTGCAGGAGCTGATCCAGCTCGCCCTGCGCGGCGGCGGCCCGGACAACATCACCTGCATCGTCGCCGACGTCCTCGACGTCGACGGCGGTGACACCCTGGCCGGCCAGCTCAACGACACCCCGGTGATCGTGGGCGCGGTCGCCGAGAACCAGATGCAGCTCGGCGACGCCGGCGCCATGCAGACCCCGGCCGGCCGGGCCGCCGAGCACGCCCGCGCGCACCGGCCGGTGCCGCAGCAGGACGCCTCGGGCGGCTTCGGCCCGCCGGGCAGCGGCGACGCGGCGATGGGCGGCGGCATGCCGGACGGCTCCTTCGGGCCGTTCACCGACGAGGACTTCGTCAAGCCGCGCCGCAAGGGCACCTGGGTCAAGCGGTCACTGATCTTCGCGCTCGCGCTGGGCGTCATCGGCGGCGGCCTCTACGGCGGCTACCAGTGGACGCAGACGCAGTACTACGTGGGCGCCAAGGACAACGACCACGTGGCCGTCTACCAGGGCATCAACCAGGACCTGGCCTGGGTCAGCCTCAGCCGGCTCCACCAGGACCATCCCGAGATCGAACTCAAGTACCTCCCGGTCGACCAGCGCAGCCGTGTGGTGGACACCATCACGGTCGGCAGCCGCGACCAGGCCCTCCAGAAGGTCAAGGAGCTCGGCACGCTCGCCGGCGCCTGCAAGAAGGAGGACGAGCGCCGCAAGGCCGAGGCGCAGCAGCGGGAGAGCGAGAAGCAGAACAGCGACCGCACCGGCGGCACGGCCAAGGAGCCGAACGCCACCGAGACCCGCGGCGGCACCGCCGCCCAGGCCGGCCCGGCACCGTCCCCGGGTCCCACCCTCAGCGAGGAAGAGCAGAAGTTGGTCCCGCAGTGCAGCAGCGCGTCGCAGTGAAGCCGTAGGGGGCCATCAAGCCATGTCAGCCATCTCTCCCATGCCGAACATGCCCAACACCACCAACACCACGACGATCAGTACCGAGGGCCCGCCGAGCCGGCGCAACACCGAGCTGGCGCTGCTGGCCTTCGCCGTGCTGATCCCGTGCTTCGCCTACGCCAACGTGGGCCTCGCCATGGACGGCGAGATGCCCTCCGGTCTGCTCGGCTACGGCGTCGGCCTCGGCCTGATGGCGGGCGTCGGGCACCTGGTGGTGCGGAAGTTCGCCAAGTACGCCGACCCCCTGCTGCTGCCGCTGGCCACGCTGCTCAACGGCATCGGTCTGGTCATCATCTGGCGGCTCGACCAGTCGCCGCGGCTCCAGGCCCGGAAGTTCTTCACGGCCAGCGCCACCAACCAGCTGATGTTCTCGGCACTGGGCATCGCGCTGTTCGTGGCCGTGCTGATCGTCCTGAAGGACCACCGCATCCTTCAGCGCTACACCTACATCTCGATGGTGGGCGCGCTGATCCTGCTGGTCGCGCCGATGTTCTTCCCCGCGAAGTTCGGCGCGCGCATCTGGATCACCATCCCCGGCCTGGGCTCGATCCAGCCCGGTGAGTTCGCGAAGATCGTCCTGTCGATCTTCTTCGCCGGCTATCTGATGGTGAAGCGCGACGCGCTGGCGCTGGCCAGCCGCCGCTTCATGGGCCTGTACCTGCCGCGCGGCCGTGACCTCGGCCCGATCCTTGCGGTCTGGGCCTTCTCGATCCTCATCCTGGTCTTCGAGACCGACCTCGGTACGTCCCTGCTGTTCTTCGGCATGTTCGTCGTGATGCTGTACGTCGCGACCGAGCGCACCAGCTGGATCGTCTTCGGTCTGCTGATGTCCGCGGTCGGCGCGGTGGCGGTGTCCACCTTCGAGCACCACGTCCAGCAGCGCGTCGACGCCTGGCTGCACCCCTTCGACGCGTTCAAGGACGGCAGCTCCGACCAGATCGCCCAGGCCCTGATGGCCTTCGGCTCGGGCGGCGTCTTCGGCACCGGCTGGGGCCAGGGCCACTCGGACCTCATCGGCTTCGCCGCCAACTCCGACTTCATCCTGGCCACGGTCGGCGAGGAGCTGGGCCTGGCGGGCGTCATGGCCATACTGCTGGTCTACGGGCTGATCGTGGAGCGCGGCGTGCGTACCGCGCTGGCCGCCCGGGACCCCTTCGGCAAGCTGCTCGCCACGGGTCTGTCCGGCGCCTTCGCCATCCAGGTCTTCGTGGTCGCCGGTGGCGTCATGGGCCTCATCCCGCTGACCGGTATGACCATGCCGTTCATGGCGCAGGGTGGTTCCTCGGTCATCGCCAACTGGGCATTGATCGCCGTTCTCATCAAGATCAGCGACACCGCCCGGCGCCCGGCGCCCGCGCCCGCCCCGTCCCCCGACGCCGAGATGACCCAGGTGGTCCGCCCGTGAACAAGCCCGTGCGCCGGATCGCCATCTTCTGCGGTCTGCTCATCCTCGCGCTGATGATCCGGGACAACTGGATCCAGTTCGTCCAGGCCGACGAGCTCAAGGCCAACAAGCACAACCGCCGGGTGACGATCGCCCGCTACAGCCAGCCGCGCGGCAACATCATCGTCGACGGCCAGGCCGTGACCGGCTCCCAGGAGACCGGCGGCATCGACTTCAAGTACAAGCGCACCTACAAGAACGGCCCCATGTGGGCGCCGGTCACGGGCTACAGCTCGCAGGTGTTCGACGCCAACCAGATCGAGAAGCTCGAGGACAAGGTCCTCACGGGCGACGACGACCGGCTGTTCTTCAACCGCACGGTCGACATGATCACCGGCAAGGGCAAGAAGGGCGGTGACGTGATCACCACCCTGAACACCAAGGCCCAGGAGGCCGCCTTCAAGGGCCTGGGCGACAAGAAGGGCGCCGTCGCCGCCATCGACCCGCGCACCGGCAAGATCCTGGCGCTCGCCTCGACGCCCTCGTACGACCCCTCGACCATCGCCGGGGCGCAGGACGACAAGGCATGGAAGGACCTCCAGGCCGACAAGAACCAGCCCATGCTGAACCGGGCGCTGAAGCAGACCTACCCGCCGGGCTCCACCTTCAAGGTCGTCACGGCCGCCGCGGCGCTGGAGAACGGCCTGTACTCGGACGTCGACTCCAAGACCGACTCGCCGCTGCCGTGGATCCTCCCGGACACCCGGGTGGCGCTGGAGAACGAGGGCAAGATCCCCTGCAAGGACGCCTCGCTGCGCGTGGCCCTGCAGTACTCCTGCAACACCGTCTTCGGCAAGGTCAGCGCCGACCTGGGCAACAAGAAGATGATGGCGACGGCCGAGAAGTTCGGCTTCAACAAGCCGATCGACACGCCCGTGCGCGCCGTCCCCAGCGTCTACCCCAAGGACAACCGCCCGCAGAACGCCATGGCCGGCATCGGCCAGGCCTCGAACCGCGCCACCCCGCTGCAGATGGCCATGGTGGCCGCGGCCGTCGCCAACAACGGCAAGCTCATGGAGCCGTACATGGTCGACAAGCTGCGCGCCCCGAACCTCAACGTCATCGAGCACCACCAGCCGAAGCAGATGAACCAGCCGCTGTCCGCGGCGAACGCGCAGAAGCTGCAGAGCATCATGGAGACGGTGGTCAAGGAGGGCACCGGAACCGCGGCGCAGATCGACGGCGTCACGGTGGGTGGAAAGACCGGTACCGCCCAGCACGGTGTCGACAACAGCGGCAACCCCTACGCGTGGTTCATCTCCTACGCGAAGACCGGCGACGGTTCGCCGGTGGCCGTCGCGGTCGTCATCGAGGGCTCGGAGACCGTCCGTGACGACATCGCCGGTGGCAAGCTCGCCGCGCCGATCGCGAAGAACGTGATGCAGGCGGTACTCAGCACGGAGAAGTGATCCGGCTCACCCGCCGCTTCCGGAGCGCCCCCGTCTGTACCGGTCGTATATCAGGTGACGGTGGTGCCCGGAAGGCGCCCATCGCGCCGGGTACGGTATGCCGGACAGCACACCGCCGGACCCACGCCGGTGAGGTCAGGAACACGGAAGGGCTGGAGCTATGGAAGAGCCGCGTCGCCTCGGCGGCCGGTACGAGCTGGGCTCGGTGCTCGGCCGCGGTGGCATGGCCGAGGTCTACCTCGCGCATGACACCCGGCTCGGCCGCACCGTCGCCGTGAAGACGCTGCGGGTCGACCTGGCCCGTGATCCGTCCTTCCAGGCCCGGTTCCGCCGTGAGGCCCAGTCGGCCGCCTCGCTCAACCACCCGTCGATCGTCGCCGTGTACGACACGGGCGAGGACTACGTGGACGGGGTGTCGATCCCGTACATCGTCATGGAGTACGTCGACGGGTCCACCCTGCGCGAGCTGCTGCACTCCGGCCGCAAGCTGCTGCCCGAGCGGTCGCTGGAGATGACCATCGGCGTGCTCCAGGCCCTGGAGTACTCCCACCGGGCCGGCATCGTCCACCGTGACATCAAGCCCGCCAACGTCATGCTGACCCGCACCGGAACGGTGAAGGTCATGGACTTCGGCATCGCCCGCGCGATGGGCGAGTCCGGCATGACGATGACCCAGACCGCGGCCGTGATCGGCACCGCCCAGTACCTCTCCCCGGAGCAGGCCAAGGGCGAGCAGGTCGACGCGCGGTCCGACCTCTACTCCACCGGCTGCCTGCTCTACGAGCTGCTGACGGTCCGGCCCCCGTTCGTGGGCGACTCGCCGGTGGCCGTCGCGTACCAGCACGTGCGGGAGGAGCCGAACCCGCCGAGCACGTACGACCCCGAGATCACGCCGGAGATGGACGCCATCGTCCTCAAGGCGCTGACCAAGGACCCCGACTACCGCTACCAGTCGGCCGACGAGATGCGCGCCGACATCGAGGCGGCCCTGGAGGGCCAGCCGGTGGCGGCCACCGCCTCCATGGGCGTCGTCGGCTACGGCGCGGACGAGCCCACCACCATGCTGCGGGCGCACGAGCCCGCCGGCCAGACCTCGATGATGCCGCCCGTCGCCGACGGCGGGGGCTACGGAGGCTACGACGACCGCTCCGGCGGCCGGCGGGGCGCCGGGGGCGGCAAGAAGAACAACCTCTCGACGATCCTGCTGATCGTCGCGGGCATCCTGGTGCTCGTCGGTGCCATCTTCATCGGCCGTTCGATCTTCAGCGGCGGCGGCAGCAACGACGAGGTCACCGTCCCCAAGCTGGTCGGCGAGACGCTGCCGGAGGCGAAGAAGCTCGGGGAGAACGGCGACTTCAAGGTCGTCGAGGACGGCAAGGCCTTCTGCGACCAGGACAAGGGCAAGATCTGCAAGCAGAACCCGGACGTCGGCGGCAAGGTCAAGCGCGGCGGTGACGTGAAGGTCGTCGTCTCGCAGGGCGCCGAGAAGATCGTCGTACCGGACGTCCGGGGCCAGCAGTTCGACAACGCGAGCAAGCAGCTCGAGGACAAGGGCTTCACCGTCAAGAAGAAGGAAGAGGAGTCCGGCCAGACTCCCGGCGTGGTGACCGACCAGGACCCCAAGGGCGACGAGAAGGCCCCCAAGGGCACCGAGATCACCCTGACGGTCGCCGTGGCCGCCGCCACCAAGACGGTCCCGTCGGTGGTCGGCCAGCCCTTCGACACCGCCAAGAAGCAGATCAGCGACCTCGGCTTCAAGGTGGTCAAGGAGGAGGAGGACTCCGCGACCGTCCCGGCCGGCTCGGTGACCCGCCAGAGCCCCGACGGCAACACCTCGGCCCGGGCGGGCTCGACGGTCACCCTGTACGTCTCCAAGGGCGGCGGGAAGGTCACCGTGCCGGGCGTCACCCAGCAGAAGCTGAAGGACGCCAAGAAGGCGCTCACGGACGCGGGGCTGAAGGTCGGCAACGTCTTCGGCCCGCAGGACGACAACGCCGTGGTCGTCACCGCCGACCCGGCGGCCGGCAGCCAGGTCGCCAAGGACACCCCGGTGAACCTGATGACGCAGTCCTCGCCCCAGCCCGGCACCGGTGGCCAGACCGCCGGCCAGACCGGCGGCCAGACCGGCGGCCAGGACACCGGCGGCCTCTTCGGCGGCTTCATCGGCGGCCGGCGCAGCTGACCCGGCGCAACCGACCCGAGGACGGCCGTACGGCCGCGTACACCACGCCGGAGCCCCGGCACCCTCTCCCAGGGTGCCGGGGCTCCGTCGTGCCGTGTGGGCGCCGCTAGCGCAGTTCCTTCGGCGGGGTGCGGTCGGCGTCGACCTTCTCCGTGCGCTGGAGCTCGGCCCAGACGACGTAGCGGTAGTCGGAGGTGTAGACCGGCGTGCAGGTCGTCAGGGTGAGGAAGCGGCCCGGCTTGGTCCTCCCGGACTCCTTGGGGACCGGGTTGATCACGTCGGTGTCGAAGCGCGAGGTCTCCTTGAGGTCGGCGAAGACCTTGTAGACGTACCAGGTGTCGCGCGTCTCGAAGACGACCGGGTCGCCGGTCCTGACCTTGTCGATGTTGTGGAACTTCGCGCCGTGGCCGTCGCGGTGGGCGGCCAGGGTGAAGTTGCCCCGTGGGTCCCAGGGCATGGCCGCCTTCACCGGCTCGCGGTAGAAGCCGGCGACGCCCTCGTTGAGGACCTTGCTGCCGGTGCCGGGCTTGACCAGCACCTCGCCGTTACGCATCGACGGGACGTGGAGGAAGCCGATGCCGTCCTTGGTGTCCAGGGCGCCGGGGCCGGAGGGGGCCTTGGCCCAGCTGTCGCGCACCTGGTTGCCCTGCTTCTTCGCCTCGCGATCGGCCAGGACGTTCGTCCACCACAGGGAGTAGACGACGAAGAGGGCCAGGATCACGCCTGCTGTGATCAGCAGTTCACCGATGACACTGACGGTCGTGGCGATGCGCCCCCGTACACGGTCGGTCTGTGCCACAGACGTTCGTACCCCGCTTCGCTTTTCCCGTGTGTCTCAGTTGACGAGCGCGTCCGGCTTTCCTTTGCTCCGGGGCCGCTCGTCGACCATCTTGCCCCACACGATCATGCGGTACGTACTGGTGAACTCGGGGGTGCAGGTGGTGAGCGTGATGTACCGGCCGGGCCCCCGGAAGCCCGAACCGGCGGGCAC
The DNA here is from genome assembly GCF_056434285.1 of Streptomyces sp. NPDC044063. Taxonomy (NCBI): domain Bacteria; kingdom Bacillati; phylum Actinomycetota; class Actinomycetes; order Kitasatosporales; family Streptomycetaceae; genus Streptomyces; species Streptomyces sp. NPDC044063. Next base: position 193,480 of record NZ_JBWKFM010000014.1, read on the forward strand.
GGGCCGGATGACCCGCACGTTCGCGGGCGACGTCTGATCCAGACGGCTCGTCATCTCATAGGTGTAGAAGGCGCTCCGGGTCTCCACGACGATCTTGTCGCCGGGGGTCAGCCGGTTGACGTAGCGGAACGGTTCGCCGTGGGTGTTGCGATGGCCGGCGAGCGCGAAGTTGCCCTGCCGGTCCCAGGGCATGGCGGACTTCAGGGCCGGGTCCGCGTAGTGGCCGACCATCCCCCGGTCGAGCACCTTCTGCTTGCCGACGCCCTCGGCGATCGGCGCCTTCACGTCCAGCTTCGGGATGTAGAGGATGGCGAATCCCTGGCCCGGCGAGAACTCCCCCGCGTCCCGGTCGGCCCCGGCATCGCCGCCGGCCCAGCTGTGCTGGAGGTCCTTGGCCGCGCCGCCGGCCTGCCGCTGCGCGATGACGTTCGTCCACCACAGCTGGTAGGCGACGAACAGCAGCATCACGACGCCGAGGGTGATGAACAGCTCGCCCACGAACCGGCTCACGATCACCCCGGGGCTGTCCCGGCGGGCGCGTGCGGCCCGCCGGGCGGCGCGACGGCGCTCCGCGCGCCCGCCGGTGGCGACGGGCGCGGGTGCGGGCTCGACCCGGCGCAGCGTCATCGTCGGGTCGTCCTCGGGGGGCAACGGCTGCGAGAGGGACCCCGTGCCGTACGTGAGGCGCGTGGCGCCGTGCGGCTCGCGCGGGGCCGCCGTACTCCAGGGGTCCTGCTCGGGCCGCAGCGTGGTCACGCTCCGGCCTTGCCCACCACCGGGGCGAGACCCGCCGAGCGCTCCACCGCCCCGGTGTCACCGCAGGCGGCGAGCCAGTTGGCGAGCATCCGGTGGCCCCATTCGGTGAGCACCGACTCGGGGTGGAACTGCACGCCCTCGACCGGCAGGTCGCGGTGGCGCAGGCCCATCGCCACGCCGGTGTCGGTCCAGGCGGTGATCTCCAGCTCGTCCGGCCAGCTGTCCCGCTCGACCGCCAGCGAGTGGTAGCGGGTGGCGGTGAAGGGCGAGGGGAGGCCCTGGAAGACGCCCTTGCCCTCGTGGGTGACCGGGGAGGTCTTGCCGTGCAGCAGCTCGGGGGCGCGGTCGACGACGCCGCCGTAGGCCACGGCCATCGACTGCATGCCCAGGCAGACACCGAAGACCGGCACACCGGTGTTCGCGCAGTGGCGCACCATGTCGATGCACACACCGGCCTGTTCGGGCGCTCCGGGGCCGGGCGACAGCAGGACGCCGTCGAAGCCGTCCTGGGCGTGGCCGGGCTCGACCTCGTCGTTGCGCCGGACCTCGCACTCGGCGCCGAGCTGGTAGAGGTACTGGACGAGGTTGAAGACGAAGCTGTCGTAGTTGTCCACGACGAGGATGCGCGCGCTCACCGCTCTTACCGCCATTCCGTCATTGCGCCGCCGGCGGGCATGCCGTTGTCCACGGTCACGTCGTTGAACGGCAGCAGGGGCTCCGCCCAGGGGAAGACGTACTGGAAGAGGACGTAGACCGTCCCCAGCACGAGCAGCAGCGAGATCAGCGCTTTCACCCCTGCGTTGCCCGGCAGATGACGCCAGATCCAGACGTACATGCTCTACCCACTCGCCGATGGTCGGTTCAGTACTGTGCGGCACCAGACTAAGGGGCGACACGCCGGGAGCGGGGGTCAGCCGGACAAAGCCGCGGGGCGTCCGGCGCTGACCGGACGGGTCTCCTCCAGATGGCCCCAGACGATCAGCCGGTGGCTGTGCCCCCACTCCGGATCGCAGGTGGTGAGCGTCAGATAGCGGCCGGGCGCGCGGTAGCCGGCCGCGGCGGGGACGGGGTCGAGGACGGCGGTGTCGGTGGGCAGGGTGCGGTGGGGGCGGGTGTCGACGCGGTACGTGAACCAGGTCGTCCCGTCGCCGAGCACCACGGCGTCGCCGGGGCGCAGCTCGTCGAGGTCCTTGAAGGGGTCGCCGTAGGTGCGGCGGTGGCCGGCGACCGCGAAGTTCCCGGTCTCGCCGAGGCGGGCGCTGCGGGCGTAGTGGCCGAGGCCCTTCTTCAGCAGCTCGGTGCCGGTGCCCTGGAGGACGGGTTTGACCCAGCCGGAGCCGAAGCGGGGGACGCGCATCACGGCGAAGGACGCGCCGGAGGGGTACTCCGTACGGGGGCCGGAAGGGGCGGGTGCCCGGGATGCGCCGCCGGCCGGGGGTGGTGCCCCCGGGTCCGGCTCACCGGCGCCGGGCGGGGCCGTGGGGTCGCCGGGGCCGGTACGGGTGCCGCCGACGGGCGCGTCCGGGCCGGACGCGGGTGCCGTGCCGGCGGGGGCGGGTCCGCCGGTGTCCGGTGGGGCGGTGGCGGCCCAGCGCTTCTCCAGGCCGTCCAGTTCGTGCCGCATCGCCCCGTCGGCGCGGACGGAGGTCCACTGGAGGACGTACACCACGAACAGGACGATCAACGTGCCGGCGGTCAGACACAGTTCGCTGAGCGTGCGGACGACGAGCCGTAACCCCATCGCCTGCTCCCTCCCGGGTCACCCCACGGGCTTGGCGTAGTGGAGATCCACTGTGCCCGAGTATCCGGGCAGAGTCACCGCGTTGTGCTCGTCGACTTTCCAGCCGAGGCCGTAGGCGGCGACGTACTGCTGGTAGTTCTGGAGGGCGGGGGACTCGCCGAGGGCCTTGCGCAGGGCGCCGCGGTCGCCGACGGCGGTCACCTTGTAGGGCGGGGAGTAGACGCGGCCCTGGAGGATGAGGGTGTTGCCGACGCAGCGGACGGCGCTGGTGGAGATCAGCCGCTGGTCCATGACCTGGACACCCTTGGCGCCGCCCTTCCACAGGGCGTTCACGACGGCCTGGAGGTCCTGCTGATGGATGACCAGGTCGTTGGGCTGGGGCTGGGGGACGCCGGGGATCCGGGCGGTGGCGTTGGGCGGCGCGTCCGTGAGGGTGACGGTCAGTCCGGGGCCGCCGAGCGGGCGGGTGCCGGCCAGGGTCTCCAGGGCGGTGAGCTTGCGGTCCTGGGCCGTGCCGCCGGAGTCGCGCCGGGCGAGGGCGTCGACCTGGGCCCGGGCGGCGGCCGCGCCGTCCTCCAGGTCGCCGTTCTTGCGGCTGCGTTCCCGGATGAGGTCCGAGAGGCGCAACATGGAGTCGTCGGTACGGATGTTGGTGCCCTGTGCGGTGTTGAAGCTCATCCAGAAGATGAGGCCGGCCAGCGCGAAGACCCCGCCGGTCAGCAGCCGGACGGGGCGGAACCGCCGGACGGGCGCACTGGTGGAGTCGGCAGAATTACTCAACGTACCCTTATCCTCTCCGACGCCGCGGAAGCACTACGCTAACGGACGCCCGGGGGAAGGAAGCGCTCCCGTCGCTCCCGCCCCGGCGGACAGGCCCTTGTAAATCCCAGCGCGGTCACGCAGCGCATCGACAGGAGAGTTCCCTCGTGCCGAAGTCACGGATCCGCAAGAAAGACGACTTCACGCCGCCGCAGGCGAAGCAGCAGCAGAACATCAAGCTGTCCACCGGCCGCGGCTGGGTGGCGCCGCTGATGCTCGCGATGTTCCTGATCGGGCTGGCCTGGATCGTCGTCTTCTACGTGACGAGCGGCGACATGCCGGTGAAATCCCTGCACAACTGGAACATCGTGGTCGGATTCGGCTTCATCGCCGCGGGGTTCGTCGTCTCCACGCAGTGGAAGTAGGAGCTCTGCCCTGAGCCTTCCGGGGAGTTATCCACACCCTCGTCCACAGTGGGGAAAAACTCAGACTGTCTGTGGATAACTTCCTCGAAGTTGACGCCGGTGTGACTGATCGCAAGCGCTGCGTATCGATGGTCACACCGGCGTCTTTCCGTAGAGTCCCAGCTCAGAGCGGTTGGCGAAGTCCCGAACACATGTTCCCCACATCGTGCACAGGATTCCCCGCCCGTTGTGGACAACCTGTGCGCCCACCGATGTGGGTGAGGGCCGCCGCACCCGCCGGGCAGCGGCTCAGACCGGCAGTTGGAGCGTCCGCACGCCCACCACGGCGATGATCGCCAGCAGGGCCGCCGCGCAGGTGAGGCGCTGGACCAGCACCCGGTGCTCCCGGGGGGCGTGCACCATGCCGTACGCCACCGCCGTGCCCACCACCAGGCCGCCCACATGGGCCTCCCAGGCGATGTTGCTCCAGGTGAATGTGAAGACCAGGTTGAGCCCGAGCAGGATGAGCACCGGGCGCATGTCGTAGTTCAGCCGGCGCAGCAGCACGGCCGTGGCGCCCAGCAGACCGAAGATCGCGCCGGAGGCGCCCAGCGAGGGCTGGTTCGGGGCCGCGATCAGATACGTCAGCGCGCTGCCGCCGAGGCCCGACAGCAGGTAGAGCGCGAGGAAGCGGACCCGGCCGAGGGCCGCCTCCAGCGGCGGGCCGAGCCACCACAGCGAGAGCATGTTGAAGGCGATGTGCATGGGTGCCTGGTGGAGGAAGACCGCCGTCAGCAGGCGGTACCACTGCCCCTCCGCCACGCCCTCCATCGGGCCGCCCGGCTCCAGCTGGGCCCGGCCGAACAGCTCCATGGCGTCGAGCAGCGCGCTGTCCGTCGCCAGCACCGCGATCCACACGGCGACGTTGATCCCCAGCAGGACCTTGGTCACCAGCCGGGGGTCCTCCACCCGGGTGCTTCCCGCGAGCGTGCGCGGCGCGTTCGCCCGGGGGTCGTGACCCGTACCGGAACCGCCGCTCACGCACTCCGGGCACTGGAAGCCCACCGAGGCGCTCACCATGCAGTCCGGGCAGATGGGGCGCTCGCAGCGGGTGCAGCGGATGCCGGTCTCCCGGTCCGGGTGCCGGTAACAGCAGACGGCCTGCTCGTTCATGCTCTCCCCTTGCCCCTGTCGCGGGCCGGTTGCCCTGTCACGGCCCGGTGTGCCCGGTCCGGGTCGCGGCCGCCTCTTCACCGCGCGGCCCCGCCCGTCATACGGACGGGCGGGGCGGCAGGTTCCCGTGGGACCGAGGGCGTCGGCTTCCCCCGGTACCGGTGGTGTCAGCGCTGCTCGACGACGACCGTCTCGATGACGACGTCCGTCACCGGGCGGTCGGTGCGGGGGTTGGTGGCGGTCTCGGCGATGGCGTCGACGACCTTCTTCGAGGCCTCGTCGGCGACCTCGCCGAAGATCGTGTGCTTGCCGGTCAGCCACACGGTGGGGGAGACGGTGATGAAGAACTGCGAGCCGTTGGTGCCCGGGCCGGCGTTGGCCATGGCGAGCAGGTACGGCTTGGTGAAGGCCAGGTCGGGGTGGAACTCGTCGGCGAACTTGTAGCCCGGGCCGCCGGTGCCGTTGCCCAGCGGGTCACCGCCCTGGATCATGAACCCCTCGATGACGCGGTGGAAGACCGTGCCGTCGTACAGCTTGTCGGTGCTCGGCTTCCCCGTCTCCGGGTGCACCCACTCGCGCTTGCCCTCGGCGAGCTCGACGAAGTTCCTGACCGTCTTCGGTGCATAGTCCTTGAGGAGGCGGATGAGGATGTCGCCCTGGTTGGTCTTCAGGGTGGCGTAGAGCTGCTCGGCCACGATCTACCTTCCATAGTCTTCGCTGACGGCACACGATCCTCGCACGCCCGGTTCGCGGCGAGTAACCACCAAAGCCCGGCGCGCGGCGGCGAACCGTGGCATCGTCGACCGCAGCTCCCCCATGACCCGGATGCCCGCTCGCACATGCCGCACCGCCCATCGGCAGGCATGATTTTCCAATGGGTGGAAAGGCGACAAACCATACGCCACCGAGGAGGAGGTTCTCGTGACCCGCAAGGACAGCGTGCGCGCCGCGACCTGCAGTGCCAAGGACAGCGTGCGCCATGCCGCGGACGTGGTGGCGCCCTACGCCGACGCCACGAAGGACGCGGCTCTGCACTACGCGCATGAGGCCCGTACGCGGCTCGCGCCGATGGTCGCCGAGGCGGCCCACCAGGCCCGGTCGCAGTACGACGCGCACCTCCAGCCCCGCATCGAGCACGCGCGGGACGCCCTGCCGCCCAAGCTCGACCAGGCCGCCGTGCGGGCCCGCGCGGTGGCCGAGCCGGTACGGGACGAGGCCCTCTCCCGGGGGACGGCCGCGCTCGCCGCGCTGCGCGGAGAGGTGTCGGCCGACGACGTGCGCCGGCTCTGCAAGCGCCGGGACCGGCGCGGCCGGGCCGGCCGGGTGGCCAAGCGGCTGCTCGTGCTGGGCATCCTCGCGGGCGGCGCGGTCGCCGCGTGGAAGTGGTGGGACAAGCAGGCCAACCCCGACTGGCTGGTCGAGCCCCCGGAGGCCACCGAACCCGCCGACCGCTCCTCGCTGAGCTCCGTCGACGGCAGCGGCGGCGTGTCCGTCCTCGACCCCGAGGTCCAGGCCAAGCAGGACCGCGCCGACACCGAGGCGTCCCCCACGGACGAGGACGGCCCCCGGCACTGAGGGCACTGACGGCTGGGACGGCCCCGGAGGCCACGAGAGGCCGGAGGTGGCGGGCCATGCCCGCCACCTCCGGCCGTCACCGCCGCGCTCAGTACGCGCCGACCCGCCCTCGCCTCACCGCGAGGCAGCCGACCGTGCCGTCGTGGCCGACCGAGGTCACCAGCCCCAGCTCGCCCGGCTCGCCGTCGCTGGTCTCCCAATGCCCGAGGAGAGCAGCGAGCTGCAGCGCGCCGCTCGCGCTGTAGGTCTCGCCGAGCACGTCCTGCACGCGCAGCACCTCAGCGGCCGAGTCCGCGCCCAGCGCTTGTCCACGGCCCCGCGCCTCGACAGCCCGCCAGCCGCGCCGGCCGGTGGCACCGGCCGACACCACGCGCACCTCGTCCGCCGTGGCACCGGCTGCCTTCAGGGCGTCCTCGACGCACCGGGCCAGTCCGGCAGCGACCCACTGCGGGCCCTGCTCCGGGTCACGGAAACCGATCTCGCAGGCGACGACGCTCGCCAGGGCGCGCGTCGCGGGGGAGAGCGCGGCGTCGGAGCGCTCCAGCACGAAGACCGCGCTGCCTTCGCCCACCACACCGTCCTCGCCCAGCACCCCGGCACGCTGCCAGGCCCACGCCGTGTGCGGGCTCAGTTCCTCGACGCCGCCCACCAGCAGCCGCTCACTATGGCCGTTGACCAGGGCGTTACGGGCGTAGCGCAGGGCGGTGAGGCTGGAGAGCTGCCCACCGGCGAGGCTGGCGTTCACCCCGGTGAACGAGTGCCGCATGGCGAACGCGCTGGCCGGGCTGTTCATCAGGATGCCCGGGAACAGCGCGGGGCTGACCAGATAAGGGCGCTCCTGCTCGTAGGTCTCGCGGAAGAACTCGCCGAAGGCGCGAGCGCTGCCGGTGCTCGTGCCGAGCACCACACCGGTCCGCCCCCGGCGCTCGGCCGGGATCTCCTCCATGAGGCTGTCCACAGCCATCTCGCAGGCGGACATGCCGAGCTTGGCGGTCCGGCTGTGGTTGCGGAGGCCCTTGCGGCCGAGGTACTCCTCCGGCTGGAAACCGGGCACGGGCAGCAGACCCAGCGGCAGTGGGCCCTCGAAACCGGCGGCGGCGAGATCGTCGGCGCCCGCCTCGGGAACCGCCCCACCGCGGACGGCCTCGATCAGCGCCTTGAGACCGGCTCCCGCCGGGCTGAGAACTCCGTAGCCGACGATGTCCGTGGTCACCGCGGTGGATACCAGGTTGTTCTTCACGCCACCTCCCCGAGCATGACGATCGCGTTGTTGCCGCCGAAGGCAAAGCCGTGGTTCTGGGCCACGCGGACCCGTGCGGGCCGCGACTCGCGCGGCACGCAGTCCAGATCCGGACCGAGCTCCGGGTCGACGTCGCGGACGGTGGCGGTGGGCGGCAGGAAGCCGTCGTACACCGCCATGCAGGAAATCAGCGCACCGAAGCCGCTGGCCGCCCCCATGGTGTGGCCGAGCATCGACTTGATGGAGCTGATGGGCGGAATCCGGTCACCGAACACCTCGCGCGCCGCCGCGACCTCCGTCGTGTCGTTGGCCCGGGTGCCGGTCCCGTGGGCACACACGTAGTCGACGTCCTCGGGTTCCACGTGGGCGTTGCGGTGGGCACGGCGGATGCACTCGGCGATGCCGTCCCGGTCGGGCTGGGTGGGGTGCTTGGCATCGCACGTGATGCCGTAGCCGAGCACCTCTGCGTAGATGCGCGCCCCGCGCTCCACGGCCCGGTCCAGCGGTTCCAGCAGCAGGGCCACTCCGCCTTCGGCGGTCAGGATGCCGCTGCGGCGCTCGTCGAAGGGACGGCACAGGTCGTCGGCGATGGCACCCAGGCGGTGGAATCCGGCATGAGTGGCCCGGTTCACGGCGTCGGCGCCACCGCAGATCATGTAGTCGGCCGCACCGCTGCGCACCATGTCGTAGCCGTAGCCGATGGCGTAGTTGCTCGCCGAGCAGGCCGTACCTATCGTCTGGGCCTCACCGGTGAGGCCGAGCTCGGTGTTGACCGCCGTGGCGATGCGGTTGGTGGGCGCCTGTTCGACCAGGGACGGTTCCAGGCCGGCCAGGCCGCCGTCGAGCCACTGCTCGGTCAGCTGCTGGAATACCCGGGCCTCGCCGTTGGTCGTACCCATGCTGCTGCCGGCGCGGGCCGCCGCGAGCTGGTCGGCGCTCAGACCCGCGTCCTCCACCGCGAGCCGGGCGGCCGCCGCGGCGAACTGCGCGCTGCGCCCCCACCGCTCGTGGGCCACCCGCTCGAGCAGCAGCTCGGGACGGAAGTCCCGCACCTCACCGGCGAGCGTGTGCTCGAAGCCTCCGGCGTCAAAGGCCTGGATCGGCGAAATACCGCTGCTCGCACGCTTGATGCCGTCCGTGAACGCCGCGGCGCCGATGCCCAGGCTACTGACGGCGCCGAGACCCGTGACCACGACGCGCGTGGTGTTCTCAGCCAATTACGTGTTCCTTTCGACGCCGACCCGGTAAGGAACGAACATCCGAACCCAGTCGTCCGAGAAATCAATTCGATTCGATCGAAGACCCCCGGACCCGGTGCACGCAACCGTGACCATAGATGCGGGGTCCACGTACCGAAAGTGACATGGCGTGTGCCCATGGGGGCAGGGCACCCTGGCCACTCGGGCATCCCGGCCGCATTTCCGAATCATTTTTAGCGGCCGTCCACCTCACTTTTATGCCACCCCTGCAAAGTCGCTTCCCGACAGCCCTCCACATGTCGTTAAGCGACGGAATCTGGAAGCAGGGATGACCGTAACTAGCGAATCCGGCGCCGAGGCCGCGCCCCGCCGCCGGCTGGCTTTCGAACGTACCGTGGCACGGCACCTCGTCCATCGTGCCTCGGTGGCAGAGGTGTTCGTCACCGACTCCCTGCCGAACGGCACGGACCGGTTCCGCGCGGCCGCCCAGCTGCCGCTGTCACACGGCTATTACCAGGACCACCTTCAGGCGCCGGCCCGGTTCGACGTCCTGCTGCTGCTGGAGGCCGCCCGGCAGGCGTCCACCCACGGCGCCCACCTCCACCTGGACCTCCCACTCAACACCACGTTCCTCGTCCACGGCTGGTCCCTGCACCTGGACGCCCCGGAGGCGCTGCTCGTAGGGGACCGTCCCGGCGAGCTGGAGCTGGCCGAGACCGTCACCCGCACCGTGGGACGCGGCGGCCGTCTACGGGCCCTGCGCTTCGACATGGAACTCGCCGTGCGCGACCGTGTCGTGGGCCGCGCCCACATCGAGGTCGGCGCGACGACGTCCGAGGAGTACGAGAAGCTGCGCTTCCTGCAGCGCCGGACCACCCCGCCGCTCACCTCGCAGCAGTCGGACCGACCGGGCGGCGATCCGGTCGACGCCGCGCGCGTCGGCCGGCTCAACCCGGCCAACGTCGTGCTCAGCGAGCCGGTGGTGCGCGAAGGGGTCCTCACCGCCGCGCTCTCCCCACGCTTCGACAACCGGAGCCTGTTCGACCACGTCTACGACCACTACCCGGCGATGGTGCTGACGGAGGCGGCCCGGCAGCTGTCCTTCCTGGCCCTGACCGAGGGCGACGGCGGCACGGCCGGGACCGCCGTGATCACGGGCGTCGAGGCGCGCTTCACCCGCTACGCCGAGCTGGACGGCCCGATCGAGGTCAGTACCCCCGTCGCGACCGGCGCGGGCCGGCACACACGGGAGTTCCCGGTGACCTTCGTCCAGGACGGCCAGACGATCGCCGAGATCGGCTTCACCCTTCGAGGAGAGACAGCATGACCAGCGGCACCGGTAAGCCCCTCGTCCGGGCCATTTGGACCGACTTCCGTGGCGTCCTCACCCCGCCGCTGCGCGAGACCATGGACGCCTTCAGCCGCAGGCGCGGGCTGACGCTGGAGCAGTTGACCGGGGCCATGCGCGCGGTCGGCGACACCTACGGCCTGGACATGATGGCCCCGCTGGACATTCCGCTGGTCGGCGAGGCGGAGTGGGCCAAGAAGGTGGAGGCCGAGCTGGTCGCCCGGTACGGCGTGGAGGCCGACCTCAGCGACTTCGGCGCGAAGTGGTTCCAGCACCGGGAGATCAACGAGGCGTGGCTGGAGCGGATCCGGCGGGCCCACGACGCCGGGGTGTTCGTCGGCCTCATCTCCAACATGCCCCCCGAGTGGGACCGGCACTGGCGCACGATGGTGGCTCCGGAGGGCCTCTTCGACGAGCTGGTGCTCTCCTTCGAGACCGGCACCCGCAAGCCCGAGCCCGACGTCTACGCGATGGCGGAGAAGCTCGCGAACGCGGCCCCGCACGAGTGCGTGCTGATCGACGACACCGCCGCCAACTGCGTCGGCGCCGAGGCCGTCGGCTGGCAGGCCATCCACTTCACCGACACCGACGCCGCCATCGCGCGCCTCGACCACCTGCTGGCCTGAACCGACAGCCGGTCCCGACGCCACCCAACGACCCACTGGAGTACCACTGATGTCCCGAACCGTCCTGGTCACCGGCGGCAACCGCGGAATCGGGCTGTCCATCGCCCGCTCCTTCGCGGACAACGGCGACAAGGTCGTCGTCACCCACCGCTCGGGCGAGCCTCCGGAGGGGCTCGCCGGGGTGCGGTGCGACGTCACCGACTCCGACTCGCTGCGGCGCGGCGTGGAGGAGGTGGCGGAGCGCTTCGGCCCGGTCGAGGTGCTGGTGGCCAACGCGGGCATCACCCGCGACGGGCTGTCCCCGATGATGCGCGAGGAGGACTTCTCGGAGGTCATCGACACCAACCTGGTGGGTGCCTTCCGGGCAGCACGGCTGGTCGCCCCCGGCATGATCAGCGCCAAGCGCGGCCGGATCGTCTTCGTCTCGTCGGTGATGGGCTTCATGGGCTCGCCCGGCCAGACCAACTACGCCGCCTCCAAGTCCGGCATGCTCGGCCTGGCCCGTTCCCTCGCCTGGGAGCTGGGCAAGCGCAACATCACGGTCAACCTCGTCACTCCCGGCCTCATCGAGACCGACATGATCAAGGCGGTCACCGACAAGCGCCGTACGGGTCTGCTGGGTCAGACGCCGCTGGGCCGCACCGGCACCGCCGACGAGGTCGCCGACGCCGTGCGCTTCCTGGCCAGCGACGCCGCCGCCTACATCACCGGTGCCGCGCTGCCCGTCAGCGGCGGGCTCGCCATGGGGCAGTAGCTCCCGGCCCCTCCCTTTTCGTCAATCCTTTTCAACCCCGAAGGAGTTCGTGATGACCAACGAGGACGTTCTCGAGATCGCCATCGCCATGGGCGAGATCTTCAACGACGGCAACGAGGGCACGGCCCAGCGCCTGGTGGCCGAGGGCTTTGTCGACTACGAGGCCCCGGAGGGTGCCCCGACCGGCCCGGACGCCTACGCCAACACCGCCCGCTGGATGCGCGGCGTGTGGAAGGACGCCCGCTGGGAGATCGTCGACGCCTTCGCCAGCGGCGACAAGGCGACGCTGCGCGTGGTCTTCTCCGGCATCCACGTGGGTGAGTTCATGGGCATCGCGCCGACCCACAAGCGCGTCGAGGTGCAGCACATCCACATCTACCGCATCGCCGACGGCAAGGTCCACGAGCACTGGGCCGTGCGCGACGACATCGAGCTGGCCCGCCAGCTGGGCGTCTGGGACCGCCCGAAGGTCGGCGCCCCGGTCCCGGCCGCGTAAGGCCGGCGACAAACGCTGCGACGACGGCGGGGGGGGGGGGGGGGGGGGGGGGGGGGGGGGGGGGGGGGGTGGTTGGGGGGGGGGGGGGGGGGGGGGGGGGTGGGGGGGGGGGGCGGGGGGGTGGGGGGGGGGGGGTTTTTTATGGGTGGTACGCGCTAGT
>NZ_JBWKFM010000014.1:205720-214022 GCF_056434285.1 Streptomyces sp. NPDC044063
GCCCCCCCCCCCCCCCCCCCCCCCCCCCCCCCCCCCCCCCCCCCCCCCCCCCCCCCCCCCCCCCCCCCCCCCCCCCCCCCCCCCGCCGTCGTCGTACTCGCGCACAGATGGTGCGAGCGCGTCCCCGCGGAGGTGTCCGCTGGATCAAACCGCTGCCGGCGGACACCTCCGCGGGGACATCAGGCGGGCCGCCCCAGCCCGTACAACAGGGTGTTGACCACGGTCTCGGCGACGGCGTCCGGGTCGCCGCCCCGTACCGCGAGCTCCTCCGCCGCCTGTTCCAGCAGCAGGTGGTAGACCCGGCGGGCCCAGATCAGGTCCACGTCCTCGCGCAGCACACCGGCCTGCTGGGCGCGGTCCAACAGGTTCAGACAGGCGTCGAAGATGCCCTCGCGCACTGCCGCGGCCTCGGGATCGGCCGGCACCTGGTCCCCGATGGTGAACCGCCACGCGCTCTTGATCTGAACCACGTTCGCGGTGATCTGGTGCAGGGCGACCAAGGGCGGGGCGGTCTGCGGCCGGCCGGCCTCGATGGCGTCGGCGACCTGCCGGTAGGCGAATCCCGCCATGGCGTCGATCAACGCCTCGCGGGAGGAGAACCGCCGGTGGATGGTGGTCCGCGCCACCCCCGCGGCGGTGGCGATCTGGCCGAGGCTCGCAGTCGGGTCCTCGCTGAGGACGCGCTCGGCCACCTCCAGGATCGTTCGCACGGTCCTCTCGGCGTCCGCGCGCAGCGGCCGGTCCTGCTCTGAATTCGGCACGAATGTCCCGCCTCTCTTGTGGGCCGACGGACCCAGCCGCCGTGAGCACTACACCAAAGTAACATGAGCCACCCTTGTTGCTACAGAGCTGTTGCACTTCATGGATCTTCAGATACAGTCATGTCGCGACAGCGGGTAAAACCGCAGCTACCGAGGAGTGGATTGAGTAATGAGCGCCCAGACTGACCAGCCGGCCTGGATCGAGACGTACGAGCACATCGCCGGCGCCCCGGCCACCGGCCCGGCCGAGGTGCAGAAGGTCGGTGTCCTCAAGGTCGGCAACCCCGCCGCCCGCCGGGTGCTGGTGCTGCTGGGTGGCCGCGAGGGCGGCTCCAACGTCTTCCTGCACACGGCCCGCAGCCTCGCCAAGGCCTCCGCCGACGTGCAGGTCTGGGCCATCGACCGCCGCGAGCAGAACCTGGCCGACCTCGCCACCTTCGCGGGCGGCCTGGAGCACGCCACCGAGTACTACCTCGACGGCCACTACCGGACCGTGCCCGGCTCCGAGGCGCCCTACGCGGCCGAGTGGGGCCTGTCCGTCCTGGTCAACGACGTCCGCGAGGTCGTCCGCCAGGCAGCGGCCGGCGGTGAGCGCGAGGTCGTGCTGGGCGGCGTCTCCGTCGGCGCCACCGCCGTCCTCTCCTACGCCGCTTGGGACTTCGACGGCACGCCCGGCTACTCGGAGCTGGCCGGTCTCGTCGTGGTCGACGGCGGTGTGCACAACGCCTTCTCCGGCGCCGGCATGGAGTTCGACCTCCCGCTGGAGGCCGCGAAGGGCTGGCAGTCGCAGATCCAGGGCGACGCCATCTTCGAGAACTTCACCAGCACCGCCATCGGCCTGGGCGAGCGTCCGGAGTCCGCGGCCGTCTGGTTCCAGCTCGCCGCCCGGTACGCCGTCGAAGACCCGCAGGGCGTCTCCCCCATCGCCGAGCGCCTGCCGGAGGCCCTGCGCCCCGACCGCAAGGTGACCAACGCCGGCCTGCTGGGCTGGCTGTTCGACGCCGAGCGCCGCATCCCCCCGTACGCCGTGCACGCCGGCCACCTGGACGACAACGGCGCCTGGGTCGACGGCGGCCCGACCCGCCTGGCCACCGTCGCCGAGGCGTTCGCCGGCCCGGAGCGCGGCAGCTGGCTCTGGTACACCCTCAACCGCGTCATGCTCGACTACGTCGCCGCGATGGACCTGGCCGAGAACGACGTCACCCGCCACCTGGGCCTTCGCCTGGCCCACGGCAAGGACATCGACGTCCCGCTGTACGCCTTCCAGTCCGGCATGACGGGCGGCACGGTCGGGCAGGCCGCCGCGACGGTCGCCGCCGGCTCGCGCATTCCCGAGGTGTCCGTCCACTCGGACTTCTCCCTGGCCCACCAGGACGTCACCTACGCGCAGTGGGAGGACAACCGCTTCCTGCAGACGCTCTCCCGCTTCATCGAGAACCTGCCGGTCCGCGCCCCCCGCGGCTGACAGGCGAACCGTCCGGCCGCCCCGCCGCGGTGTCCGCGGCGGGGCGGCCGGAACCACCCCGCCCCTTCCCCTCCCCCGTCCGCCTGATGCGCGTCCCCTGCATTCCGTCCATCCCGCACGGAACCGTCAGAACAGGAGTCCTCGGATGACGTCCGACGTCGCCGCACCCGAGTCGCCCCCACGTGCGGGGTTGACGATCTTCGTTGTCTGCCTCGCCCTGCTCATCGTCCCGCTGGGCCTCAGCGGATCGCCCGTGGCGCTGCCCGCCATCGGCCAGGACCTGCACGCCGGTGTGGTCCCGCTGCAGTGGGTCGTGAACGCCTACAACGTCATGGCCGCCAGCTGCATGATGGCCGCCGGCGCCATCGCCGACCAGATCGGCCGCAAGAAGGTCTTCGGCTTCGGCATCGCGCTCTACGGCCTGTCCTCGCTGGGCGCCGCCCTCGCCCAGGACATCGTCCTCGTCGACATCGCCCGCGGCCTGGCCGGTGTGGCGGCGGGCGCGGTCATGACCGCGGGTGCCTCCGTGATGGCGAACATGTTCCAGGGCGCCGCCCGCGCCAAGGCGTTCGCATTCGTCGGTGTCACCATCGGCGCCGGCCTGGCCCTCGGCCCGACGCTGTCCGGTCTGCTGGTGAGCAGCCTCGGCTGGCGCTCGGTCTTCCTGCTGCAGGTCGTGATCACTGCCGTGGCGCTGCTGGGCTTCGGTTTCATCGAGGACTCCCGCAACCCCGAGGCCAACGGCGTCGACTGGCCGGGCACCATCACCTTCAGCCTGGCGCTGTTCCTCTTCACCCTCGCGATCATCGAGGGACCGCAGTGGGGCTGGAGCTCCGGCGCCACTCTGGGCCTGTTCGCCGGATGCCTGGTCATGCTGGCCGCGTTCATCGCGGTGGAACGCCGCGCGGCTCAGCCGATGTTCGACCTTTCCCTCTTCCGGGACGCCCGCTTCGTCGGTGTGAACCTGCTGGCGACGGCTGTCTCCTTCGGCTTCGTCGGCCTGATGGTGCTGCTCCCGTCCTACCTGGTCGGCTCCAACGGAGCCTCGGACAAGTCGGCCGGCCTGACCCTGCTGATGATGACCGCGCCCGTCTTCGTCTTCCCCCTGGTCGCGGGCAAGCTCGTCGCCGCCGGCGTCTCGCTGCGGAACGTGCTCTCCGGTGCGCTGCTCCTCGTCGGCATCGGCTGCGCCTGGCTGACCGTCATCCACCCGGGCATCGGTTCCCTGGGCCTCCTCGGCCCGCTGCTGGTGATCGGCATCGGCATCGGCCTGATCTTCGGCCTCATGGACGGCGCGGCCGTCAGCACCGTGGCCCCGGCCCGCGTCGGCATGGCGACCGGCATGTTCAACACGATCCGCCTGGCCAGCGAGGCCGTGGCCGTGGCCGGCATGGTGGCCGCGACGGTCTCGCTCGTGCAGTCCAAGGTCTCCGGCGGGCTCGACCGGTTCGCCGGCGCCCCGGACGCCCACGCCGTCGCCGACAACGTGACCAGCGGCAACTCCACCGACGCCGCGGAGAACGTGGCCGAAGGCTCCCGTACCGAGTTCCTGGACTTCCTCGCCCAGGGCCACACCGACGGCCTCCGCGTCGTGCTCTGGGGCGCGGCGGTCATATGCGCCGTCACCGCGGTGATCCTCTACGCCGTTCTCACCGACCGCAAGGACGCCGACGGCTCCCCGTCCGGCGAGGCCCAGGAGGCCGAGAAGGTCGCGGCCGCCGCATAGGACCGGACGAGTGCGTAATCCCCCGGCGCGCTCGTCCCCGACCCGGTTGCCCGGTACGCCACACGTACCGGGCAACCGGTGTTTTCACGGTGGGCTCAACCCACGGAGGCGGTGAGGACCTGCCGCTGCAACCGCTGGAGTACGGGCGAGGGCTCCAGGCCCAGCTCGTCGTCGAGGATCTTCCGTACGTTCTGGTAGGCGTGCAGCGCGTCACCGCGACGGCCGCTGCGGTGGAGGGCGGTGATGAACTGCGCGTGCATCCACTCGTTCAGTGGGTGCGCGGCCACCACGTTGCGCAGCTCGGGAACCAGTTCACGATGCAGGCCGAGGTGCATGTCGGCCTCGATCCGCTGCTCCAGCGCCCGGGTGCGGATCTCCTCGAGATGCCGCACGTGCTGCAGCAGGATGGGCCCGCAGGTGACGTCGGCCAGCACGGCACCGCGCCAGACCTCCAGGGCCTGCCGCAGCCGTCCGGAGGCCGTGGCGTAGTCGCCGGCCTTGAGCAGACGGTCGCCCTCACGGGCGTGTTCGAGGAACAGGGCACTGTCCAGCTCGACGCCGTCGGCGCGCAGGCTGTAGCCCGAGGGCCGCGTCGTGATCAGATCGTCCGGGACGACACCGGGCGGAGTGAGGCCGGCCGCGTTCTGCTCGAGGGCCCGGCGCAGGTGGTAGACGTGGGTACGGATCGTCGAAATGGCCGTACGCGGAACCTCCTCGCCCCACAGTTCCTCGAGGATCGACGAGTTGTTGACGTGCCCGCTGGGCTCCAGCAGGAGCAACGACAGGACCTGACGCACCTTGGGGCCGCCCGGTACGGGCACCTTCCGGCCGTCGAGGGAGATTTCCAGGGGGCCCAGAACTCCGAAAGAAAGCACGCGGTCATCTCCTCGTTTCGCGCCGGTGTCTCGGCCGGCGTCTCGGACACTACAAACGCGAAACGAGGCCGGACAACGGATCGGACCGAAGGGGGGACGTCACTGCCACCGGAGGTACAGCGGTGCGTCCAAAGGAATAGCGCGTGTCATCCCGGTGCCGACGGCCCGCGCGAGGCGCGTCAGCACGGCCGGGTACCCGGGGCGAGGACCAGAACGGATGCCACCGCATAGCCACCCCGCACCAGCCTGACATCACCCGTCAGCCGGAAGCCGTACGGCAACAGTCCGGGTACGAGCCGGATGCCCAATCGCGTCCGGTCGAGGCGCACTTCGGCGTCCTGAAAGGTGGGGCGGCGGCCGAGACTGAGGGCGGCGATGGCCTTGTAGACGGCCTCCTTCACCGAGAAGAGCACGGACAGCCTGCTCTGCGGCCGCCCGCCGGCGGCCACCCAGGCACGTTCCCCCGGGGTGCACATGATGTCCTCCACCTCGCGGCTCAGCCGGTCGGTGCGCTCGACGTCCACTCCGACGCTGACCACATCCGGGCAGCCGCTGACCAGGCCCGCGCCCACGTGGCCACGGCTGTGGCTTATCGCACCCTTCACCCCGGCCGGAAACAGGGGCCTGCGGCCCTGTCGCAGCACCGGCCCGGAGGCCCCGATGGCCGACAGTGCCTGTGCCGCGGCCAGCCGACCCACGGTGAAATCACGGTGCCGACCAGGCGCCAGGGCGCGTTTGAGTGCCTCCTCGGCAGGGTGCAGCCGTGCCGTCGCGATGGTTTCGGCGTCGGCCCGCACGAGTGTGCAGGCGGCTCGGCCCCGTACGTTCGTGGCCAGCAGGACAGCCATGGACATGAGACCTCCCCGGGCAGTGTCCGATGAATTCACGGCAGAGCGTCCGTGTTGTCGAGCGTAGGGCTCGAAGAACGTCCCGGCATGGGATCGAGCCTCGTGGGCGTACCGTCTTTAGGCGGGTGCGACGCGACTTTGACGCGCCTTCAGCGGCATTTCAATGTCACTTTATGGACAGCCCATGGTTCATACATCTGCATGACCGAAGAGAGAATGGAAACCATGGACCTCCAACTGACCGACAAGACAGCCGTCGTGACCGGTGCGAGTCGTGGAATCGGCCTCGCCATCGCCGAACGCCTGGCCGCCGAAGGGATGCGGGTGCTGGGCGCCGCCCGCTCCACGACACCCGAGCTGGCCGCCCTCGGCGTCGCCGTCCTGTCCGTGGACCTCAGCCGCCCCGACGGCGGCGACCGTCTCGCCGCTCACGCCCTCGAGCAGCTGGGCGGCATCGACCTGCTGGTCAACAACGTCGGTGGCGGCGTCGAGGGGGCCGACCAGGCCGAGGGCTTCCTGTCATTGACCGACGAGACGTGGCAGCGCTCCCTGGACCTCAACCTGCTGAGCGCGGTGCGCGTGACCCGGGCCGCCCTGCCCAGCATCATCGAGCGGCGCGGCTCGGTCGTGAACATCTCGTCCATCGGCGCCCGCGCCTCGTACCAGCCCATCGACTACGGCGTCGCCAAGGCCGGACTGACCAACCTGAGCAAGGCACTGTCCGAGGAGTTCGGTCCGCGGGGCGTACGGGTGAACACCGTCACGCCCGGCCCCACCCTCACGCAGAACTGGAGGGATCCCCAGGGCTACGCCGGGGACCTGGCCAGGGCGGCCGGACTCGGGTACGACGAGTTCATGGCGCGGCTCCCCGCCACCATGGGCATCAGCACCGGCCGGCTCGCCGAGCCCTCCGAGGTCGCGGCGCTGGTCGCGTTCCTCGCGTCACCGCTGGCCGGGAACGTCACCGGTGCGGACTATCGCGTCGACGGGGGAGTACTCAAGGCCGTCTGACCGAATTCGACGGAAATCCGCGAATCGGGATACCGTCACCGGTCGCTCCCCCCCACCGGATGACGATAAAATTCAGCCACTCCGGCTTGAATTCTCCCCACCAGCGGCGACGGCCCCTTCCCCGTCCAATAAACGGAACTATTCCCTCCGATCAGCAAATTGCCAAAACACTTACGCACCAAAAGGTATGTTAGTTTTCCGCCAGTCGACGCCTGGGGCTCTAAGGCGGCGACACCGACAGAGATGTAGCAATTTGAAGCGCCGGTGAAGGCAGGAAAGCTTCCGCCTCCCCGGCGCCTCGCATCAAGGGGGAGACATGTCGGAAGCCGCCCTGGCAAGGGATTTCGCGGATGCCCTGCGGGAAGGCCTGACGCAAGCGGTCGTCACTTCACGAACCGTCGCCGCCGACGGGAATCGAGAACCGGTCAGGCGCCTGACGTCCGTGCCGTCCCCGACCGCCGCGGCACAGCCCTACGCCACCCTTCTGCCCCGCGAAGTCGAACTGATCCTGCACCGCTTCCAGGTCCTCCTCCCCGGTGACCTGGAGGCCGAGGACCGGCGGTCGCCCGAGATCAGATCGGCCCTCCTCGACGGCGCCCGGCGGCTCCTCTCCGATGTCCAGGAAGGCGCCGGGCAACCCCTCGCCGGCTCCGACGCCGGAACACCCGGCCTGGCGCGGTGGTCCAGCCTCCGGCTGGACCAGATCGCCACGGCCTGCGCACTGCTCAAGGAGTGCACACTGCTTCAGATCGTCGGGGAGGAGCTCACCGAGAACGGATCGAACCTGACCAGGGCCTATGGCGTCCTGCGGGCCCTGAACGCCTCGCTCAAGGCACGTATGAGGGAACAGGCCGTCCGGGCCGACGACAGCCTGCGCAACGAGCGCCGCCGGATCGCTCGCGACCTGCACGATCAGCTCGGCAGCGAACTGGCCGTGGCCATGCGCCGCATCGAACTGCACGAGGTCGAGGCGAAGAGCTCCCGCCATCTGATGGCGGCCAAGTCGTCGGTGCAGGAGGCCATGACCCATACGCGGGACCTGATCGGTGACATCCGCACCCGGACGACCACGCCTCCGCTGCGCGAGGGTCTCCTGGCCTTCGTGGCGTGGGCGGCACCGACGGGAGTCGATGTCGACATCACCATGACGGGCAACGAACTCCTCGTACCGGAAGCCGAACGGCACGAGATTTTCCTGGTGGTGCGCGAGTGCCTGCGCAACGCCTTCGCCCACGGCGAAGCCGGCCGGGTCGCGGTCACCCTGCGGGTCACCCGCCGCTGGTTCCACGCGCGGGTGACGGATGACGGCATCGGCTTCCTCACCGCTCCACCAGGGCGCCCGGCGTCCGAGTCCCACGGCCTGCGCTCGATGAACGAGCGCATCGAAGGCATCGGCGGCCGCCTCCGCATCGAGAGCGGGCCGAGGCACGGCACCTGCGTGGAGATCCACGTCCCGCTGTAACAGGCGCCTGTGAGCACGCGCCCCTTCCATGAACGGTTCTACAGGAGTTTGTTGTGCGTAAGGTGCTTATCGCCAACCGAGGCGAAATCGCTGTCCGTGTCGCTCGTGCGTGCCGGGACGCGGGGATCGCCAGTGTGGCGGTCTATGCCGATCC
>NZ_JBWKFM010000015.1:0-168022 GCF_056434285.1 Streptomyces sp. NPDC044063
CCCCCCCCCCCCCCCCCCCCCCCCCCCCCCCCCCCCCCCCCCCCCCCCCCCCCCCCCCCCCCCCCCCCCCCCCCCCCCCCCCCCCCCCGCCCCGTGTCGTCGTCCGGGCGCGAGGTTTCACAGCGGTGGTGGCACAGCAATACTGTTGCACCGGAAGGGCGCGACAGAGAGGCGGGCACGGCACATGGCCACCGAAGCCGGGGACACGGCGGAAGCGCACCTGACCGTCGACGAACTGGCGGCCCGCGCCGGGGTGACCGTGCGCACGGTGCGCTTCTACGGCACCCGCGGCCTGCTGCCCCCGCCCGAGATCGGCCCGCGCCGGGTGGGCCGCTACGGCCCGGACCACCTCTCCCGGCTGGCGCTGATCGAGGAGCTGCAACGCCAGGGGCTGACCCTGTCCGCCATCGAGCGCTACCTGCGGCGGCTCCCCGCCGGGCTGAGCGCCCACGACCTGGCCATCCACCGCGCCCTGGTGGCCTCCTGGACCCCGGACGAGGCCGAGGAGACGCCCCGCGACCGGCTGGAGCGCCGGGCGGGACGGTCTCTGACCGACGACGACATCGACCGGCTCGCCGCCATGAACGTCCTGGAGCGGACCGAGGGCGACGCCGACACCTTCCGGGTGGACCCCGGTCTGCTGGGGCTGGGCGTCCAGCTGCTGGACCTGCCCATGCCGCTGGAGACCATACGAGCGGCCAGGGCGGTGCTGACCGATCACGCCCGGGCCACGGCCCGGGAGCTGACCCGGCTCTTCCACGACGAGGTCTGGGGCCCCTACAGCGCGCGGGAGAGCGACCCGGAGGAGGTCGAGGCCATGCGGTCGCTGTCGGCCCACATGCAGCCGCTGGTGGTGCAGGCGCTGGTGACGGCCTTCCAGCGGTCGCTCAAGGAGGAGCTGCGGGCCACGTACGGGGACTGACGGCGCCGCCCCCGTACGCGGCCGCGCGGCGGGTCAGTCCGTGAAGGTCCCGCCCTGCTCCGCCTTCTCCAGCAGCAGGGCCGGGGGCGCGAACCGCTCTCCGTACGCCTCCTGGAGCTCCCGGGCGCGGGCCACGAAGCCGGGCAGGCCGCCCTCGTAGCCGTTGATGTACTGGAGCGCGCCGCCCGTCCAGCCGGGGAAGCCGATGCCGAGGATCGAGCCGATGTTGGCGTCGGCCACGGAGGTCAGCACCCCCTCCTCCAGACACCGGACCGTGTCCAGCGCCTCGGCGAAGAGCATCCGCTCCTTCATGTCGGCGAACGGGATCCCGGCGCCCTCGCCGCCGAAGTGCTCGGCCAGGCCCGGCCACAGGCCGGCGCGCCGGCCGTCGGCGTAGTCGTAGAAGCCGGCCCCACCACTGCGGCCGGTGCGCCCGAACTCGTCGACCATCCGGTCGATGACGGCGTCCGCCGGGTGCGGGGTCCAGGTGCCGCCGGCCTCCTCGACCGCGCGCCGGCCCTCCTCGCGGATGCGCCGGGGCAGGGTGAGGGTCAGCTCGTCCATCAGGGAGAGCACCTTGGCCGGATAGCCGGCCTGGGCGGCGGCCTGCTCGACCGAGGCGGCGGGGACGCCCTCGCCGACCATCGCCACGCCCTCGTTGATGAACTGCCCGATGACGCGCGAGGTGAAGAAGCCGCGCGAGTCGTTGACCACGATCGGCGTCTTGCGGATCTGCCGGACCAGGTCGAACGCGCGGGCGAGCGCCTCGTCGCCGGTCCGCTCGCCCTTGATGATCTCCACCAGCGGCATCTTGTCGACGGGCGAGAAGAAGTGGAGACCCACGAAGTCGGCGCGCCGCTCGACGCCCTCGGCGAGCAGGGTGATGGGCAGGGTGGAGGTGTTGGAGCACAGCAGCGCGTCCGGCGCCACGACGTGCTGGACCTCCTGGAAGACCTTGTGCTTGAGCGCGGGGTCCTCGAAGACGGCCTCGATGACGGCGTCGCAGCCAGCCAGGTCGGCGACGTCGGCGGTCGGGGTGATCCGGGCCAGCAGCTCGTCCCGCTGACGCTCCGTCGTACGGCCCTTGGCCAGCGCCTTGGCGAGGAGGCCCTCGGAGTAGGCCTTGCCCTTGAGCGCGTTCTCCACGGTGACGTCCTTGAGGACGACCTCGATGCCGGCCCGGGCGCAGGCGTAGGCGATGCCCGCGCCCATCATGCCCGCGCCGAGGACGGCGACCTTGCGGACGGTGCGCGGCTCGACGCCCTGGGGGCGGCTGCGGCCGGAGTTGACGGCCTGCATGTCGAAGAAGAACGCCTGGATCATGTTCTTGGCGGTCTGCCCGGTGACCAGCCCGGTGAAGTAGCGGGCCTCGATGACCTGGGCGGTCTCGAAGTCGACCTGGGAGCCCTCGACCGCCGCTGCCATGACGGCGAGGGGCGCGGGGTAGGGGGCGCCGCCGGTCTGCTTCTTCAGGTTGGCCGGGAAGGCCGGCAGATTGGCGGCGAAGCGCGGACTGGCCGGGGTGCCACCGGGGATCCTGTACCCCTTCTCGTCCCAGGGCTGCCGCGCCTCGGGGTGGGCCTCGATGAAGGCCCGGGCCCTGGCCGTCAGCTCGTCGGCGTCGGCCACGACCTCGTGCACCAGCCCGGCCTCCAGCGCCCGCCGGGGACTGTACTGGGTGCCCTGGAGCAGCAGCTTCAGCAGGGCGTCGGTGATGCCCAGGAGGCGTACGGAACGGGTGATGCCGCCGCCCCCGGGGAGCAGGCCCAGGGTGACCTCGGGCAGGCCGATCTTCGAGCCGGGCGCGTCGAGGGCGACGCGGTGGTGGCAGGCGAGGGCGATCTCGTAGCCGCCGCCGAGGGCCGCGCCGTTGAGGGCGGCCACGACGGGCACGCCGAGCGTCTCGATGCGCCGCAGGTCGCGCTTGACGGCCAGGCCGGCCTCGAACACGCGCTGGGCGTCGGCGGAGGTGGCGGCGATCAGCTCGCGGAGGTCGCCCCCGGCGAAGAAGGTCTTCTTGGCCGAGGTGACGATGACGCCCCGGACGGAGTCGCGCTCCGCCTCCAGGCGGTCGGCGACGGCGGCGAGGGAGGCCGCGAAGGCCTCGTTCATGGTGTTGGCGGACTGCCGGGGATCGTCGAGGACGAGGGTGACGACGCCGTCGCCGTCCTGCTCCCAGCGGATGGTGGTGGGCTGCGCTGACTCGGTCATGTTCACGGTCTCCAGGGGTGGGGTGGGGGTCCGGCCGGGGGCGGGCGCGTTCACACGCGCTCGATGACGGTCGCGACCCCCATCCCCCCGCCCACGCACAGCGTGACCAGTCCGTAGCGCTTCTCCCGCCGCTCCAGCTCGTCGACGAGGGTGCCGAGCAGCATGGCCCCGGTGGCACCCAGCGGGTGGCCCAGGGCGATGGCGCCGCCGTTGACGTTGATCCGGTCCAGCCCGGCGCCCATCTCCTCGGCGAAGCGCAGCACGACGGCCGCGAACGCCTCGTTGATCTCGATCAGGTCGATGTCGTCGATCGTCAGCCCGGCCTTGGCCAGTGCCTTGCGGGTGGCGGGCGCCGGGCCGGTCAGCATGATCGTCGGGTCGGAGCCGGAGACGGCGGCGGAGACGATCCGGGCCCGGGGCCGCAGCCCGTGGCGCTCGCCGGCCTCCTTGCTGCCGATGGCCACCAGCGCGGCGCCGTCGACGATGCCGGAGGAGTTGCCCGCGTGGTGGACGTGGTCGATCCGCTCCACCCAGTGGTACTGCTGGAGCGCGACGGCGTCGAAGCCGCCCTGCTCGCCGATGGTGGCGAAGGAGGGCTTGAGGGCGGCGAGCGTCTCCACGGTGGTACCGGGGCGCAGGTGCTCGTCGCGGTCGAGGACCACGAGGCCGTTGCGGTCGCGCACAGGGACGACCGAGCGGTCGAAGCGGCCGTCCTTCCAGGCCGCCGCCGCCAGCTCCTGCGAGCGGGCGGCGAAGGAGTCGACGTCGGTGCGCGAGAAGCCGCCGAGGGTGGCGATCAGGTCGGCGCCGATACCCTGGGGGACGAAGTTCACCTCGGCGTTGGTCATCGGGTCGGCGAACCAGGCGCCGCCGTCGGACGCCATGGGCACCCGGGACATCGACTCCACGCCGCCGGCCAGGACGAGGTCCTCCCAGCCGGAGCGGACCTTCGCGGCGGCGAGGTTGACGGCCTCCAGGCCCGAGGCACAGAAGCGGTTCTCCTGGAGGCCGGCCACGGTGTCGGGCAGCCCGGCGGCGATCGCGGCGATGCGGGCGATGTCGGAGCCCTGGTCGCCGATGGGGCTGACGACGCCGAGCACGATGTCGTCGATCGCGGCCGGGTCCAGCCCCGGCAGGCGCCGCCGCAGCTCGTGGATGAGGCCGACGACGAGGTCGACGGGCTTGGTGCCGTGCAGCGCGCCGTTGGCCTTGCCGCGCCCGCGCGGGGTGCGGATCGCCTCGTATACGTACGCTTCGGTGGTCAAGGGCGTGGGCCTTTCGGGGAAATGGCGGGTGGGGAAGGCGTCGGGAGGGCGTCAGGAGAGCAGCGAGCGGCCGATGATCTCCTTCATGATCTCGGTCGTGCCGCCGTAGATCGTCTGGATGCGGCCGTCGGTGAAGGCCCGCGCCACGGGGAACTCGCTCATGTAGCCGTAGCCGCCGTGCAGCTGGAGGCAGCGGTCGGCGACGCGCTTCTGCAGCTCGGTGGCCCACCACTTGGCCATCGAGGCGTGCACCGCGTCGAGCTCGCCCCGGGTGTGCTCGGTCACGCAGCGGTCGAGGAAGGCGCGGGTGACGGCGCACTCGGTGGCCATCTCGGCGATCTCGAACCGGATGTGCTGGAGCGCGGCCAGCGGCCGGCCGAAGGCCTCGCGCTCCTTGACGTAGCCGGTGGTGGTCTCCAGCAGCCGCTCGGCGGCCGCGACGGCGCTGACGGCGATGCTCAGCCTCTCCTGCGGCAGATTGGCCATCAGGTGCCCGAAGGCGCCGTGGAGCGTGCCCAGGAGGTTCTCCTTGGGCACCCGCACGTCGCGGAAGAAGAGCTCGGCGGTGTCCTGGGCCTTCTGGCCGATCTTGTCGAGGTTGCGGCCCCGCTCGAAGCCCGGAGTGCCCCGCTCGACGACGAGCAGGCTCAGCCCCTTCGCCCCGCCCTCCGGCGTGGTCCGGGCCACGACGACGACCAGGTCGGCGAGGATGCCGTTGGAGATGAAGGTCTTCGCGCCGTTGAGCAGCCAGTGGTCGCCGTGGTCCTCGGCGGTCGTACGGATGCCCTGGAGGTCGGAGCCGGCGCCCGGCTCGGTCATGGCGATGGCGGTGACGGTCCCGCCCGAGCAGAAGCCGGGCAGCCAGCGGCGCTTCTGCTCGTCGGTGCCCAGGCCCGTGAGGTACGGGCCGACCATGTCGTTGTGCAGCGGGACGGCGAGGCCCGCCACCTGGGCCCGGGCGAACTCCTCGGAGAGCACGACGCTGTAGCGGAAGTCCGGCTCGCCCCCGCCGCCGTACTCCTCGGGCACGGCGAGGCCCAGCAGGCCCTGGCGGCCCGCGGCCAGCCAGGCGGAGCGGTCGACGACGCCGGCCTCCTCCCAGCGCGCGTAGTGCGGGGCGACCTCCTTGGCGAGGAAGGCGCGCACGGTCTCCCGGAAGGCCTCGTGGTCGGCGGTGAAGATCTCACGCTTCATCGGTCGGGACTGCCTTTCTGCCGCTCGGTCGGTTCGAGGCCGGGCACGTCCCAGTCGCGGGCCACCTCGGCGGTGTGGGCCCCCGGCCGCGCGGGCGGGCGGCGCAGGGCGCCGGGGGTGACGGAGAAGCGCGGCGCCGGGGCCGGCTGGGTGAGACCGGCGTGCTCGGCGAACGTGCCGCGGGCGGCCAGGTGCGGGTGGTCCGGCGCCTCGCGCAGCGACAGGACGGGGGCCACGCAGGCGTCCGTGCCCTCGAAGACCTCGGTCCACTCGGCGCGGGTGCGCCGCCGGAAGCGGTCGGCCACGGCCGCGCGGAGCTCGCCCCAGCGGGCGGGGTCGGCGCGCAGCTCCGCGGCCTCGCCGAGCCGGAGGAGGCGGGCGAACTCGGCGTAGAAGCGCGGTTCGAGCGCGCCGACGGCCATGTGGCCGCCGTCGGCGGTCTCGTAGGTGCCGTAGAAGGGCGCGCCCCCGTCGAGGAGGTTGGCGCCGCGCCGGTCCTGCCAGCCGCCGGCGGCCAGCATGGCGTGGATCATCGCGGTGAGGTGGGCCGTGCCGTCGACGATGGCGGCGTCGACGACCTGGCCGGTGCCGGTGGCGCGCGCGTGCTGGAGGGCGGCGAGGACGCCGACGACGAGGTAGAGGGAGCCGCCGGCGTAGTCGCCGAGGAGGTTGGCGGCGGGGTAGGGCGGGCCGTCGGCGGGGCCGGTCATGCCGAGGGCGCCGGTGACGGCGATGTAGCCGATGTCGTGCCCGGCGGCGCGGGCGAGCGGGCCCTCCTGGCCCCAGCCGGTCATCCGGCCGTAGACGAGGGCGGGGTTGCGGGCGAGCGCGGCGTCGGGGCCGACGCCGAGGCGTTCGGCGACGCCGGGGCGGTAGCCCTCCAGGAGGATGTCGGCCCGCTCGGCGAGGCCGAGCACGGCGGCCGGGCCGTGCTCGCTCTTGAGGTCGACGAGCACCGAGCGCTTGTTGCGGTTGGTGATGTCGTACGCCGGGTCGACGTGCAGCCCCGGGCCGCCGGGCCGGTCGACCCGGACGACGTCGGCGCCCAGGTCGGCGAGGAGCATGGCGGCGAAGGGCCCCGGCCCGATGCCGGCCAGCTCGACCACGCGCACTCCGGTGAGCGGACCGCTGTTCTTCGTCTCCGCCATGCGGTCCCCCACGTCCGATCCGATGCCCTATGACACAACCGCTGTAACACTCATGCTGTTGAGGATGTTAAGAACGTGTTCCACCGTCCACAAGCCCCCACCGCCCCTCATTCCCCCCTTTATTCGGCGTCCAGTTGGGCTACGAGCCGCTTGGGCGCGATGGTGCGGTAGCTCTCCTCGACCCAGTCGCACAGCAGCTCGGCGGGGGCGCCGGCCAGCGGGACGCTCACCCATCCGGACCGGCCCAGGCCGTACGCGGTGGGGGCGGCGCCGGGGACGGCCAGGGCGTGCCCGTGGGCCTCGTCGTCCGCGAGCTTGAGGGAGATGCCGGGGGCTTCGGTGTCCCCCTCGGTGCCGAGGAAGACGAAGATCTTCTTGTTGACCTTCACGACCGCGTCGTCGCCCCAGGGGAACTCCTCGACGGCGCCGGGGAGGGAGAGGGCGAAGTCGCGGACCTGGGCGCGTTTCGTGCGGGACACTGGTGCCTCCGTGTGACGTTTGAGGATCATCGTGTCCGATGGTGCCCCACGCCCGGAGGCCCGGCGGGCCCGCTACAGCAGGCCGGCCTCCGCCAGCAGCCGCCGCACCTCGGCCGCCGAGGCGTCCGGAAGGGGCGTCAGGGGGGCGCTGACGGCGGGGCAGTCGATGACGCCGAGGGCGTGCAGCGCCGCCTTGAAGCCCCCCAGCGCGGACGCGCTCCCGCTCATCACCGCCGGGTCCCCCGCGTCGACCAGGGCGAAGAGCCCGGCCAGCCGGTCCTGTTCGGCCGCGGCCCCCTCCCAGCGCCCGGCCCGGGCGTGCTCGTACAGGCGTACGTAGCCCGCCGGGTCGACGTTGCCCAGCCCGGGCACGACGCCGTGGGCGCCCGCGAGCAGCGCCCCGTCCACCGTCAGCTCGGAGCCGGTGAGCACCGTGAACCCGGGCGCCCGGCCGTCCGCGCGGAGGGCGACCAGCAGCCGCCGCAGGGAGCCGAGGTCCCCGCTGCTGTCCTTGAGCCCGGCCAGCGTGCCGTCCGCGGCCAGCTCCAGCAGCACCGCCGACGGCAGCCGGCTGTGCACGGCGGAGGGGATGTCGTAGGCGAACAGCGGCAGTCCGGCGCCCTCCCGGACCCGCCGGAAGTGGCCGGCGGTCTCGGCCGGATGGGTGCCGGTGTAGAAGGGCGCGGTGACGACGAGCGCGTCTGCGCCCGCCGCGGCGGCGGCGCGGGCGTGGTCCAGGACCCGGGCCGTGGTCATGTCGATGACGCCGGCCAGCACCGGCACCCGGCCGCCGGCCGCCTCGACCGCGGCCGCCACGACGGTCCGCCGCCGGGCGTCGTCCAGATGGGCACCCTCCCCGCTGGTCCCCAGCACGAACACGCCATGGGCGCCGGCCGCGAGGACGTGCTCGACCAGCCGGCCGAGGGAGCGGACGTCGACCTCGCCACTCGGGGTGAGCGGCGTACAGAGCGGGGGGACGACCCCGGACACCAGCACGCGCCGACTCTCGCCCACCGCGCCGACGGCGTCAAGGGCGCCCCAGGGCCTGTCCGGCCCTAGGAAGTGGCCGTGCCCGCCAGTGCCCGCCGGCAGAGCGCGTCCGCGGCCCGGGTGGTCTCCGGCAGCCGGAAGCGCGGGGCGAGCCGCAGGACGTGCTCGCACGCCCGGTCGAGGCCCACCCGGTGGCCGACGGAGACGAAGACGGGCTTGACGCCCGGCTGGGTGCGCAGCGCCCGGCCGACCTCCTCCGCGCCGTCCAGCAGCGGCGAGGTGTCGCCGCGCCGGGGGCCGGGCGGCTCGAAGGCGAAGGTGAACGGGTTCTTCGCGACGCCGACGACCGGAAGGCCCGTCAGCACCCCGAGATGGCTGGCCAGGCCGAACCGGCGGGGGTGGGCGAGGCCGTAGCCGTCGCAGACGACGAGGCCGGGGATCGCGTCCAGGCGGTCGAGGGCGGCGAGGACGGTGGGGATCTCACGGAACGCCAGCAGGCCCGGCACATAGGGGAAGGAGACCCGTCCGACGGCCGTCGCCTCGGCGACGACCTCCAGCGTCAGGGCGTCGAGCGCGACGGCGGCCGCCGCCACGACGTCCCGCTCGTCGTCGTACGCGACGTCCACGCCGACCGCCACCAGGGGCGTGCCGGGCGGCGGCCCCGGCTCGTCCAGCACCACCCGCCCCCGCAACTCCTCCTGGACGGCGGTCGCTTCCGCCTCGGTGACGGGCCAGTCGGGCGGCAGGGCGTGCGGGGTCTCGGTCATGATGCCCCCACGCTACGGGACACGCGCGCCACGCCCGCCGCCGGGCACCCCCGGGGCACCCGGCGAAGTAGCCTGTGGATCATGTTCGTACTGGAACTGACCTATATCGCCCCCATCGAGCGGATCGACGCGGCCCTGGCCGAGCACGTCGCCTGGCTGGACGCCCACTACGCCTCCGGGATCTTCATCGCCTCCGGCCGGAAGGTGCCCCGCGACGGCGGCATCATCCTGGCCCTCGGCGACGACCGGAAGAAGATCGAGGAGATCACCCGGAGCGACCCGTTCACCGTGGCCGGCGTGTGCGAGTACACGATCACGGAGTTCGTCCCGACGAAGACCTCGGAGGCCATGGCCCCCTACCGGCAGGACCCGCGCTCCTGACGCCGGGCCGGGCGGTGAAGGGCGCCCCGTCTCACCGGGTCCGCAGCCGGGCGGCGCGCCCCCGCTCCCCCGCCGCCCAGCAGCCGCCGGGCACGCAGTCGACCGTGTCGTAGGAGCCCGTGTCGAAGCCCTGCCAGGTGCGGCCGCCGTCCGTACTGACCTCGCTGCCCGCCGGGCCGACGGCCACGGCCGCGTCCCGGGTGCCCGGCAGCCAGGCGACCCCGGAGCGGTAGCCGGCGGGCGGACGGGCCGCCGCCGTCCAGCGCGCGCCGCCGTCGCCGCCGCGGGCCGCGGCCTGCGGGGACGGCTGTCCGGCGCGGTAGTCGCCGCCGACCGCGAGGCCGTGCCGGCGGTCGCGGAAGGCGAGGCCGAACACGCCCCGGGCCGGGTCGCCGGCCGGGACGGGCGTCTCCGCGGCCGTCCAGGTGCGGCCCCGGTCGGTGGAGCGCAGCACGCGGGAGACGGCCGCGCCGCCGGTGGCGATCCAGGCGTCGCGGGGGCCGGAGCTCACCACGCACTGCCCGCTCGCCGCGAAGGCCGCCTCGCCGGGCAGCGCCGCGGGCATGCCGGCGGCGGGCAGGACCCGCCAGGCGCGGCCGCCGTCGTCGGTGGCCAGGACCCGGAACCGGCCGTCGACGGGGTCGCCCAGGGCGATGCCGTGGCGGCGGTCGAAGAAGGTCAGGCAGTCGTAGAAGGCCTTCGGGTCGGTGTTGCGGAAGGTCTCGGTCCAGGTCGCTCCGGCGTCGTCGGTGCGCAGGACGCGGGACGCCTCGCCCTCGCCGATGGCCAGCACCACGGCGTGCCGGGCGTCGAACGCCTCCACGTCGCGGAACTCCAGGCCGGTGGCGCCGGGCGGCGAGACGTCGCGCCAGTGCCGGCCGCCGTCCCGGGTGAGCAGGACCGTGCCCCGGGTGCCGGCCGCCCAGGCGGTGGTGCCGCTGACGGCCGCGAGCCCCCGGAAGCGGGCGTCGGTGCCGGTGTCCCGGGTCTCCCAGGACGGCCGGGGCGGGTGCGGGGGCGGTCCGGCCTGGGCCGGGGACACCATGCCCGTCAGGGCGAGGGCGGCCCCGCAGACCACCGCCGCCGCTCCGCGTAACGACATCCTCATCCGTCTCATGAGGCGGGAAGCTAGCGGACCCCCGGGCGGGCGTCCACGCGTACGGCAGGGCACAAAAGCCATCAAACTTTCATCCTTTTGGCCACCGGACCGTGGCCGCCGGGAGGAGCCGGAGGGCGGGCGAGCGGCTGGTGGTGTCGGTGCGCGACGACGGCGGGGCCGTCGCCGGAGGGCGACTGGGCGGTGCTGCCGGTGCGGCGTTGAGCTCGTGTGCCCCATGAGTACGCCACCGTCACGCCACCCTTGGCCTTATTCCTTCAAGTTCATTGACGTAGAACACAAATGTCTTCTTTTTCAAGGGCCGTGATGCAGCTCACGCTCGAATCATGTGCACTACCGCGATCGTTCACTCGTCTCATCACTCGAGGACGTCTCACTCGAGGACGTCGTGAGTCGTAACGGCACGGAAGAGCACGACCGGAACACAACCGCAAGGGAGCTGGCGTTGTCCATGGTCATCGAGCAGGCTGTCCAGGCACGGATCATCGCGTCGGCCCCGCCGTCCCGGACGGTTCCCGCGCGGCTGCTGTACCGGCGCACCGACCCCTTCGCCGTGCGCGTGGCCTTCCCGCCGGCGGCCTCGCTGGACGGCGAGGAGGTCGAGTGGGCCTTCGGCCGGGAACTGCTGGCCCGGGGGCTGCTGCGCTCGGCGGGCGGCGGCGACGTACAGGTGTGGCCGTGCGGCCCGCACCGCACGGTGCTGGAGTTCCACGCGCCGGAGGGCGTGGCCATGGTGCAGATCGACACGCCGGAACTGCGGGCGTTCCTGGCCCGCACGTACACGCTGGTGCCGGCCGGCGGCGAGGGCGGTCACCTCGACGTGGACAGCGACCTGGCGGCCCTGCTGCGCCAGGCCTGAGACCCGGGGCGGCCGTCCCCGGGGCCGCGACTCCTCGCGGCCCCGGGGACGGCCGCTCACCACCTCTCGTCCGGGCCCGCCCGCTCGGCCCGCGCCCGGGAGGCGGCGATCTCCGTCTCGGCCGCGTCGCGCCCCGCCCAGCGGGCGGCCTCCACCGACTTGCCGGGCTCGAGCTCCTTGTAGACCTCGAAGAAGTGCTGGATCTCCAGCCGGTCGAACTCCGGCAGGTGCCTGAGGTCCCTGAGGTGCTCGTGCCGGGGATCGGCGGAGGGCACGCACAACACCTTGTCGTCCGGCCCCCGTTCGTCGCGCATCCGGAAGAGCCCGATGGCGCGGCACCGGATGACGACGCCGGGGAAGGTCGGGTCGCCGGCCAGTACGAGGGCGTCCAGCGGCTCCCCGTCGGCGCCCAGGGTCCCGTCGATGAAGCCGTAGTCGGCCGGGTAGCGGGTCGAGGTGAACAGCATCCGGTCCAGCCGGATGCGCCCCGACGCGTGGTCCATCTCGTATTTGTTGCGGCTGCCTTGCGGGATCTCCACGACGACGTCGAAGTCCATGGGGCTCCTCCGAGGAGAGGCGGCGGGATCACCATCGTGGCGTGCGCCGGCCTACGAGCGCCATGGCGCGTCCGCGCCCGGACGGACGCGTGACCGGCCGCAAGGCCCTTCCCCTCAGCCGCGTTTGCCGCCGGAACGGGTGGGAACCGGGCACCGGCCGCGCGAGCGCGGCGAGGGCACCCGGGGGGCCGTCGGGCACGCTTCCCCGCCCGCCGGCCGCCTCGCGGCCACCACGATCTCCCGCGTCCCGCCGGACGGGCCCTGGAGCGTCAGCACCACCACGCCCGCCGCCGCCATCGCGCCCGCCAGGCCCGCGAGGAGGCCGCCCGTCACGCCGTAGCGGAAGTCCTCGCCGAGCGCGACGACGCCGACCGCCGCGGCGACCACGGGGTTGACGACCGTCAGCGTGGCCAGCGGCGCGGCGAGGCCGGCGCCGCGGTAGGAGGCCTGCGAGAGCAGCATGCCGGCCGCGGCGAGCAGGGCGACGACGCCCAGGCTCGGCAGCAGGGCGGCCACGGCCGTGCCGTCGGCGACGTCCTCCGCGACGTCCTTGGTGAACACCGACGCCATGCCGAAGGCCGCGCCGGCCGCCGTCGCCAGCGTCACGCCCCGCACGACCGGGCGGTTCACCCGGCGCGCGGCGAGCGCCACCAGGGCGATGAAGCCCAGCACGACGGAGGCGAGGACGGGCCGCTCGGTGGCGCCCAGGGACTCCGTGCGGGGCGGCCCGGTCAGGCCGAGCAGCCCGGCCAGCCCGACCGTGGCCAGCAACGCGCCGCGCCGGCCCGCGGGGCCGACGGCCCGGTGGGCGAAGAGCGCGGCCATCGGCAGCGCGAAGACGATGGTCAGGGCGCCGAGCGGCTGCACCAGGCTGAGCGGTCCGAGGGCGAGCGCCACGACGTGGAGGCCGGCGCCCAGGCCGGTCAGGCCGACGGCGCCCCACCAGCCCGGACGGCGCAGCGGGCCGAAGGGCGTGCCGGAGGAGCCGGTGGCGGCCACGCGCTCCTGCGCGATGGCGGCCGCGGCATAGCAGAGGGCGGAGACCAGGCACAGCAGCACCGAGGCCACGAGCGCGCTCATGGCCGTCCCCCCTGGCCCGGGCCGCGCCGGCCCCTCCCTCCCGCGTTCCCCGTCCCCTGCTGATCCATACCTCCACGATGCCTCTTCCGCACACCCGGGGCGTCGTACTTGAGTACGGGCTTTTCCGTACTCCTCAGGGAGTACGCCGCCGTGGCGGGAGCGACCCATGGGTGACATGGGGCCGGCGTCGGGTTCCCCGACCCGATTCTGCGCATTCCCCGATGGGATTCCCGGACGACCTCCGGACGCTTTCCTGCGTATGCCGTCTAAACATTTGTCGACGCCCCCCGAAAACCCCTCGCCGGAAAGGCATCGGCCTGAATTACCATTGCCGGGAGCCCGCGCATATGAAATATCTAAGCGAGCTCGACCGGGGAATTGAGCAGGTCACGGGGGGAACACCATGGACGGCGCCGAGCGCGTTTGGCATGCTCACACATTCGATAAATTCGAACGACCCGGCCGCCGGGTCACCGTCATCGGAGCCGGAATCTCCGGCCTCACAGCCGCCCTCGAACTGGAACGCAGGGGGTACTTCGTCCGGGTACTGGAAGGTACCACGCGCATCGGCGGACGCATTCACACCCACCGGTTCGGATCCGGCCCCGGCGCCCCATCCGTGGAACTCGGCGCCATGCGCATTCCGTCCCACCACCGGAACACCCTGGATTACATTCACCGTACGGGACTGGACGGGAAACTCCGCTCCTTTCCCACACTCCTGTCCGACGAAAACACGTTCCTGCGCACCGGAAGCGGATTCATACGTGTCCGGGACGCCGCCCGCACCCTGCGCGAGGACTTCCGGCGCGAACTGGAACGCGACCGCCCGCGGCGGGGCCACGACGAGGGCCTGGTGGTCTTCGGCGCCTGGCTCACCGCCATCGTCGACGCCATCGCCCCGCCCGACCTGCGGGCGGCGCTCCGCGCCGACCTGCGCCACCAGCTGCTGGACCTCGTCGCCGGGGTCGACCCCCACCCGTATCTGCGCGGACCGGCCGGCGACCGGGTGGACCTCCACGCGCTGTTCGCCGACCACCCGGGCATCCGGGCCGGCTGCAGCGCCCGGCTCAACAGCTTCCTCGACGACATCCTCGCCGAGACCAGCCCGGATCTGCTGCGGCTGCACGGCGGCATGGACCAGCTGACGCGTGCCGTGGCCGGCCGGCTGCGCGGGCCGGTGCTGCTCGGCCACCGGGTCACCGGCATCGACGTACGCGACGACGGGGTGCTGCTCACGGTCCGCGCCGGCGCCCGGACCTGGGCGGCGCACGCGGACCTCGTCGTGTGCACCGCGCCGTTCCCGGCCGTCCGCCGGATGCGGCTGCGCGGCCTGGACACCGACAAGCTGGCCGTGCTGCGGGAGGTGGACTACTGCCCGGCCACCAAGGTGGCCGTCCACTGCCGCGAGGCGTTCTGGCGCGAGAGCGGAATCCAGGGCGGCGCCTCGTTCACCGGAGGCCGCGTACGCCAGACGTACTACCCGGTGCCCGACGGCGATCCGGGGCGCGGCGCCGCGCTGCTGGCCAGCTACACCATCGGCGAGGAGGCGGCCCGCTTCGGCCGGATGTCCGTCAGGCGCCGTCACCGCCTCGTCCTCGACGAGCTCAGCGTGGCCCACCCCGAGCTGATGACCCCCGGCATGGTGCTGGACGTCGTCAGCGTGGCCTGGGGGAACGTCGCCTGGAGCGGCGGCGGTTGCGCCTTCCGCTGGGGCAAGAGCGACGAACGGTGCGCGGAGGAGCTGCGCCGGGCCTTCCGACCGGTGGGCCGGCTGTTCTTCGCGGGCGAGCACTGCTCGGCGGCCTCCGCGTGGATCGAGGGAGGCATCGAGTCCGCGCTGCGCGCCGTCGAAGCGGTGGAGCGGCACGAGCCGGCCCACCGCACCACGACCGCCGCCGGGCGGCACGACCCCGCGGGAGCCCTGTGATGAGCGTCTTCGACCTGCCCAGGCTGCACTTCGCCGGAACCGCCACCACCAAGCTGCCGACCGGCCCGCGCTGCGGGCTGGCCGACCTGGCGGCCCACCGGGCGCTGACCGACGACGGACCGTTCCCCGCCGAACGGCCCGCCACCGAGTACCACGACTGGCTGCGACGCCGCGGCCCGCACTACGACGCGGCCGGACGACCCACGCCGGACGGGGAGTTCAGCGCCGCGAAGGGCTGGAACTTCGACGGCAACGGCCACTTCTGGATCACCGCCGAGGTCGTCTCCGTGGAGGGCCCCGACGCCGCGCCCGGCGACCCGCCGGCCACGGACGACCCGGTCGTCGGGCGCGCCGTGGACGTCTGGGGCCACTACAACGACTACCTGCGCACCACCGTCAACCGGGCCCGGGTCTTCGACCTCGACCCGGCCTCCGGGTGGACCACGGCCCTGATGATCGGCCGGTTCGGCTTCGGCCGCCTCGGCCGGTCCCACGACGACGGCTATATGCTCACCGGCCCCGTCGCCGGTCTCCAGCCGCCGCGCTGGATCGACTTCGGGCACATCCTGGACGTCGGCGAACACGTCCTGGCCCACCAGCTGCGCTACTGCGCCGTGCACCAGTTCGTCCTGACACCGCCCGGCGGCCCGGCGGGCGGGCTCGGGTGGCTGCCGGACAGCGCCCTCTCCCCCGCCGTCGGCGCGCTGCGCCGGGCGGCGGAGGACGCCGACGGGCTGGTGGTCCAGTTCGCGCTGGACGCCATGACGTCGCCCACGGTGCCGGACGCCCCCAGCCACTGGCGGGTGCGCGGCACGATCGCCCCCTGGCGGGCCACGGAGATGCGCTCCTACCCGGCCGGGCGGCTGCTCGTCCCCGCGCCGGGGGCCGGCGGGGCGCTGCACCACATGACGGTGGAGGTGGCGGAGGGCCGGGCCGGCCTCAACATGGTCTCCGCCGTGCCCCTCACCCACCGGGCGCCCGGGGCCGGCCCCGGCCCGCTGCACCGGCTCGGGCCGCCGCTGGACGCCGGCGAACTGGAGCTCCGCACGGCCGGCTCCGGGCGGCTGATCGCCCGGGTGCCGGCCGGCGCCTACCCCTCCGACGCGACCTCGGGCGTCGTCACGGTCCCCGCCGAGCCGGGCTGGGAGGCGGCGGCGGACGAGGGGCTGTGTCTGACGGGCACCGTCCCGGACGGCACGGGGCGGCGGGCGACGCTGCTGACCGAGCGGGAGGTCAACGTCCAGACGGACGAGGCCCTGGTCGTCCTCCACCACCGCGACCGCGCGCACGGCCACGACCACGCGGTCGGCGTGCCGCTGCGGTCGTTCGTGCGCGGCCGCCCGGCGAGCGCGGGCACGGTCCGCGCCCTCCAGTACTTCAATCCCCGCGCCCTGCCCGCCGACCCCGTCGCGGGGGCCGCCGCGGCCCGGTGCGACGACGCCGTGCTCCTCGGGATGCGCGACGAGGGCCCGTACGCCGCCTCCTGCGCGGTGGAGACCGACGCGCACGGGCGCGGCCTGCTGACCCTGCGCGGCGAGGCGGCCGGCACCTGCCGCGTCCTGCTCGCCGCGGACCCGGCCGCCGTGCCGCCCGTCGACCCGGCCGCGCCCGGGTCGGCGTGGGCGGCGTACGACGACGCGGACGCGCTCGGCTTCTGGGCGGGCGCCGGGTCGCTGGCCGTGCGCGTGCTGCCCGACGACTGGCACCTGGACGACGTGCCCCGGCCCGAGGTGGACTTCGCGCTGCTGCACCGGGAGGTCTTCGCCTACTACGAGCATCTGTCGGGCTTCATGCGGGCGGAGGTCTTCAGCCTCGCCGACCGCTGCAAGGTGGAGACCTACGCCGAGCTCGTGTGGCAGATGTGCGACCCCCGCAACAAGGACAAGACGTACTACATGCCGCCCACCCGCGACCTCACCGACGCCAAGGCCCGGCTGCTGCTCGCATATCTGCGCAACCAGCAGGCGAGGACGCGTCCCCCGCTCACCGTCCCGGCGGTGCTGGGCTCGGGGCCGCCGATCAGCACCCGCGGCGAGCTGTGGACCGTACTGAAGCAGGCGGCGGCGCTGGAGCTGGCGGTCACCCTCCAGTACCTCTACGCGGCGTTCTCCGTGCCGACACACGGCGCGGGCCGGGAGTACGTGCGCCGGGGGCAGTGGACCGCCGGGCAGCTGGAGCTCGCGTGCGGACAGGGCGGGGCGACCCGCGACGACGGGATCCGGGGCGTTCTGCTGGACGTGGCCCGGGAGGAGATGATCCATTTCCTGCTGGTCAACAACATCATCACGGCGATGGGCGAGCCGTTCCACATCCCGCTCGTCGACTTCGGCACGATCAACACCGAGCTGCCGGTGCCGCTGGACTTCGCCCTGGAGGGGCTGAGCGTCGGCAGTGTGCAGCGCTACATCGCCATCGAGCAGCCCGCGGGGCTCGTCCCCGACGTCCACCGGGAGGGCGGCGGCGGGCGGAACGGCGGGCCCCGGCCGCTCGGCTTCACCTGGAGCTCGGTCAGCGAGCTGTACGCGGGCATCCGGGAGGGCCTGCGGCGCGTCCCCGACCTGTTCCTGGTCGAGAAGGGCCGCGGGGGCGGCGAACACCACCTGTTCATGCGCGAGTCGGTGAACACCGCGCACCCCGACTACCAGTTGGAGGTCGACGACCTCTCCAGCGCCCTGTTCGCGGTGGACTTCATCACCGAGCAGGGCGAGGGCGGGGTCCTCGGCGGCGCGGCGCCCGCGGAGTCCTCGGCGTCCTCGGAGGACTCGCACTTCCAGAGCTTCCTGCGGATCGGCGAGGCGCTCACCACCGAACGCGTGCCCGGCCCGTACGGGCGGCTCCTGCCGTGGAACCCGGCCTACCCGGTCCCGCGCAACCCCACGCTGGGCCGGGGCGGCGGCGCCAAGGAGGCGGTCACCGACCCCGAGGCGCGCGCCGTGGGGCGGCTCTTCAACCACTCCTACCACCTGATGCTGCAACTGATGGCGCAGCACTTCACCGAGAGCCCGGACGGCAGCCTGCGGCGCTCGAGGCTGATGAACGCGTCGATCGACGTGATGACCGGCATGATGCGCCCGCTGGCGGAGCTGCTGGTCACGATGGAGTCGGGCCGGCGCGGCCGGACCGCGGGCCCCACCTTCGAACTGGACGCCCGGCCGGCCGGCGTGCCCCGGCCCGACGTGGCCCGCCGCTCGCTGGCCCTGCGCCTCGACCACCTGTCGGCGGCGGCGCGCAAGTGCGAGCCGGTGCCCGCGCAGGTCGCCGACATGGCCGCCTTCTACGCCGACTTCTTCCGCCGGAGTGAGGAACGAGGGGCATGAGGAACACCGCGACGACGTACGACGAGACCGACGTCCTGATCGTGGGGGCCGGCCCGGTCGGCCTGGCGCTGGCCCTGGACCTGGCGTACCGGGGCGTCGCCCACACCGTGCTGGAGGCATCGGACGGCGCCGTCCCGCACCCGAAGGTGGGGACGGTCGGGCCCCGTTCGATGGAACTGTTCCGGCGCTGGGGCGTCGCGGACGCCATCCGCGCCGCCGGCTGGCCCGCCGACCACCCCCTGGACGTCGCCTGGGTGACCGCGCTGGGCGGGCACGAGATCCACCGCCTGGACTTCGGCACGGTCGCCGGCCGGCCGGAGCTGCCCTGGACGCCCGAGCCCGAGCAGGTGTGCCCCCAGCACTGGCTGTCCCCGCTGCTGGCGCGGGCGGTGGGGGTCCACCCTGCGGGGCCGCTGCGGCTACGGCACCGCGTGGAGGAGGTCGCCCGGGACGACGAGGGGGTCACCGCCACGGTGACCGGCCCGGACGGGGACGCCGGGCTCCGGACCGTTCGGGCCCGGTACCTGGTCGCCTGCGACGGTGCCTCCTCGCCCGTACGCAAGGCGCTGGGTGTCGCGGCGCCCGCCGCGCACCCCACGCGGGTCTTCCGCAACATCCTCTTCCGGGCGCCCGGGCTGCGCGAACGCCTGGGCGACCGGACCGCACTCGTCCACTTCCTGGTCCGGCCGGGCGGGCTGCGCTTCCCGCTGCGGTCGATGGACGGCCGGGAGCTCTTCCGGCTCACGGCCGGGGACGAGCTGGCCCTGGAGGGCGACGCCCTCTCCCTCGTCCACTCGGCCATCGCCTTCGACACCCCGGTCGAGATCCTCTCCGAGAACGTCTGGCACCTCACCCACCGCGTCGCCGAGCGCTTCCGCGCCGGCCGGGTGCTGTTCGCGGGCGACGCCGCGCACACGCTCTCGCCCTCCGGCGGCTTCGGGATGAACACCGGCATCGCGGACGCCGCCGACCTCGGCTGGAAGCTCGCGGGCGACCTGGCCGGCTGGGCGGGCCCCGGGCTGCTCGACTCCTACGACGCCGAGCGCCGCCCGGTCGCGGCGCACAGCCTGGAGGAGGCCAACGCCCATCTGCTCCGCACGGTGCGCCGCCCGGTGCCCGAGGAGATCCTGCTGGACGCCCCCGAGGGCGCGGCGGCCCGGGCGCGGCTGGCGGAGGGGCTGCGGAAGAGCGGGGTCCGGCGCGAGTTCGAGTCGCCCGACGTGCACTTCGGCCACCGCTACGACTCCCCGCTGATCGCGGCCGACGAGGCGGGGGACGCGGGCGACGGGGACTGGCGGCACACACCCCTGCCGGGCGGCCGGGCGCCGCACGCGTGGCTGGCACCGGGGCGCTCGGTGCTCGACCTCTTCGGCCGCTCCTTCCGGCTGCTGTGCGCGGCGGAGCCGGACGAGGCACGGCTCAAGGAGTTCGAGGACGCGTTCGGCCGGCGGGGCGTGCCGCTCGACGTCACGCGCTGGGACCGCGCGGCGGCGCCGGAGCCGTACCGCGGATCGCACG
Source organism: Streptomyces sp. NPDC044063 (assembly GCF_056434285.1). Lineage (NCBI taxonomy): Bacteria > Bacillati > Actinomycetota > Actinomycetes > Kitasatosporales > Streptomycetaceae > Streptomyces > Streptomyces sp. NPDC044063. The sequence continues at coordinate 19,736 of NZ_JBWKFM010000015.1, forward strand.
TGCTGGTCCGCCCCGACGGCCATGTCGCCTGGCGGGGCACGGCCCTTCCGGCGGACCCGGACGGCCTGGCGGACACGGTACGGGGCACCGTCACCCCGGGGGGCGCGCGATGAGCGGTACGCCCCTGCCCCCGTTCCGTACGGCGGACGTCCCCGTCCCCGACCCGTACCCCCTCTACCGGCGCTATCGCGAGCGGGACCCCGTGCACAGGGCCGCCGACGGGTGGCTGCTCTTCCGCCACGACGACGTGGCGAGGGTGCTGACGAGCCGGCACTACGGGCGCGGCGCGCTGCCGTCCCGGCTGCCCGGGGACTGTCCCCATCTGCGGCGGACCACCGCCAACTGGATGGTCTTCATGGACCCTCCGGAGCACACGCGGGTGCGCGCGCTGGTCGCCAGGAGCTTCACGCCGCGCATCGTCGACGGGCTGCGCCCGCGCATCCGCCGACTGGCGGCGGAGCTCGCCGAGGGGCTGCGGGAGTCGGCCACCGCGGACCTGGTGGACCGCTTCGCCGCGCCCCTCCCCATTCTGGTCATCAGCGAACTGCTGGGCGTCCGCGCGGCGGACCGCCCGTGGTTCCGCGCCCGGGCCGTGGACCTCCAGCAGGCCACCAGCGCACGGGCGGCGCGGCGGGCCGACGGGTTCGCCGTGGCGGACGCGGCGGCGCGGGAGCTCGACGCGTACTTCCGGGCCGAGCTGGCCCGCCGCAGGGCGGCCCAGCACCGCTACGACGCCGATCTGATCGGGGGGATGCTGCGCGCCGAGGAGCGGCTTCCGCTGGGGGACGACGTCCTGGTCGGCACCTGCATCCACCTACTGACGGCTGGTCACGAGACGACCACCAACCTGTTGTCCAAGGGCCTGCTCGCACTGCTGGTCCACCCGGATCAGCTCGCCCTGCTGCGGTCCCGGCCCGAGCTGATGCCGGGCGCGGTGGAGGAGCTGATCCGCTACGACTCGCCGGTGCAGATGATCAGCCGGTGGGCGTACGCGGACGACGGGATAGGGGGCCGGGCGATAGCCAAGGGTGACAAGGTGACCCTGGTGCTGGGCTCCGCCAACCGCGACCCGGCCCGTTTCCCCCTCCCCGATCTGCTCGACGTCCGCCGTGACGCGCGCCGGCACGCCGGCTTCGGCATGGGCGCGCACTACTGCGTCGGCGCCCCGCTGGCGCGCGCCGAGGCCGAGGCCGGCCTGCTGGAGCTGCTGCGCGCGCTGCCGGGGCTCGCCCTGGCGGACGAGCCGGTGCGCTACGCCGACGACCTGGTCTTCCACGGGCCGTCGCGGATGGTCATAAGGACGGCGTCATGAGGACCGGCCGAGGTCAGTTCTTGGGTACGAACCACCGCCGCAGGTAGTCCTCCAGGGCCCGCTGGTCGGCCAGCCGCGCCCGCAGCCCGATGTGGCCGTCGGGCCGTACCAGCAGCATCGTGCCCCCGGGCAGCGCGCCGTCGTCGAGCTGCCCGGGCCGCAGGACGGAGACGTCGGCGGGGATGGCGTACCGGCCGACGAGCCGGCTGAGCGGGGCGAACTGGTGGTCGTTGCCGACCGCGTCGCCCTCGGTGACGAGCAGCAGCGTCCACCGGTCGTAGGCCAGCAGGTCGTGCGCCCCGCCCCGCTTGCCGCCCTCGCCGACCGGGAGGTCGGGCAGCCGGTCCCCCGCGCGCAGCGTGCCGCGCGCGCCCGCCGTGTCGGTGGACAGGGCGCTGTCGCGGTGGTGCCGGGTGAGCTCGCTGAGCAGGGCCCTGCCGCGCCGGTTGAACCGCTCGCTGCCCAGCAGCACCGGGCCCAGGAGCCGCATGGCGCCCAGGGTGGCGGGGGCCGGCGGCAGCTCCAGGAGGTTGCGCCGCATCTGCCGCATGATCTCCTGGGCCACGCGCCGCTGTTCCGCGGAGTAGGTGTCGAGGAGGGCGTCGACGGCCCAGCCGCGGTGCACGGCGGCCAGCTTCCAGGCGAGGTTGTGGGCGCCGCGGAAGCCGGTGTTGAGGCCGCGCCCGCCGACCGGGGCCCACATGTGGGCGCTGTCGCCGGCCAGCAGGGCCGGCCCGTGGCGCAGGGAGGCGGCGAGGCGGTCGTGGAAGCGGGCGCGGTTGAGCCACGGCGGTTCCGTCGGCAGCAGCCGGGTGGCCGGGTCGTGGGCCGCCCGGGCCACCAGGTCCCGCATCTCCGCCGGCCCGGGCGGGTCCATGAGGCCGGGGTCGGGGTCCTGGCAGAAGGCGAAGAAGCGGTAGCCGCCGCCGGGGCGCGGGGAGGCGATGAGGCAGACCCGGTGCTCCAGGAAGAAGTAGGTGACGTCGGTGGCGACGGGGTACTTCCACTCGGGCACCGCGTTGATCTGGAGGGCCTGGAGGTCGGCGCGGCGCTCGCCCTCGAAGGCGATGCCCAGGGTCTTGCGGACGAGGCTGTGCGCCCCTTCGCAGCCCACGACCCAGCGGCAGGAGATCGTCCGCCGCCGTCCGCCGGGACCGCGCACGTCGGCCTCGGCGCCGCCGGCGGACGTGCGGACGGCCAGGGCCTCGGTCTCCCACTCCACCGCGGTGCCCGTCTCGGCCAGCCGCTCGGCCAGCAGGCGTTCCATGGCGATCTGCTCGATGCCCAGCGGCCGGGGGAAGGCGGTGTGCGGCATGGCGTTGTCGTGCCCGCCGACGAAGCGCCCCCGGACGTGCATCTCGGCCCGGCGCAGCGGCAGTCCGCGGTCCATGAAGCGGTCCGCGCAGCCGAGGTCGCGCAGGATCTCCAGCGCCCGCTGCCAGATGACGCTCGCCCGCACCTCGCGCTGGGTGCCGGGCTTCTTGTCGACGACGCCCACGTCGAGCCCGTACTGCCGGAGCGCGACGGCGAGCGCGAGGCCGGTGGGCCCGCCGCCGATGATCAGGACATCCCGGCAGGAGTCGTCGGTCATGGTGTCCCCCCGTTTCCGCTTCATCCCTCTTCCTCATGGTCCGGGATGACCCGCCGGGGGTTCAATAGGAGGCTATTCTCCGATATTAGCTATTTCGTACGAACCACCGTCGCATGTACGCCTCCAGCTCCTCCACCCGATCGGTACTGAGCCCGATGTGCCGGTCGGGGCGGACGAGCACCAGAGCCGTCGCGGGCAGCCGGCGTTCCATCCCCGGGTCCAGTCGCGGCCGCACCACCGCGACCCGGTCGGCATGACGCCCCGTCAACGCCAGGAGGCGGCCCTCGTCGAGACGCGCCCCGGGGGCCGCCAGCAGGGTCCAGCGCCCGTACGAGAGCGCGTCGTGCAGCCTGCCCCTGCGGCCCGCGAGCGTGACCGGCGGATCGGCCAGTCGGTCACCGCCCCCGCCCTCGGACAGCGCGCTCTCGCGGTGGTGCATGGCCAGGTCGCTGAGCGTCGTCCGGATCCGCTCGGCGAACCGCTCGCTGCCCATCAGCCGCGGCCCGGCCAGCCGCATCCCCTTGAGGGTGACGGCGGTGGGCGGCAGCTCCAGCAGGTTGTGCCGCATCTCCCGCATCACCTTGTGGGCGGTCAGCCGCTGTTCGGTGTCGTAGGTGTCGAGCAGCTCCACGGGGGCCAGGCCGCGCCGCACGGACGCGAGCTTCCAGGCGAGGTTGTGGGCGCCACGCAGCCCGGTGTTGAGCCCGTGCCCGCCGATGGGCGCCCACAGATGGGCGCTGTCCCCGGCGAGCAGCGCGCTGCCGGAGCGCAGCGTCGCGGCCACCCGGTCCTGGAAGCGCGCCCGGTTGGCCCACGGCGGGTCCGTGGGCGTCAGCCGTACGCCGGGGTCGTGCGCGGTCCTGGCCACCAGGTCGCGCATCTCCGCCACCCCGGGCGGCTCCTCCACCGAGGGGTCGGGGTCGGTGCGGAAGCAGAAGAAGCGGTAGCCGCCGCCCGGCCGGGGCGAGACCCCGAGCGAGGCGCCGCGCTCCAGGAAGAAGGAGATCCGGTCGGAGTGGTGCGGATGCCGCCACTCGGCCGTGGCGTTGAGCTGTACGCACTGGAGGTCGGGCCGCCGATCCCCCTCGAAGGGGATGCCGAGCCCTTTCCGCACCACGCTGTGCGCGCCCTCGCAGCCCACGACCCAGCCGCAGCGGACGGTGCCGGTGCCCCCGCCCGCGTACCGGAGGTCGACCTCGGCCCCGTCCTCCGTCACCCGCGCCGCCTGCGCCTCGGTGGACCACAGCAGCTCGCCGCCCACCGCCGCCAGCCGCTCCCCGAGCAGCCGCTCGACGGTGTCCTGCTCGATGGACAGCGGATACGGGAACGCGGTCCCCCCGCACCCCATCGCCATGCCCCCGACGTGCCGCCCCTCGGCGAACAGCTCCACCCCGCGCAGCAGCACCCCCGCCGCCACCATCTCCTCGGCGCAGCCCAGGTCCGCCAGCACCTCCAGCGCCCGCTGCCACACCACCCCGGCGCGCGCCTCGCGCTTGCCGCGCGCCTCCTTCTCCACGACGACGACGTCCACGCCGTACCGCCGCAGTCCTATGGCGAGCGCGAGCCCGGTGGGCCCCGCCCCGATGACCACGACGTCCCGGAAGTCCCCCATCACTGTCTCCCCCCGTCGAGCGCTCAAGGCCCTGCCTCCACCTTGCCTCGGAAGTCGGCGCGGGGGTACCGGCAAAAGAGAGAACCCCGGCGGAGGCCGGGGTTCTCATGGGTTCCGCCGAACGCTCAGGCGCTTTCCTCGGCGCCCGAGGGCTTCGGGACGAGGAAGGACGTCGCCAGCGCGGCGGCCATGATCACGACGCCCGCGATCATGCCGGCCGTATAGCCGGTGGACGAGGACGGGTCCGAGGGCTGGGTGGCCGTCTTGACCGCGTAGAGGAGGGCGAAGCTCAGACCCGCGCCGAGGTTGAAGGCACCGGCGTTCAGGCCCGGCAGGAAGCCCGGGTTCTCCTTCGGGGACAGCACGATGCCCAGACCGTTGAGGACGATGTTCGCCACGCCCGCGTAGGTGATGCCGACCAGCAGCGAGGTCACCAGCAGCAGGACCCGCGAGTGGGCGGGAACGGTGAGGATCATCAGCACGACGGACGCCGCGGACCCGACGAGGCCCAGCCGCAGCACGCGACCGTAGCCGTAGGTGGCCGCGAGGCGGCCGGCGACCGGGCCCATGGCCAGACCGGCGAGGGCGTACGGGGTGAGGGTCCACCACGCGGAGGCCTCGGCGGACATGCCGAGACCGGCGTGCACGTCCTGGGCGAGGGACGGGATGAGGCCGTTCATGACCGCGAAGACGCCGGTCATGGTGAGCACCGTGGTGAGCAGGGTCGCCCACGTACCGCGCTGCTTGAGGTGGCGCGTGGCGACCAGCGGACGGGTGCCGCGGTCCTGGGTGCGCCAGAACAGCGCGAAGGCGGCGGCGGAGACGGCGGCCAGGGCGGCGATCATCGCCCAGTTCGCGGCGGCCAGCTTGCCGGCCTCGTTGAGCGCGACGAGCAGGGAGCCGACCGACACCACGAGGAGCGCGACGCCCGGCCAGTCCATCCGGTCCGCACCGGCGACCTTGGACTCCGGGGTCATGAACGCGGCGAGGGCGGCCGCGAGGACGGCGACGACGGCCATGACCCAGAACACGGACTGGAAGCCGTGCTCGTCGGCCAGGAAGCCGCCCGCGAGGGAGTCGACGCCGGCGACGCCACCGTTGACGGCCGTGATCACGCCGAGCAGGGTGCCGTAGCGCTTGGGCTCGGTCACCTCGACCCGGAGCATGATCAGGCAGAGCGGAACGGTGGGTCCGGACGCGCCCTGGAGGATGCGCCCGGCGAACAGCATGGGCACGCTCTCCGCCAGCGCCGCGACGACGCACCCGACGGCCATGAGGACCAGCATGCCGACGAGCACCTTGCGGCGGCCGACGATGTCGCCCAGCCGGGGCAGGAAGAGCGAGAACAGCGCCGCCGAGGTGAAGAAGGCGGTCTGGGTGAGCCCGATCTCGGCCGAGCTGGCGCCCAGGCTGTCCTCGATGCTCTTCAGCGCGGGGCTGAGCATGCTGGCGTTGAGCTGGAAGGCGATACAGGCGGTCAGGAGCGCGGTGACCAGCACACCCACGCGGACGGGACGGCGGCCCGTCACATCGGTGGCGGACCGGTCACCGGCGACGCTGTCCGCGCGTTCGGTGGTGGAAACGTTCATGCTTGATGGATCTCCGCTGGGAACTGCACACACAGAAAAACCCCAGCTCAGCTGGGGTTTTTCGTTGTGTCCGAGGGGGGACTTGAACCCCCACGCCCGATAAAGGGCACTAGCACCTCAAGCTAGCGCGTCTGCCATTCCGCCACCCGGACCAGGTGTCTGTCTCTGCGGGGTGTTCCCCGCGGCGACATGGATAACTCTATCAAGGTTTCGGAGTGCCTTTCACCAGGCCTTTCGTCCGGGGCATAAGGTCCATGCATGGTCGATCCCGGACATTCCACCGCCCCGGGTGGCCCCAGACGGCGGCCGCGGGCCCTGTCGCCCCTGCGGGAGCACCTCCGGGACACCTTCTGGTTCACGCCCACGGTGGGGCTGGTGGGCGCCGGCGTGCTGGCCACCGGGGCGCTGGCGGTGGACGAGCTGCTGATCAGGACGCTGCGCGAGCACGGGGACGACGCCGCCGTCGCGTCGCTGATCGGGATCGCCGACGACGCCAAGACGATCATCACCACGGTCGGCTCGGCCATGCTGACCTTCATCGGCGTCGTCTTCTCGATCTCGCTCGTGGCGCTCCAGATGGCCAGCGGCCAGTTCTCGCCGCGCGTCGTACGGCTCTACGTCCGCAGCCGGATCACCAAGTGCACGTTCGCGGTGTTCCTGGCCACGTTCCTCTTCACCCTGCTGGTGCAGGCGTCGTACGAGGGGAACGACGATCCGCGCACCGTCACCACCGTGCCCGTGGTCTCCGGCATCGCGTGCGTCCTGCTGGTGCTGGTGAGCCTGGGCCTCTTCATCGCCTATGTGAACTCCACGCTGCGGCTGATGCGGGTGAGCCACGTCATCGACCGGATCACCCGGGAGTCCTTCCGGGTCATCGAGCGGTACGCGGCCGGCGAGGACCGGTCGGTCGCGCTGCCGCACGCCGGGGCCGAGGTCGCCCACACGGGGGCCGCGGGCGTGCTGCGGGACGTCAACATCGCCCGGCTGGTGCGGGCCGCCCGCCGGCAGGGCGTGGTGCTGCGGCTCGTCCCGCGGATCGGGGACTTCGTGGTGCCCGGGACCCCGCTGCTGGCCGTGCACGGCGGCACGACGGCCCCGCCGCGGCGCGCCCTGCGCTGGACCGTCTACGTCGGCGTCGAGCGCACCTTCCACCAGGACCTGGGGTTCGGCCTCCGGCAGCTGTCGGACATCGCCCAGCGCGCCCTCTCCCCCGCCGTCAACGACCCCACGACGGCCGTGCAGTGCCTCGACCGGATCACGCAGTTCCTCGCCGCCGTCGCCGGCCGACCGCTGGGCGCGCTGCACCACCGCGACCGCCGGGGTGCCGTCCGGCTCGTCCAGGACCTGCCCGGCTGGGGCGACCTCGTCGACCTCGGCTTCACCGAGGTCCGGGGGTGCGCCACGGACAGCCCCCAGGTGACCCGCCGGCTGATGGCCGCCTTCGAGGACCTGTGGTGGCTGGCCCCCGCCGAGCGGCGGACGCCGCTGGAGCGGCACCGTACGCTCCTGGAGCAGGCCGTGGAGCGCACGGAGCGCGAGGCGGCGGACCGGGACTTCGCGCTGCTGCCGGACCGCCAGGGGATCGGCTAGGGCACCCCCGGGCGGGCACCCGACCGAGGCGGGGCCCCCGACCGAGGCGGGGCCCCCGTCGCGTGAGAGCGTTCGTCGCGTACTCACTCACTTCACTCCGGGACTGATCGCCATGGGACGGGTCACCGAACGCCGCCGCGTCATCCGCATCCGGGACGGGGCCCAGAGCGCCCGCCCGGACACCCTCGTCGCCGAGGAGCCGCTGGAGATCCGGCTCAACGGCAAGCCGCTCGCCATCACCATGCGCACCCCCGGCGACGACTTCGCGCTCGCCGCCGGCTTCCTGGTCAGCGAGGGCGTGCTGGGGGCCGCCGACGAACTGACCAACATCGTCTACTGCGCGGGCGCCACGGACGACGGCTCGAACACGTACAACGTCGTCGACGTCCGGCTCGCGCCCGGCGTACCCGTCCCGGACACCGGGCTGGAGCGCAACGTCTACACCACCTCCTCCTGCGGCCTGTGCGGCAAGGCCAGCCTGGACGCCGTCCGGACCACGGCCCGCTGGCCCCTCTCCGACGGGCCGGCGCCGCTGCGGATCGAGCCCGCCCTGCTCTCCGAGCTCCCCGGCCGGCTGCGCGCGGCCCAGCGGGTCTTCGACCGCACCGGCGGGCTGCACGGCGCCGCGCTCTTCAGTGCCGACGGCGAGCTCCTGGACGTGCGCGAGGACGTGGGGCGGCACAACGCGGTCGACAAGCTCGTCGGGCGGGCGCTGCAGCAGGGGCTGCTGCCGCTGTCGGGCACGATCCTGCTGGTGTCGGGGCGCGCCTCCTTCGAGCTCGCCCAGAAGGCGGCCATGGCCGGCATCCCGGTGCTGGCGGCCGTGTCGGCCCCGTCGTCGCTGGCGGTCGACCTGGCGGCCGAGACGGGGATGACGCTCGTCGGCTTCCTGCGCGGCGCGTCGATGAACGTCTACGCCGGGGAGGAACGCGTCGTGCTGGACCGGGCCGACGGGGAGTGAGCGCCGGGGTCAGCCCTGGCGGCCGAAGCCCCGCCAGCGGCCGCTGAGCCGGCCCAGGACCCCGAACCGGTCCCACTCGTGGAACATCTCCGCCCACTGCCCGCCGACCTGGCGCAGGCAGTGCCGGACCTCCTCGACGTCGTCGGCGGACATCCGGCGCACCTCGGGGCGGAGCACGGTGTTCAGCAGCTCGGTGCGCAGGCCGTCCCACAGGTCGCTCACGCCGGGGGCGGTGTGCCAGGCGATGAAGCAGACGGCGGCGTACGTGGGGGTGGCGGCGAGCAGGTCGGCCACGGCCTCGCCGCGCGCCTCCTCGGCGTAGGCCTCCAGCAGCCGCTCGTCCTCGGCGTGGACGAGGTCGGGCAGTTCGCCGGGGTCGGGCGGCGGGTCCATGGACAGCAGGTGGCGGGCGACGGCGCCGGTCAGCCGCTCGTCGACCCCGGCCTCCAGCGGGGCGGCCCGGCGGCGCAGGGCGGTGATCCGGACGACGCAGCCGGGCGGGGCCTCCCCGGCGGCCAGCGCCCCGGCCTCCTGAAGGAGCGTCAGCGCGGCCCGTGGGCGCGGTGGGAGCTCCGCGCCGCCGGCGGGCGGGCACGCGAGCAGCCGGCCGGCGAGCCGGGGCGCGACCGGGTCGTCGTGGTCGCTGCCGAGGGCGGCGCGCACGAAGGCGTCGTGCAGGCCGTCCGCGTGCGGCCAGGAGTCGGGGAGCGAGCCGAGGAGCGCGTCGGCCTCGGCGGTGGTCGGCGGCGCGTCGCCCCAGATGAGCCGGAAGGCCGTGCGCAGCACGGACGGCGTCTCCCCGTGCTCGCGTCCGGCGGTCCTGACGAGGGTGTGGAGGAGCGCCGGGCGGTCGTACCCCTCGGGGGCGGGGCGGCCGTCCATGGCGGCGGCCATGCGCAGATGGGGGCGGCCGGTGAGGTCGGCGCCGGGCAGCTCGGCGGCCAGCAGCCGGGTGATGGGCCGGGGGTCCTCCGTGGCGGCGGTGCGGTCGAGTCCGTCGAGGACGGCGGCGCGCAGTTCCTTGTGGGCGTCGATGGCGGCGCGGACGACCTTCCGGTCGGGGGCCGTGTCGTCGAGCAGGACGGCGGTCAGACGCGCGGTCAGCACCGGGAGGACGGGGCCGTGGTCGACGCGGAGCGCCTTGGCGAGGCGGAGGAGGGTCAGGAAGCGGACGAGGGGCGTGTCGGCGTTCTCCGCGGCGCGGGTGAGCTCCGCGCGGAGGTCGCGGCGGAGGGGGGCGACGGCGGTGCGGGAGGCCGGCCGGGAGAACTCCTCGGCGAGCGAGGCGAGCACGGTCCACTCCTCGGGCGTGCGGTCCGTGCCGCCGGCGGCGAGGGTGGCCAGCAGGCGGGTGCGCAGGGTGTCGTCGAGGTCGCCGCGCAGCGCCTGCTCGCGGGTCCAGCGGGCGGCGGCGGTGCGGCCGCCGGATTCCAGGGCGATGCCCTCGCGGGCGGCCAGGGCGGCGAGGCGGTCGGCCTCGTCCGTCCCGCCGGGGCCGATGCCGGTGCGCCGCGCGGCCTCGGCGAAGAGCGCGGGACGGCCGGCCAGCCAGACGCGGGCGGCGACGGCGGCCCACAGGTCGCGCTCGGCGCGGGCGGGGCTGCACGGTCCGCCGGTGCAGTCGTGGACGCGGTAGCGGTGCTGGGCGGCGGCGGAGACGTAGTCGAAATCGGCGTCGGGGAAGGCGCCGACGATCTGGTGCCGGGCGAGCATGGGGCGGCGGGTGTAGGTGGTGAAGGTGAGCCGGTCGGCGAGCTCGCGGGGCAGGACCGCGCTGGCGATGGCGATCCAGTGGGCGATGTGGGCGCTGTCCCGTTCGATGACGAGGATCTGCTGGGCGTCCGGGGTGCGGAAGAGGGTCCGTACGTCCGTCAGGAACGGCTCCAGGCGCTCCTGACGGGCGTGGACGAACTCGAACAGGCCCGTCCTGTCGATCCGCCGGGCGGGCACGAGGCCGGCCAGGGGCTGCGGGATGCCGCCGTCCGGGGTGCGGTCCGCCCAGGTGGGTGATTCCCAGGCCTCGATGGGCAGCAGGCCGCCGGGCAGTCCGCCGCCCTCGGGCAGGCGCACGGCGTGGGCGTGGAAGTTGCCGTGCCGGCCGACGCGGCCGGGGCCGGTGCGCACCGTGCGGCAGAGCAGCCGGCTGCCGTCGGAGAGCCGGTTGTGGCTGAACGCCACGGGGAAGACGGCGATTTCCTCGGCGGAGGGGCAGCCCGGGGCGTCGCTGGGCGGTTCGTAGCCGATCAGCTGCTCGGCCTCGCCCAGCAGGGTGATGGGCAGTTCCGGGCTGGCGGCGGTGAAGCGGAAGCCGGAGCCGTTGGGGCCGGGTGCGACGGCGGTGGAGGTGTAATGCAGCTGCTGCAGGATCACACGCACCCCTCGCGCCTCTCGCCCTCTCGTCCTTCTCTTCTCTTACATCTACATCTCTTACATCCTCTTCCTTACATCGGGTGACATCCCACCAGATCCGGTGGGCCGCCGCCCGGGATTTCGCGGGAAGTTCAGTCGTCGTCCTCCACCACGCGGGTGAGGAGGGCGAGGAAGAGCTCGCGTTCGGCGGGGGTGAGCGAGGCGAGGAGGGCCTCGTTGGCCTCGTCGCCCAGCCGGGCGAGGCGGGTGAGACGACGGCGCCCGGCGGGTGTGAGCGTGATGGCGTTCTTGCGCCGGTCGGCGGGGTCGGGGGCGCGCGTGACGAGCTCCTGCGCCTGGAGGTCGTTGAGGAGTCCGACCATGTCCTTGGGATCGAAGCCGGTCGTACGGCCCAGCTCGGCCTGGGCGACGGGGCCGAGGTCGGCGACGGCGGAGAGCACGGCGTGGTGCGCCATGCGCATGCCGTCCTGCGCGAGCGCTTCGGCCACCAGGCGGCGGCCGCGCGCGGAGGCCCGGTTGAGCAGCCAGCTGGGGAGGGTGCGGATGCGGGTGAGCGCGGGCTCGGTGGCGGGCCCGGCCCCGGTCACGGACGCGTGTTCTGCCATGGGGCGAGCGTACCCGGGAAACCGTTGGACTTCCCAACGAAGAGGTGTACCGTAGGGACCACCAACGTTGGGGGGTCCAACGTTGGGAGATCCCATGGTGCGGAGGTGGGTGCGCGTGCGTCGCGTCCGGTATTACGAGAACGGCGGTCCCGAGGTCCTGCGGCTGGAGGAGACCGGGATCCCGGTGCCCGGCCCGGGCGAGCTGCTGCTGCGCACCGAGGCCGTCGGGGTCACCCTGCCCGTCGTCCGCAAGGTCCGCGAGGGCGGTCTGCCGCTGCCCGCGAGCATCGGGGGCGAGGTGGCCGGGGAGGTCGTGGCCCTCGGCCCGGAGGTGAGCGGCTTCGCGGTCGGCGACCGGGTGACGGGGCTGTGCTTCGGCGACGGATACGCCGAGTACTCCGTGCTGAAGGTGGCCATGGCCTCCCCCGTCCCGCCGGGGGCGAGCGCCGTGGACGCCGTGGCGCTCGTCCGGTGCGGGCTGGTGGCCCTCGGCGCCTACGAGGCCGCGCGGCCGGTGCCCGGCGAGTCGGTGCTGGTGACGGGCGCGGCGGGCGGCGCCGGGCAGCTGGCGGTGCAGCTGGCCAAGGCGCGTGGGGCGGGCCGGGTGGTGGCGGCGGTCGGCTCGCCCGCGAAGGCGGACTTCGTCCGGTCGCTGGGCGCGGACGAGGTCGTGGTCTACGGCGACGCCTCCTGGGGCGAGCCCGTGGACATCGTGCTGGAGTCGGTCGGCGGGGAGCTGCTCGGGCCGGCGGTGGCGGCCCTGGCGCCGCACGGCCGGATGGTCACCTACGGCTCGGGCGGCGGCACGATCGAGGCCTACGACCTGCTGGTGGGGGCGAAATCGGCCATCGGCTTCCAGATGGCGCTCATAGCCCGGCACCGGCCGGAGCTGATGGAGCGGTGGCGCCGGGAGCTGTGGGAGCTGTTCTTCGCGGGGCGCCTGCGGCCGCACATCCACGCCGAGCTGCCGCTGGAGGAGGCGGCGAGGGCCCACGGGATCATCGAGGCGCGCGCCAATCGGGGAAAGGTGGTGCTGCGACCCGTGTGAGCCGTCGGGCGCGCGGTCCTTGTGGGAGGAGGGTCCGCCCCGTACGTTGGCCCACCGGACACGTGGGGCCGCGACGGCCTTGACGCGAAAGGGACGGGCCATGGCGGCGCATCCTGCTGACGGTGACCGGCGCCCCGCGACCACCACGCGGGCGGGACGCTCCCCCGGCCGCCGTGCCGGCCCCCGGGCCGTGCGCCGCGCCGCCTCCGTCACCCTGGCCGGTGCCCTGCTCGCCCTTCCGGTCCTGCCGGGCGGGGTCTCGGCGGCGACGGGGCCGGACGGGGCGCCGGAGGGCGGATTCGAGGAACTGGTGCTGTTCCGGGCCGGGCTGGAGCCGGACGGGGGCGCGTACGCCTGCTACCGCATCCCGGCCCTCGTCACCACCAACCGCGGCACGCTCCTGGCCTTCGCCGAAGGGAGGAGGGACAACTGCGGAGACGCCACCGACATCGACATCGTCGTCAAACGCTCCACCGACGGCGGCCGCACCTGGGAGCCGGCGACGGTCGTCGACCCGGGCGACGGCGACACCCACGGCAACCCGGCCCCCGTCGTGGACCGGGACACGGGCCGCGTCGCGCTGCTCAGCACGTACAACGACGGCCGGGAGGACGACGGGAATTGCGACGTGCCGTGCGACCGGACGCCGCACGCGCAGTACAGCGACGACGACGGCGTCAGCTGGTCGCGCCCGCGCGACGTGACGGCGGACCTCCGCCCGCCCGGCTGGAACTCCTGGTACGCCACCGGGCCGGGGCACGGCGTCCAGCTCGCCCACGGCCCCCACCGCGGCCGCCTGGTCGTCGGGCTCAACGCCGAGAGCCACGACGGCGTCCGGATGACCGCCAATCACGCGGCGCTGGCCCTCAGCGACGACGGCGGGGAGCACTGGCGGCTCGGCGCGGTGGACACCCACCGCTACGAGCCCGACGGCACCTACCGGCAGAAGCCCTCCGAGCTGACGCCGGCCGAGCGCGACGACGGTTCGGTCTACGTCAACGGCCGCGAGCAGGACGGCACCGACCTGGGCCACCGCGACGACGCCGTCGCCGTGGACGGCGGGTCGCGCTTCGCCGCGCCCTTCCGGGCCCTGCCCGGCCTGTACGCCCCCATGGTGCAGGCGGCCGTGGTCGCGGCCCGGCCGGGGCGCTGGCTGTTCTCGGCGCCGGCCGACCCCGACCGCCGCCGGACGATGACCATCCGTTCCTCGTACGACCAGGGGCGCACCTGGGAGGGCGCCGAGCGCGGGCGGCGGGTGACCACCGACTGGTCCGGCTATTCCGACATGGCGGTCACCGGCCCGGGCACCGTGGGGCTGCTCTACGAGGCGGGGCGGAGCGACGCGCGGCAGGAGATCCGCTTCGCCCGGTTCACCGAGGAGTGGCTGGGGCCGCGCCGCGGGCCGGATCCGACGACGCCGGATCGCGCCCCCGGCGCCCGCCCTGCGCGGGTGCTCGGCGGGGCACGGCCGGTGCCGGGCCGGTTCGGGGCGGGGCTCGGCTTCGACGGCGTGGACGACGCGGTGCTCCTGCCGTACCGGGACGCGTTGCCGCTGGGGAGCCGGGACTTCACGGCGGTCCTGTGGTTCCGCCGGCGGGCCGGGGCCGGCACCGGGGAGCAGCCGCTGCTGTGGATGGGTGGCGTCGGCGGGGCCCCACAGGTGGCGCTGCGCGGCGAGCCCGGCACCGGGCGGATCGCCGGGCAGCTGACCGCCCGGCCCGGCGGGGTGGAGCCGGCCCGGACGGCGACGGTGCGGGCGGCGGAGGCGTACGCCGACGGGCGGTGGCACCAGCTGGCGCTGCGCCGCGCGGGCGGCCGGCTGACGCTGACCGTCGACGGCGTGTCCACCTCCGTGCCGGACGTGCCGGGGACGGTGAGCCGCAACACCACGTTCGGGGTGCACCTGGGGCAGAAGCCGGACGGGAGGGCGTATCTCACCGGCGAGCTGGACGAGGTCCGGGTGTACGCGCGCGGGCTGACCGACCGTGAGCTGGCGGCGCTGCGGGAGGCGAACACCCCGCCGGCGGCGCGGGAGACGGTGCTCCGGCTGCCCCTGGACCGGCTGACGGCACCGGGTCCCGCGCCGGCCTCCTCGCCCGCGCCGGGCGGGGAACCGTAAGGATCCGGTCGCCGCGGCGTACGCCCCGAGACGGGCGCGGGCGGGAGGGGTTCGGCCGGGGACGGGACCGGGTACGGTCACGGCGCTGTGCGGAGCGTCGCGAGGAGCGAGAGTTGCGCGAGTTCACCGTCCCTTCCCTGGTGACGGCGCCCCCCGTCGGAGGACTGGCGGACGCCGTGTTCGAGCACGCGGACGAGGACCCCGGCAGAGTGGCGCTCGGCCGCAGGACCGCCGACGGCCGGTGGCGGGACGTGACCGCCGCGGCCTTCCGGGACGAGGTGCTGGCGCTGGCCAAGGGGCTGCTCGCGGAGGGCGTGCGGTTCGGCGACCGGGTCGCCATCATGTCGCGCACCCGCTACGAGTGGACCCTCTTCGACTTCGCGCTGTGGTGCATCGGGGCGCAGCCCGTGCCGCTGCACCCCACCTCCTCGCCCGAGCAGGTCTTCCTGATGATGCACGAGGCGGAGGTCTCGGCCTGCGTCGTCGAGCACGAGGACCACGCGATGACCATCGGCTCGGTCGTCGACCGGCTGCCGCGCCTCGCCCGGCTGTGGCAGCTGGACGCGGGCGCGCTGGGCGACCTGACGGCGGCGGGGGCGGTGATCGACGACGACGTGGTGCACCGCCACCGCCACGCCCTCACCCCCGAGTCGCCGGCGACGGTCATCTACACCTCGGGGACCACGGGCCGGCCCCGGGGCTGTGTGCTCACGCACGCCAACTTCATGGCCGAGGCCGACAACGTGGTGCGCCGCTACGAGCCGGTCTTCCGCTCCCGGCCCGGCGAGGAGGCGGCCACCCTCCTCTTCCTCCCGCTGGCCCATGTCCTCGGCCGGATGGTGGAGGTCGCGGCGGTCCGCGGGCGCGTCAAGCTGGGCCACCAGCCGGCGGCGGGCCCGGACGGGCCGCCCGACCTGCGGGGGTTCCGGCCGACGTTCGTGCTGGCGGTGCCGCGCGTCTTCGAGTCGGTCTTCGACGCGGCCCGGCGGGCGGCCGAACGTGAGGGCCGGGGCAGGCCGTTCGAGAAGGCGGTGGACGTGGCGGTGCGCTACGCACGGGCCGTGGAGGAGCGCGCCTTCGGCACCGGCGCGGGGCCCGGCGCCGCGCTGCGGGTGCAGCACCAGGTCTTCGACCGGCTCGTCTACACCCGTATCCGCGAGGCGCTGGGCGGCCGGGTCCGCTACGCGATGTCGGGCGGCTCGGCGATGGAGCGCCGGCTGGGGCTGTTCTTCGCGGGCGCCGGCGTGACCGTCCTCGAGGGGTACGGGCTGACGGAGACCACCGGGGCCGCCGTCGCCAACCCTCCCGAGCGGACCCGTTTCGGCACGGTCGGCCTGCCCGTGCCGGGGACGTCCGTGCGCCTCGCCGGCGACGGCGAGGTGCTGCTGCGGGGCGGTCAGGTCTTCGCCGGCTACCTGGGCGACCCGCGGGCCACGGAGGCCGTGCTGCGGGACGGCTGGCTGGCCACCGGCGACCTGGGCCGGCTGGACGACGACGGCTATCTGACGATCACCGGGCGGAAGCGGGAGGTGCTGCGGACCGCGGGCGGGGAGAGCGTCTCGCCGGCGGCGCTGGAGGAGCGGGTACGGGCGCATCCGCTGGTGGACCGGTGCGTGGTCGTCGGCGAGGCCCGCCCGTACGTGGCCGCGCTGGTCACCCTCGACCCCGGGGAGGTGGCCCACTGGCTGGCGATGCGCGGCAGGCCCCGGATGGCGGCGGCCGAGCTGGTGAACGATCCGGAGCTGGAGGCCGAGATAGGGCGGGCCGTGCTGGCGGCCAACGCGCCGGAGCCGCCCGGCGGCTCGATCCGCGCGTTCCGTATCCTGGCGGGCCGGTTCACCGAGGAGCTGGGCCTGCTGACGCCCACCCACAAGCTCAAGCGGAAGGCGATCGAGCGGGCCTACGCCCGGGAGGTGGAGGCGCTCTACGGCGATGCGTGACGCCATGATGGCTGTACCGGGAATGTAAAGCGGAACGCCAGGGTTGTTCCCGGGGCAAGGAGACCCCTCGACGGAAGTAAGGATCGATTGCCCGTGAGCAACGTCCCGTCCATCACCCTGAACAACGGCGTCGTGATGCCGCAGCTGGGCTTCGGCGTGTGGCAGGTCCCCGACGACGAGGCGACCGCGGCCGTCTCCACCGCCCTGGAGGCCGGCTACCGCAGCATCGACACGGCGGTCATCTACGAGAACGAGGTGGGCACGGGCAAGGCGCTCGCGTCCTCCGGCATCGCCCGTGACGAGCTGTTCGTCACGACGAAGCTGTGGAACAGCGCCTCCGAGACCTGGACGCGCGACAGCGTCCTGCGCGAGTTCGACGCCTCCCTGGAGCGGCTGGGCCTCGACTACGTGGACCTGTACCTCATCCACTGGCCGCGCGCCATGCGCGAGGACTACGTCACCATCTACCGCACGCTCGTGGAGCTGGCGGGCACCGACCGCGTCCGGGCCATCGGCGTGTCCAACTTCAAGCGGCCGCAGCTCGAGCGCGTCATCGCCGACACCTCGTTCGTCCCCGCGGTCAACCAGGTCGAGCTGCACCCGAACTTCCCGCAGACCGAGCTGCGCGCCTTCCACGCCGAGCACGGCATCACCACCGAGGCCTGGTCCCCGCTCGGCCAGGGCCGCGGTCTGCTGGAGGAGCCGGTGCTCGCCCGGATCGGGGCCAAGCACGGCAAGTCCGCCGCCCAGGTGGTGCTGCGCTGGCACCTCCAGCAGGGCAACGTGGCCATCCCCAAGTCGGTGACCCCCTCCCGCATCCGCGAGAACATCGACGTCACCGGCTTCGAGCTGGACGCCGAGGACCTCGCCGCGATCGCGGGCCTGGACACCGGCACCCGCCTGGGCCCGGACCCGGACGAGTTCGACTGGAGCTGACCCGGCGCCGGCCCTCGGCCGGACCGGACGGGACGCCGGGTCCCGGGGCGACGCGCCCCGGGGCCCGGTTCAGCGCGCCCCGTGCCCGGCGGCGACCGCCTCGATCCGGCGGGCCAGTTCCACGTCCAGCCCGGTGACCTTGCCGCCCACGCTGTGGGTGTTCACGGAGAGGGCGACGGTGTTGTAGCCGAGCGTCACGTCCGCGTGGTGGTTCAGCTCCTCCTGGATCTGGGCGATGTGCACGACCATGGCGGCCGCCTGGAAGTGCCCGTCGAAGGCGTACCGCCGCGCGATCCGGAGCCCGTCGGTGGTCCAGCCGGGCAGTTCCCTCAGGCGGTCCTCCACGTCCTGCTGCGAGAGCGGTTCGACTGCCATCACACATCCCTTCCGCGGTGTCACGGGTGTCGACGCCAGCGTCCCATGGGGCGGGGGCACATTCGCGCCAATGTGCGGCCGGTGTCACGGGAGCGTCCGCCGCGGCCTTCCGGGGTACAGGGGACACTCCTATGCTCCTGCGCCGGACATGACACGTTACCGGCGGCAGGGGGCTGTGGTCATGGCGGACGGCACGAGCGGGAGCACGCGCAGAGGATTCATCGGCGGCGCCACGGCCACCGCCGCGACGGCCGCGTTCGGCGGCGGGGCGACGGCATGGGCCGCGCCCCGTACGGCACCCCGGGCCGCCCGGCGCGCCGCCGGGCGTACGGTCGCGGTGCTCGGCGGCGGCGTCGCGGGGCTGACCGCGGCGCACGAACTGGCCGAGCGGGGCTTCACGGTGACGGTGTACGAGCGCAAGTCCGCCCTCGGCGGCAAGGCGCGCAGCATGGACGTCCCCGGCAGCGCCCGCGGCGGCCGCAGACCCCTGCCCGGCGAGCACGGCTTCCGCTTCATCCCCGGCTTCTACCGCAACCTGCCCGACACCTTGCGCCGCATCCCCTTCCCCGGCAACGCCCACGGCTGCCACGACAACCTCGTGCCCTCCACCGAGGTGATGCTGGCCCGCTCCGGCGGCCGCGAGGACATCCGCATCCCCTTCGCGAGCATCGGCACACTGCCGCCCGTCCTCACCCCGGACGCGTTCCTGCGCGCGCTGACCGCCTTCTTCGAGACCTTCGCCGCGCTGCCCGCCCACGAGATCGCCTACTTCGCGGGCCGGCTGCTGGTGTGGTTCACCAGCGGCGAGCGGCGGCGCGCCGAGAGCTGGGAGCGCGTGCCCTGGTTCGAGTTCACCAAGGCGGCGCGGATGTCGGCGAACTACCGGCAGCTGCTCGCGGTCGGCATCACCCGCAACATCGTCGCCACCAAGGCCGAGGTGGCCAGCACCAAGACCGTCGCCACCTGTATGGAGGCGTTCCTCTACAACGCGCTGGGCCGCGGCGCCGACGGCGAGCCGGACCGGGTGCTCAACGCCCCCACCAACGAGGCGTGGATCGACCCGTGGGTGGCGCACCTGCGCTCCCTGGGCGTGACCTTCCGGACCGGCTGGGCCGTGGAGGACCTCACGTTCGAGGGCGGCCGCGTCACCGGGGCCGTACTGCGGAGCGCGGGCGGCGAGCGGGCGACGGCCGTCGCCGACCACTTCGTCTCCGCGATGCCCGTCGAGCACGCCCGGCGGACCTGGAACGCCCGGCTGCGCGCCGCCGACCCCCGCCTCGCGCGCTGCGACCGGCTGCGGACGGACTGGATGACGGGCATCCAGTTCTATCTGACCGAGCCGACGCCGGTGATCCACGGTCATGTGAACCACATCGACTCACCGTGGTCCATCACCTCGGTGGGCCAGGCCCAGTACTGGTCGGGGCGCGACTTCCGGCGGGACTACGGCGACGGCACCGTGGCCGACTGCCTGTCGGTGGACGTCTCCGAGTGGGACCGGCCCGGCATCCTCTACGGCAGGACGGCCAAGCAGTGCACCCGCGAGGAGGTCGCCCGCGAGGTGTGGGCGCAGATGAAGGCGAGCCTCAACGACACCGGCCGCACGGTCCTGAGCGACTCCCGGCTGCACTCGTGGTTCCTGGACCCGGCGGTGGAGCTCGGCGGCTCCACCGCCACCAACGACGAGCAGCTCCTCATCCACCCCACCGGCACCTGGTACGACCGTCCCGAGGCCCGCACCGCCGTTCCCAACCTCTTCCTCGCCGGGGACTACGTGGCCGTGGACATCGACCTGGCCACCATGGAGGGCGCCAACGCCTCCGCCCGCGCGGCGGTCAACGCCCTGCTGGACGCCACCGGTTCGACGGCCGGGCGCTGCGCCGTCACCCCGCTCTACCGCGCCCCGGAGTTCGAGCTCCTGCGCCGGCAGGACGACACGCGCCACCGCCTCGGCCTGCGCAACGTCTTCGACCTGGGGTAGGCGCCTTCGCGAACCACTCCTGCGAACCACTCCCGCGAACCACTCCACCATTCTTGACCGATCGTTCTCGAAAAACCTAAGATCGTCGACGTGGCCAGGACCAAGGAATTCGATCCGGACGCCGCGCTGCTGGCAGCCATGGAGCTGTTCTGGCGGCGGGGCTACGAGGCGACGTCGATGGCGGACCTCGTCGCGCACCTCGGCATCGCGCGGGCGAGCCTGTACGCCACCTTCGGCGGCAAACGGGAGCTGTACCTCAAGGCACTGGAGCGCTACGGGGAGCTCAACGGGCCCCTGATGACCGAGGAGCTCTCGCGGCCGGGGCCGGTGCTGCCGGCCGTACGGGGGCTGGTGCGGCGGTTCGCCGACGAGGCGTCGCGGGACACGCTGCGACGCGGCTGCCTCGTCACCAACACGGCGGTGGAGCTCGGACCGCACGACCCGGAGTGCGCCCGCCGGGTGGAGGCGAGCTGGCAGGCGGTGGAGACGCTGCTGACGGCGGCGCTCACCCGGGCCAGGGCCCAGGGGGAGCTGGCGGCCGACCGCGACGTGGTGGCGCTCGCCCGGACCCTGCTGGTGTTCCTCCAGGGCCTGCGGGTGGTCGGCAAGGTCTCCCCCGCCCCCGAGCTCCTGCACGGCGCGGCCGAGCAGGCGCTGACCCTGCTGGACTGACCGGGACGACCCCGCCAGGGGGGACCCCTGCCCGCATTCAAGACCGATCGTTCTCAAATAGCGTGTACATCCACAGAGGAGACGGCACCATGACCGCACGTTTCACCGGAAAGACCGTCCTCGTCACCGGTGGCGGCACCGGCATCGGGCGGGCCGTGGCGCTCGCCTTCGCCCGTGAGGGCGCCACCGTCGTCGTGGCGGGCCGCCGGGAGGAGCCGCTGAAGGAGACGGTGGCCCTCGTCGAGGCCGAGGGCGGCCGCGCCGGCGCCGTGACCGCCGACGTCACCAGGGCCGAGGACGTCCGGGCCCTGGTCGACACGGTGGTCGCCCGCCACGGCGGCCTCGACGTGGCCGTCAACAACGTCGGCGTGCTCGCCACGCCCGCCAAGGTCGCGGACATCCCGGAGGAGGACTGGCACGCCACCCTGACCACCAACGTCACCGGCGCGTGGCTGTCGATGAAGTACGAGATCGCGTACATGCGCGAGAACGGCGGCGGCGCCATCGTGAACGTCTCGTCCAACCTCGGCAGCCACAAGCGCCTGGCCGGCCTCGGCGCCTACGCCACCAGCAAGGCCGCCGTCTCCACGCTGACCCGCGGCGCGGCGCTGGACCACATCGACGAGGGTGTCCGCATCAACGCGGTGAGCCCCGGCCCCGTCGAGACCCCGATGTCGACCCGGCCGGGCGAGACCGCCGGCGCCAAGGCGGAACGGATGCGCCGCGACGTCCCCGCGGGCCGTGCGGGCACGCCCGAGGAGATCGCCGCGGCGGTCCTCTACCTCGCCTCCGACGAGGCGGGCTATGCCGTCGGCACCGAGCTGGTGCTCGACGGCGGTGTCACGGCCTGACGGCCGCGCTCCGGCACCCTCAGGCGACGAGCTCCGGCTCGTCGGTGGCCTGCCGCTCCGCGGCGTCCGCGGCTCCCTCCGCCTCCGGCGCCTTCGCCGGGCGGCGGGCCACCATCCACACGTAGACGATGATCCCCGCGAAGAGGAAGAGCACGCCCTGGTAGACGGCCGCGTAACCGGCGCCGGCCACCAGCCAGAAGGAGAAGGCGAAGCCGCCGAGGGCGAGCACCAGGTCGCGGGTCATGCGGCCCGCGTGGACCTTGTCCCGCTCGCCGTTGAGCAGGAAGTACACCTGCGCCGCGGTGGCCAGCAGGTAGGGGACGGTGGCGGAGAAGGTGGTGATGAGGACCAGGATCTCGAAGACCCCGCCCACGCCCGCCGTGTAGTTGATGACCGTCAGGGCCGAGGCCAGCACCGCGGCGGCGATGACGCCCGCCGTCGGCACTCCGCGCCGCTTCCGGCCGAAGGCGGCCGGGAACAGCCCGTCCTGGGCCGCCGCGTACGGCATCTGGGCGCTCATGAGGGTCCAGCCGTTGAGCGCTCCGGTGATGGAGATCACGGCGGCGAGCGCGATCAGCGTGCCGCCCCAGTGGCCGCCGAACATCGCGTCGACCGCGTCGGAGAACGGCGCGGTGGAGTCCACCAGCTTGTCGTGCGCGACGGTGCCGAAGACGGCGACGGTGCCGAGCAGGTAGACCACGGCGGCGCCGATCGTGCCGATGACGCTGGCGCGGCCCACGTTGCGCTCGGGGTCGCGCACCTCGCCCGCGCTGATGGCGGCCGACTCCACGCCCACGTAGCTGTAGAGGAGGATCGCGGCGGAGGCGGTGAGGCCGCCCGTCCAGCTGCCGCCGCCCTCGGTGAAGGGGCCCAGCTTGTCCGGGTCGAAGAAGAAGAGACCCACGACCGCCACGAACAGCATCGGCAGGAACTTCAGCACCGTCGACACCAGCTGCACCGCGCCCACCCAGCGCGTACCGGCGAGGTTCGCCAGCGCGGGCAGCCACAGCAGCGCGAGGGCCAGCACCAGGTCCAGCTCCTTGGACCCGCTGCCGGTGAGGACGTGGAGGTAGCCGACACCGGCCACGGCGAGGGCGGCGTTGCTCACCCAGGTCATGGTCCAGTACGACCACGCCGAGAGGAATCCGGCGAAATCACCGAAGGCCTCGCGTGCATAGACATACGGGCCACCGGTACGCGGGAAGCGCCCGGCGAGGCGGCCGAAGACGAGGGCGAGCGCGATCGCGCCCACCGTCAGCACGCCGAAGGCCAGCAGGCTCACCGTGCCGTACGGGGCGACCGAGGCGGGCAGCATGAAGATGCCGCCGCCGATGATGTTCCCCATGACCAGGGTGATGGCGGTGGGGAGGCCGAAACGGCGTGAGGGTGTGCCGTCGGTGTCGTGCATGGGGTGATCGCACCTCTCGTGCTGCGGACAGGTCGCCGATTCTGGGGCGACGTCGCACACCCGTGCAAGGGCACAGGTATGTGCGACAGCACATATTGACCGCAGCCCCGCGCACCGCCAAATTAGATTTTTTTGTCCCGCGGGGCCTGCCCGCCGACCGCAAAAGGTTGCGCGATCACGGCCCCGGACCGCGATTCGTCCACTCCGGCACGCTCCGGTGCCGGCGCGGCCGCCGGAGGGGGCACGGCCGGAATTTGCGGACGCCCACGCGCCTCGCGGAGCCAGCGCCGCAGCACCCGGTGCACCCGCTCGGCGCCCACCAGCTCCTCCCCCTCCCCCACCGGCGGGCTCAGCTCCCCCGGCCACAGCAGGAACGGCCGGCTCTGCTCGCCGCCCAGCCCGCCGTGCGAGCCGATCTGTTCCTCGAAGGCGTGCACCTCGCCCGTGCGGGGGTCGTAGGCGGAGTTGACCATGATGTCCGCCGCGTGCGGGAAGCCCGCGGTGCGCCGTACGGCCTCCTCGGCCCCGGGCCCCAGCGCCCGCAGCGGGCTGTCCGCGGCGCCCTCGCCGGTGTCCAGGACGTGCTCCCGGCCGCCGGAGCCCAGCACCACGGGCCCGTGCTCGCGCGAGTGGACGAGGAGGAACCCGATCCCGGGGTGGTCGGCGAGGGTGCGCAGCAGGGCGGGGTGGTCCGCGTCGATCCGCTCCCGGCTCGCCCGGCCCGGCACGTCGGGGAAGGAGACCAGCCCCAGGTTGCCGGAGGCCAGCACGACCGGCCGCCGTCCGCGCCCCGGGCCGGCGGTCAGCCCGCCGCGTACGAGGTCCGCGAGCGTCAGCCCGTAGCGGGCGGCGAAGGGCTCGCCCGGGCTCTGGCCGTGGTCGGAGAGGAGCACGACGCGGTACGGGCGCGGGGCGTGCTCGATGACCCGGGCGATCAGCGCGATCGCCCGGTCGAGGCCGCGCAGCACCTGGTGGGTGTCCCGGCCGCGGGGCCCCGAGTGGTGGGCGACCTCGTCGTAGCCCACCAGGTCGGCGTAGACGCAGGTGCGCCCCGAGAGGATGTCGCCCAGCACCGCGGCGACGATCACGTCGCGCTCCACGACCGTGACGAAGGCCCGGACGAAGGGGTAGAGGCCGCCCCGGCCGAGGCGCGGCCGCTCCCGGCGGAGCCGGGCGCGCAGGGACTGGCTGATCTCGCGCACGACCTCGGCGAGATAGGAGACGGCGGTGCGGGTGGCGTTGGCCGGGTCGGAGAAGTAGGCGAAGTAGCCGGACCGCGAGCGGTTGTGGCGGTCGCGCCGGGCGGCGACGGACAGCACCAGCGCCAGCTGGTCGGCGCCGCCGGTGAAGAGGTTGCCGCGGCTGGCGCCGTCGGTGGTGAGCAGCCCGCCGTGGCCGGTGCGGGCGGCGGCCCGGCGCTGGAGCTCGGCCACGGCGGCGGGCCGGTTGCCCGCCATCACCTCGCCCGTCTCCTTCTCGTACCAGCGGAAGGCGGGTACGTCCTCGTTGGAGCCGTGGAGGATGCCGAGCTGGCTGGCCGCGGTCTGGCTGGACCAGTCGGTGCGCCAGGGTGTCAGCCGGTGGCCGTCGGCGGCCCAGGCGGCGACGGTCGGCATCAGGGGCGGCCGGCGGCGGCCGCGCGGGCCGGTCCGCTCCCGCAGGGCCTCGCGCAGGACGTCGTGGCCGACCCCGTCGAGCTGGAGGAAGACGGTGCCGGGCACGGACTGCCGGCCGGTCGCCTCCCCCCGGCGGCGCCGGCGGCGGTCGGCGAGCCGGGCCAGCCGGCGGTGGTAGGCCCCGTCGTCGCGCACGGCGACGAACGCGCCGGCCGCCGACGACGCGGCCGAGACGACGGCCGCGACGACCACGGCGGTGCCGGGGCGGGCCGTGCCGCCGCCGACGGGCAGCAGGGCCAGGGCGGTCAGCAGCAGCGTGCCGTTGAGGACGAAGACGAGCAGCCCGAGGACGACGGCGGGCACCAGCAGGAGCGCCCGCACCAGCAGCGGCCACACCACCGCGCCGAGCAGCCCGAACGCCCCCGCGCCCAGCGCGGCCGCGAGCACCGTGCGCGAGGGGCCGTCGCCGCCGGCGGGGTGGATGCGGAAGTCGGGCAGCAGGGCGGCGAGGAGGAGCAGGGTGCCGGTGGAGACCACCCAGGGCAGGACGACGCCGAGCCACCGTTCGCCGATCAGCCGGCCCACGCGATGGGCGGCGCCGCGCACAAGACCCATGCGGGAAGGGTAGAACGCCCGTTCAGAGCGTCGGGTCGAGATCGGAGTCGTAGAGGCCGGAACCCCGGCAGTGCCGGCACTGCCCGGCGCGGTGGACGGTCTCCGCCGGGCCCTCGAACGGGTCCGGGCCGGGGACGTAGGCCAGCGCGCGGGTCACGTATCCGGCGCCGTGGCACCACTGGCAGGTCCTGCCCTCGGGCCCGGGGGCGGGCGGGCGGTCGTCTTCGTCGCTCACGGGGTCGCTCACCGGCCCTCAGCGTAGACCTCGGCGGCGACCGTGCGGCGTGTGCGCCCGATGTCACCCGTCCGGGTGATCCCGGGCGGGGGCGGGACGGCGGACGGACGGCGGCGGACCCCGGCCGGCCAGGAAGTGATAAACGGCATTCCATGAGTCCGTCCGCGACCGTTCACGCACGGGCGGCGGGGGGAAGCACTCCGGTGTCCGGGGAGACATGGAGTCATGAGGGGGGCGCCGGGCGCACGGCGGCCCGTACGAGGAGCTGAGTCCGTCATGGTCACGACCATCCGTCGCACCGTGCTGTCCCTGCCCGCCGCGCCCCTGGGGCCGGAGAACCCGCTGCCGCCGCTGGCCGTCCTCGCCGACGTACACCGGCTCGGCCCCGGCGGGCTCGACGGCTTCCCCGCGGACATGGCCCGGCAGATGCGCTACGCGCCGCTGCGCTCCCTGCTGCCCGTGCGCCGCCGCGACGACTACTCCCGTACCCGCGTCCCCACCACGATCGACGCGATCGTCCTGGAGAACGAGCGGCTGCGCGCCACCGTCCTGCCCTCGCTCGGCGGCCGGGTGCACTCCCTGGAGGACAAGGCCGGCGGCCGCTCCCTCGTCTACCGCAACCCCGTGGTGCAGCCCGCCGGTTACGCGCTCAACGGCGCCTGGTTCTCCGGCGGCATCGAGTGGAACACCGGCGCCACCGGCCACGGCCCGCTGTCCGTCGCCCCGCTCCACGCGGCCCGCGTCCCGGCGCCCGACGGCGGGGAGATGCTGCGCCTGTGGGAGTGGGAGCGGCTGCGCGACCTGCCGTTCCAGGTGGACCTCTGGCTGCCCGGGGGCTCGGCCTTCCTCTACGCGGGCGTCCGCGTCCGCAATCCGCACGACCGCCCGGCGCCGGTGTACTGGTGGTCCAACACCGCCGTCCCGGAGGCCCCGGGCACCCGCGTCCTCGCCCCGGCGGAGTCCGCCTGGCACTTCGGCTACACCCGCTCACTGCGCCACGTCCCGGTGCCGCGCTGGGAGGACGCCGACCGCTCCTACCCGGCGGACGGCGACCGGCCCGCCGACTACTTCTACGACCTGCCCGACGGCGAGCGCCGCTGGATCGCCTCGCTGGACGCGGACGGCCGCGGGCTCGTCCAGACGTCCACCGACCTGCTGCGCGGCCGCAAGCTGTTCCTGTGGGGCGGGGGCCCGGCCGGCCGCCGCCGGCAGGGGTGGCTCACCGAGCCGGGGACCGGCGGCTACGCCGAGATCCAGGCGGGCCTGGCGCGCACCCAGCTGGAGCACGTACCGCTGGAGGCGGGCGGGGAGTTCGCCTGGCTGGAGGCGTACGGGCCGCTGGCCGCCGACCCCGCCCTCGTGCACGGCGCCGACTGGCGGGCGGCGCGCGCCGAGGTCGCGGACCGGCTCCAGGCGGCGCTGCCCCGCGCGGACGTGGAGGCCGCCCACGCGGCCTGGCGGCCGTACGCCGACCACGAGCCCGGGGAGTTCCTGGCCACCGGGTCGGGCTGGGGCGCGCTGGAGGTGGAGCGCGGCGGCCTGAAGCTGCCCGGGACGCCCTTCCCCGCGGCGACGCTGGGCCCCGAACAGCGGCCGTGGCAGGAGCTGTTGCACACGGGCGCGCTCACCGAGGAGGGCTCCGAGCCGGGGCCGTCGCTCGTCTCCCCGCGCTGGCGGGACCTGCTGGAGCACGCCGAGCCCGGCCCGTACGCCGCCTACCACCTGGGGGTCGCCCAGTGGCACGCCGGCGACCGCTCGCAGGCCGTGCGCAGCTGGGAGCGGGCCCTGCGGGACGGCCTGGAGTGGCCCGCGCTGCGCTGCCTGGCCGCCGCCGACCGGGCGGCCGGCCACCACGAGCGGGCCGCCGACCGCTACGCGGACGCGATCGGCCGGGCCCGGGAGCGGCGGGCGTCCCGGGCGGCGCTGGCCGCGCTGGCGCACGAGGCGGTCACGGCGCTGCTGGCCGCCGGGCGGGCCGACGCGGCGGCGGAGGTGCTGGCGGGGACGCACCCCGCCGACCGCGCCCGGGGCCGCTTCCGGCTGCTGGGGGCGCGGGTGTCGCTGGCGCGGGGCGAGGCGGCGGCCGCGCGGGCGGTGTTCGACGAGGGGTTCGACCTCGACGACGCGAGGGAGGGCGAGACGGCGCTCGCGGAGGTGTGGTTCGCGATCGCCGAGCGGCTGGTCGCCGGGGACGGCCCGGTGACGCGGGAGGTGCGGGAGCGGGCCCGGGAGCTGCATCCGCTGCCGGAGCGCTACGACTTCGGGGTCCGTGCCTGAGCGTGCCGGACGGGCCGCGTGGGCGGCCCGTCCGGGGTGGTCACGGTGTGGCGTCAGGCCGCCCTGCGGTCCACGTACTCGAACACCGATCCGTCCGGGTGCCGGGCCACCAGGTTGCGCCCGATGGGCGTGGGCACCGGGCCCGCGATGATGTCCGCGCCGACCGCCTGGAGGTCGGCGAGGGCCTCGTCGACGTCCGTGACGGCGATCGTCGCCGTGATCCTGCGCAGGACCGACACCTCCGATTCCGGGCCGCTCATCAGGAAGAAGCAGCCGACCGCGGCGACGGAGACCGCGCCCCGCCGGAAGCGCAGCGCCTCGGCCCCCGTCAGCCGTTCGTACACCGCGATGGACGCTTCCAGATCACTGACGCACACCCGTAGCGAAGTCCCCAGAATGTTCATGAAAACCAGGCTAGTTGACCCTGCAGAGCAGTTCGCCGTGGAGCACGGAGAACCACGCGTCCTCGTGACGTCCCCATGTCCGCCAGGCGTCCGCGATCGCCTCCAGGCCCGCGCGGTCCGTGTGGCCGCCGCCGACCGCGTGGCCGGCGTAGGCCGAGGAGAGGGTGCGGTCCGCCCACAGGTCTCCCCACCAGAGGCGGTCGGCGGGAGCGGCGACGCACCAGGCGTCCGCCGAGGAGGTGACGTCGGTCAGGCCCGCGCGCCGGGCCCAGGACAACAGCCGGCTGCCGGCGTCCGGTTCGCCGCCCCCGGCGCGGGCGACCCGCTCGTACAGGCGGCTCCAGTCGTCGAGTCCGGGCACGCGGGGGTACCAGGCCATGGAGGTGAAGACCACGTCGCGCACGGCCACGACGCCGCCGGGCCGGGTCACGCGGCGCATCTCGCGGAGGGCGGCGACGGGGTCGGGGAGGTACTGGAGCACCTGGTGGGCGTGGACGACGTCGAACGAGCCGTCGGGGAAGGCGAGGGCGCGCACGTCGCCGGTGGTGAAGTCGACGTTGGCGACGCCGCGTTCGCGGGCGGTGGCACGGGCGTGGGCGAGGACGCCCTCGGCCGCGTCCAGGCCGGTCACCCGGCCGTCCGGGACCCGCGTCGCGAGGTCGGCGGTGATGCTGCCGGGGCCGCAGCCGATGTCGAGGACGCGGTGCCCGGGGCGCAGCGCGGGCAGCAGGTAGGCCGCCGAGTCGGCGGCGGTGCGCCGGCCGTGGGAGCGCAGCACGGACTCGTGGTGGCCGTGGATGTAGACGTGCTCCTTGGGCTGTTCTTCCCGTTCGTCGCGCGCTTCGGGCATGGTGGTTCCCTTCGCTCGGTGACGGCGGCCGCGGCGGTGGGCGGCCGTCTCCACGGTACGCCTCACGTCTCGCATGACGAGAGCCCCGTCCCGGTATGTGGGACGCCTCCTCACCCGCCCGCCCGTGTCGGCCCGGCCCCGGGCGCTCCCGTCTGCCAAGGTGGACGGCAGAGGCGGGCACGGTCCCGGCCGAGGTACGGAGGAGGCGCGGATGCGGCGGGATTCTGCGGCGCTCTCCGCCCTTCCGGCGCCCGAGCGCGGGCTGCCCGTGCTGCCGGAACTCGCCGAGCGGCTGGCGGAGGCGGCCGCCACGACCACCCCCGAGCCGGTCGGCGGCGGCCCCGACCTGCGCACGGCCGCGGCCGGCCACTGGGCCCGGCGCGGTCTGTCCTGCGACCCCGGCCTGGTCCTCGCGGCCCCCGGCGCCGAGCCGCTGCTGCTCGCGCTGTTCGCGTCGGCGGGCGGCGAGGTGCTGCTGACCCGGCCGTGCGCCGCCTCGTACAGCCCGCTCGCCCGGCTGGCCGGGCGGCTGGCCTACCACGTGCCCGTGCCGGCCGAGTCCGGCGGCGTGCCCGACCCGTTCGCGCTGCTGGAGACCGTGGGCCGGATCCGCGCGGAGGGCGGCCGGCCGCGCTTCCTGGTGCTGTCCGTCGCCGACGACACCACCGGCACCGTCGCCCCGCCCGAGCTCGTCCACGAGGTCTGCGAGGTCGCGGCCGCCGAGGACCTGACGGTCGTCAGCGACGAGACCTGGCGCGACACCCGCCACGACCCGCACGGGACGGTCTTCGTCAGCCCCGCCGAGATGGACCCCGACCGGGTCGTCGTCCTCACCGACCTCGGGGGCGCCCTCGCCCCGCCCACCTGGCCCGTCGCCGTCGCCCGCTTCCCGGCCGGCGGCACCGGGCAGGCCCTGCGCGCCCGCGCCGCCTCGCTCCTGACGGCCGTACGGGCCGAGCTGGCCCCGCCCGTCGCCGCCGCGGCGCGCTGGGCGCTGGCCGAACCCGCGCCGGTGCGCGCCCGTACGGCCGCCGCCGCCCGGCTGTACGGCGTCCTGGGCGCCGCGCTCCGCGAACGGCTGGACCGCACCGGGGTGCTGTGCCGGCCCCCGCGCACCGGGCCCCACCTCTACGCCGACCTCGGCGAGCTGCGGGACGCGCTCGCCGCCCGGGGCATCACCGACTCCTTCGAGCTGGAGACCCACCTGAGCGCCGCACTGGGCCACCTCGTGCCGGGCGGGCACCGCTTCGGCGAGGCCCCCGACACGCTGCGGGTACGGCTCTCCGTCCTCCCGCTGCTGGGCGCCGGGGAGGAGGAGGCGCGGCACGCCCTCGACGCGCCGGACCTGCCGCGGCGACCGGACGTCGCGCAGGCGTTGTCCGCTCTTGGAACGGCGTTCAGCGAACTGGCCGGTCCCTGATCTACCGTCGATCGGGGAACCCGCGGCCCGCCCGCCCCCGGCGGCCCGCGCCGCGCCCCCGGTTCCGGTTCACCACGAATGGAGCCCCGGATGTCCGAACAGACCGAGCGCCCCCTCGCGGAGCCCCGGCCGCTCGGCGAGGTGCGCGCCTGGCCCCGGTCCTTCGCCGACCGCCTCACCGCTCCGCTGCCGGGCGTACGGGCCCTGGCCCGCCTCGCGCGCCGGGGCCGGCCGCGGCCCACGCCGCGGATGCTGCGGGAGCTGGCCGGGCAGGCGGTCGCGCCGGGCCCACTGCCGGTGGTCGGCCCCGGCACCACGGCGGTGACCTGGGCGGGCCACGCCAGCTGGGTGATCGCCACGGGCGGGCTCACGGTCCTCACCGACCCGGTCTGGTCGCGCCGCATCCTGGGCACGCCGCCCCGGGTGACCCCGGTGGGAGTGCCCTGGGCGGACCTGCCGCGCGTCGACGCGGTCGTCGTCAGCCACAACCACTACGACCACCTCGACGCCCCCACCCTCCGACGGCTCCCCCGCGACACCCCGCTGCTGCTCCCGGCCGGGCTGGCCGGCTGGGCGCGCCGCCGGCGCTTCACCCGCGTCACCGAGCTGGACTGGTGGGAGGCCGTGGAGCTGCCGGGCCCGGCCGGGCCGGTGCGCTTCGACTTCGTACCGGCCCACCACTGGAGCAAGCGCACCCTGACCGACACCTGCCGCTCGCTGTGGGGCGGCTGGGTGATCACCGCGCCGGGCGGGCAGCGGGTGTACTTCGCCGGGGACACCGGCTACGGCCACTGGTTCGAGCGCATCGGCGCCCGTCACCCCGGCATCGACCTGGCCCTGCTGCCCATCGGCGCGTACGCGCCGCGCCGGCTGCTGGGCGGCGTCCACACCGACCCCGAGGAGGCCGTACGGGCCTGCGCGGACGTGGGGGCCCGGGCGATGGCCCCCATGCACTGGGGGACGTTCCTGCTGTCCGCCGAACCGCCGCTGGAGCCGTTGCACCGGGTGCGAGCGGCCTGGGAGGCCGCCGGGCGCCCCCGGGAGGACCTGTGGGACCTGCCGGTGGGCGCCTCGCGGAAGCTCATGGGTGCCACGTGAACGTGAACCGGTTGGCTCCGTGGCCGGTGCACGTCAGCCCGGACGGGAGGCGGCTGGCGCGGGTGTCCACGCCGACCACGCCGGTGATCTCGTCGTAGCTGAAGGCCAGCGATCCCTCGGCCGCGACCCGCTCCCCCTCCCGGACGACCAGCCGCACCGTCGTCCCCTCCCGGACCCGGAACGCCCGGGCCTCCTCGCCGGCCGCGAGGACGACGTCGGCGAGGCCGTCGATGCCGTCGTGCGCGGGCAGGAGGCGCAGGGTGAGGCCCTCGGCGGGGCCGGCCCCGCGGCGGAGGTCGGCGCCGACCGTGCGGCCCTTCGGCCCGTCGGGCGGCACCACGGCCAGGCTGTGGAAGCCGCCCGCGGCGACGAGGGTGACGTGCCGGTCCGCCGTCTCCGCCAGGATGCCCGACACCTGGCCGTCGCCGTCCTTGCCGGCGGCCAGCAGCTGCCCGTCCCGGGTCGCCGCCAGGCTGTGGAGGCTGCCCGCGGCGAGGGCGGCGATCCGCCGGCCCTGGGCCTCCCGGAGGATGCCGGAGACCTGGTGGTTGCCGTCCCGCCCCGCCGCGAGGAGCCGGCCGTCGTCCGTGAGCGCCAGGCTCTGCAGGGCGGCGGCCGAGACGGCGACGACCTTCCGGTCGCGGGCGGCGGCCAGGATGCCCGACACCTGGCCGTCCTCGTCGCGGCCCGCCGCCAGCAGCCGGCCGTCGGCCGTGACCGCCAGGGTGTGGAAGTCCCCGGCCGCCACGGCCGCCACGCGCCGGCCCGCGGCGGCGGCCAGGATGCCGGAGACCTGGCCGTCGCCGTCGTGCCCCGCCGCGAGGAGCTCGCCCTCGCCGGTCGCGGCCACCGAGTGCACGGTGCCGCCGTCGGCCGCCACGATCCGCCGGTCCGCGGCCGCCGCGAGGAGCCCGGACACCTGCTCGTTGGCGTCCTTGCCCGCGCCGAACAGCCGCCCGTCGCGCGTCACCGCCAGGCTGTGGAAACTGCCGGCGGCCACGAACGCGACGGCCCGCCCGCTCGCCGCCGCCACGATCCCCGTCACCTGCCCGTCCTCGTCCAGGCCCGCGGCCAGCAGCCGGCCCTCGTCGGTCACGGCCAGGCTGTGGTAGTCGCCCGCGGCGACGGAGCGGACCAGCGCGTCCGCCGCCTGCCGGAGGACGCCGGACACCTGCCCGTGCCCGTCCAGGCCCGCGGCGGACAGCGTCCCGGCCGCGCGCGGCGGGGCGGGATCGCCCGCCGGCTCCCCGGACTCCCGCTCGGCGAAGTGCACGGACATGGGCCCTCCTTCACTCGCGGCGCGCAGCACCTCCCACGCTGGTGGCCGGGACGGGCCCCGGCACGCGCGGTGGGCCGAACGGGTGACGCCGGCGCGGTGGCACGCGGGCGGTCAGCGCAGCCGCCGCCACAGCGCGGGCGTCGCGCCCACGGCCAGGGTCAGTGCCACGGCGGCGAGGACGCCCTGCCACGGCCGGGCGAACAGCGAGCCGCCCACGATCCCGACGACCGCGTAGGTGGCCGCCCAGGCCAGGCACGCCGGGGCGTCGCCGCGGGCGAAGCGGGCCGCCGGCACCCTGGCCAGCAGGCAGGCCAGCATCACCGGGACGCGCCCGGCGGGCACCAGCCGGGAGAGCACCAGCACCGTCACCCCGTGCTCCTCCAGGCCCGCGCGGGCCTGTTCCAGCCGCTCGGGCGCGGCCCGCTCCCGCAGCCCGCGCAGCCGGCGCGAGCCGTCGCGGGAGGCGACGCCGCGCCGGCCCAGCCCGTAGAGGGCCAGGTCGCCGAGGAAGGCGGCGAGGGCCGCGACGAGGAAGACGCCCGCCAGGGGCAGGGGCGAGCTCTGGTGGAACGCCACCACCGCCGCCGAGCTCACCACCGCCCCCGTCGGCACCACGGGAACAAGCGACCCCAGCACCACCAGCAGGAACAGCGACGGATAGCCCACCGCCTGCTGGGTGGACTCCGCCGGGACGACCGTCCCCACCGCCTGCGCGAGCGCCCCGCTCACGACCGCCGCACCGATTCGCCGTGCCCCAGCCGGTGGACCACGGCCTCCGGTGCCTGCCGCGCGGCGTGCCGCGCGAACTCGTCGCCGGGCGCGTGGAATTCGTACGGCCGCACCGCGCCCATCCCGATCGGCCAGTACGTGCCGTAGTGCACGGGCACGGCGCTCGCGGCGCCCAGCGCGGCCAGCGCCCGCGCGGCCCGGCGCGCGTCGAGGTGGCCGTGCCCCAGGAACGGGCCCCAGCCGCCCACCGGCAGCAGCGCCACGTCCACCGGCCCGGCCTCCTCGGCCATCGCGTCGAACCAGCCGGTGTCCCCGGCGAAGTACGTACTGGCCGTGCCCCGCACCACATAGCCCAGCGCCGGGACCGTGCGCGGCCCGTACGGCAGCCGCCGCCCGTCGTGCGCGGCCCGCACCGCCCGCACCCGCACCGGCCCGGCGGTCACCTCGTCGCCCGGCACGGCCTCGGTGACGGCCAGCCGGCGCGCGGCGGCCAGCCGGGCCAGGCCCGGCACCGCGCGCGGCGCGCCGCGCGGGACGACCAGCCGGGTGCCGGGCGCGAGGCGGGCCAGGGACGGCAGGTGGAGGTGGTCGGCGTGGAGGTGGGACACGAGGACCAGGTCGGCCGCGGCCGCCTCGGCGGGCGGCGGGGGACCCGCGCGCCGCCGCAGGTGGGCCAGGCGCGGCGCGAAGAGCGGGTCGGTGAGGACGCGCACCCCCGAGTCCGTCACGGTCACGGTCGCGTGTCCCCACCAGGTGATGTCCACGGGCACACCGCCAGGGTGCCTCAGGACCGCGCCTCGATGACGTGCACCCGCAGCGGCCGTCCGCAGGCCGGGTGCGTCGTCTCGCGCTCCGGCCGCATCCCCAGCTTGCGCATGATCCGCTCGGAGGCGCCGTCGCCGCCCGCGTGCACGCCGACCACCCGGGCCAGCCCGCGGTCGCGCAGCGCGAAGTCCAGCACGACGCGCGCCGCTTCCGTGGCCAGGCCCCGGCCCCAGAACGGCCGTCCGAACCGCCAGCCGATGTCCACGGCCGGCAGGATCTCGGGCAGGTAGGCCGGCACGGTCAGCCCCACGCACCCGGCGAGCCGCCGGGACGCGCGGTCCTCCACGGCGAACAGCCCCACCCCGCGTTCCTCCCACTCCCGTTCCCACGCGGCGATGCCCTCCGCGGTCTGCGCCCGGTCGCGTACCGAGCCGTCGCAGATCCAGCGCATCACCTCCGGGTCGGCGTTGATGGCCGCCATCGCGGCGACGTCGTCCTCGCGCCAACGGCGCAGCGTCAGTCGGGGCGTTCGCAGGGTGGTCACCATGCGGGCATCCTGCCCCGTTCCCCCCGCCCGCACCCCCGCCCCCCCTACCCGTAATACTCCGGTACGACGGCCGAGTGAGCACCACGGGCCGACGCCGGTCACGGTGTCCGCGCCGGACGATCCCGGCATGCGTGAACTCATCCGGCGGATCGAATCCGCGACGCCGCCCGGCCGCGACCGTGCCGTGGACGCCCTGCGTGCCCTCGCCGTCCTCGGCGTGGTGCTGGGCCACTGGCTGGTGACCGCGCTGGTCCACCGCGACGGCACGCTGCGCACCGCGAGCCCGCTCGCCCACCTGCCCGAACTGACCCCCCTCTCCTGGCTGTTCCAGACCCTAGCCGTGTTCTTCCTGGTCGGCGGCCGGGTGGCCGCGTCGGGGCACCGGGCGGCCCGCGCCCGGGGCGCCACGTACGGGCAGTGGCTACGGGGGCGGCTGACGCGGCTGTTCCGGCCGGTCGCGGCCGTGCCGGCCGTCTGGACGGTGGTGACGGGGGCGCTGCTGGCGGCGGACGCGGACGCCGGCACGGTGCGCACGCTGGTGAAGCTGGCCCTCTCGCCGCTGTGGTTCCTGCTCGTCTTCGCCGCGCTGACGGCGGCGACGCCGCTGGTCGCCCGGCTGAACCCGGTGGTGCCGCTCGCCGTGGTCGCCCTCGCCGACCTGGGCCGTTTCGCCCTGGGCGGGCCCTCCTGGCTGGGCTGGGTCAACGTGGCGGCCGGCTGGCTGGTCCCCTACTGCCTGGGCACCGCCTGGTCCCGGGAGGCGATACGGGGGCGGGCGGCCGGCTGGGCGCTGCTGCTCGGCGGGGCCGCCGCCGCGGCCGGACTGGTCCTGTGGGCCGGCTACCCGGCCTCCATGGTCGGGGTGCCCGGCGCCCCGGTCTCCAACCTCAGCCCGCCCACCCTCGCGGCCGTCGCCTTCGGCCTCGCCCAGTGCGGGGCCGCCCTGCTGCTGCTCGGCCCGCTGCGGCGCGTCCTGCGGCGCCCGGCGGTGTGGGCGGCGGTGGCGCTGCTGAACCTGTCGGCGATGACCGTCTTCCTCTGGCACCAGACGGCCATGATGGCCGTCACGGCGCTGGGGCTGCCGGCGGCCCCGGACCTCCCCGGCCTCCACACCGTCCCCGACGGCCCCGGCTGGGTGCTCGCCCGGCTGGCCTGGCTGCCGGTGTTCACGGTGGCGCTGCTGGCCTGCTGGGCGGTGTTCCACCGCGCCGAGCGGGGGCGGCGGAGGGGCGGCGGCACGGTGGTGCGGACCCGCCTGCCCGGAAGCGTCGCGCCGGCCCGGCGAGCCTAGGATGGATCTTGTGAGCGTGGGGGGCGCGACGGTGGGCGCGAAGACGGCGACGGGGTGGCAGCGAATACGGAGGGCGCTGGCCGCCGTGCCGCGCGCCCTCCGGCAGGACCTGCTGACGACGGCGCGCGACCCGCTGCCGCGCCAGCCGTCGCTGGGCCGACTGCCGCACGTCCATCTGCTGCTG
Source organism: Streptomyces sp. NPDC044063 (assembly GCF_056434285.1). Lineage (NCBI taxonomy): Bacteria > Bacillati > Actinomycetota > Actinomycetes > Kitasatosporales > Streptomycetaceae > Streptomyces > Streptomyces sp. NPDC044063. The sequence goes on from NZ_JBWKFM010000015.1 coordinate 56,006, forward strand.
CTCGCCGCGATCGTGGGCGTCTACGGCCTCAGCGAGTACGGGATCGCGGCCGAGCGGTCCGCGGTGTTCCTCCAGCTGCTCGTCACCGCGCAGACGGGCGCCGTCGCCCTGACCATGTCCCGCCCGGTGGCGGGCTGGTGGCTGTCGGCGGCCGCGCTCTTCGCGGCCGCGGCGCTCGCCGACCCCCTGGTCGGCCCGGACATGCTGTGGCCATGGAGCATCTCGGGCATCGTCCTCCACACGCTGGTGCTGTTCCTGCTCGCGCTGCGGGTGCGCCCCCGGGTCGCGGTCCAGGCGCTGCTCATCACCGTCCTCGCCGGGACCGCCAATGTGGAACTCGCCGGCCACGCCCACAACCGGAGCGTCACCCGGGCCGTCGGATACATGGCGGGCGCGGTGCTCGTCGGCTCCTCGCTGCGCGCCGGCCGGGTGGCACGCGGCCGCCTGGTCGAGCAGGAAGTGATCACGGCGGAGGAGCGCGCCCGGCGCACCGTACTGGAGGAACGCCAGCGCATCGCCCGCGAACTGCACGACGTGGTCGCCCACCACATGTCGGTGGTCTCCATCCAGGCCCAGGTCGCGCCGCACCTGGTCGAGAACCCGTCCGCCGAGCTCCGGGAGAACCTGGCGAGCATCCGGCAGAACGCCGTCGAGGCGCTGGCGGAACTGCGGCACGTCCTGGGCGTCCTGCGCGCGGAGGACCCCACCGCCGACGGCACACGGCACGCGCCGCAGCCCGGCCTGGAACGGCTGGACGAGCTGGTGGGCACGGTGCGCGCGGCCGGGATGACGGTGGCGCTGGAACGGACCGGCGAGGTACGTCCCCTCTCCCCCGCGGTCGGGCTGTCCGCCTTCCGCATCGTGCAGGAGGCCCTCAGCAACGCCATGCGGCACGCGCCCGGCGCGGACGTCCGGGTGGACGTCGCGTACGGCCCGGCGACCCTCACCGTGCGGGTCGTCAACACCGCCCCGGCCCGCCCCCCGGCCGTCCCCTCCCCCGGCGCCGGCCACGGCCTGCTGGGGATGCGGGAGCGGGCGGCGATGCTGGGCGGCGAGCTGGCCGCCGGACCGACCCCGGTCGGCGGGTACGAGGTGGTGGCGGAACTGCCCGTCACGAGGGCGGAGGACGAACGCGCATGACGATCCGGGTAATGATCGCCGACGACCAGATGCTGGTCCGCCAGGGCTTCACGGTCCTGCTGAACGCGGAACCGGACATCGAGGTCGTGGGCCAGGCGGTCAACGGCCTGGAGGCCGTCGACCGGGCCGGCGAGCTGGCCCCCGACGTCGTCCTGATGGACATCCGGATGCCCGAGCTGGGCGGCATCGAGGCGACGCGGCGCATCCGCGAGGTGCCCGGCGCGACGGCGAAGGTCCTGGTCCTGACGACGTTCGACCTCGACGAGTACGTCTACGAGGCGCTGCGCGCCGGGGCCTCCGGCTTTCTCCTCAAGGACGCCTCGGCCGACGAACTCGCGCAGGCCGTACGGGTGGTGGCGGCCGGCGACGCGCTGCTCGCACCGAACATCACCAAGCGCCTGATCGCCGAGTTCTCCCGGATGACGGGCGCCCCGCGCGCCCCCCTCAAGGACCGCGTGGGCGCCCTGACCGAACGCGAGACCGAGGTCCTCGCGCTCATCGCCCAGGGCCTGTCGAACGGCGAGATCGCCGGGCACCTGGTCCTCGCGGAGCAGACCGTGAAGACCCATGTGGGGCGCATCCTGTTCAAGCTGGGGCTGCGGGACCGCACCCAGGCGGCGGTCTTCGCCTACGAGACGGGACTGGTGAGACCGGCCGCCCCGTAGCCGGGCTTGAACCTTACGCGGCGTAAGGATGCATCGTAGGTTCCATGACCGCACCGAACACCACCTGGAAAGTGGGTCCGCTGGCCGAGGCCGCCGGGCTCACCGTCCGTACCCTCCACCACTGGGACGCCATCGGGCTGCTCAGCCCGTCCCGGCGCACGGCGGGCGGGCACCGGGAGTACGCCGAGGGCGACCTCGCCCGCCTCTATCAGATCCTGGCCCTGCGCGACCTCGGACTGGCCCTGGAGACGATCTCCGTCTGCCTGGACGCGGGCGTCGACCCGGTGCGGCTGGTGCGGGAGCACACGGCCGAGGTGGAGGCGTCCCTCGCCGCGCTCGGGGCCCTGCGCGACCGGCTGGTGCGGCTCGGCGGGGAACTGGCGGCGGGCCGGAAGCCGGACGCCACGACCGTGCTGGACGCGCTGCGGGCCATCGGCGGGCCCGGCCCGGAGGGCGAGGCGGTGCTCCGCCGCCACCTGGACGCCGGGCAGATGCGGACGCTGGCGGAACGCGGCGCCGGCCTGGGGCCCGCGGCCCACTACCTGCTGCGGGTCGAGTGGCCGGAGCTGTACCGCAGGGCCGAGCGACTGCGCGCCGCCGGGACGCAGCCCACGGATCCGGCCGTACGGCGGCTGGTGGCCCGCATGGACGAACTGGGCGCCCTCTTCGGCGGCGGGGACGCCGGCGTCTCCCGCGGTGTGCGTCAGGCGTGGCACGAGGACCCGGCGGCGATGTCCGGGGAGACCGCGGCCCCGGCGGACGAGTGGCGCGCGCTGGCCACCTGGCTCGACGACGCCCGCCGGGCTCCGGAGGGCCGGTCGTGACCCCGCGCTCCCGGACCGCCCTGGCCTCGGCGTTCCCCCTTCTCCTGACCGTGCCCCTCTGCTGCCTCCTGGCCGCCGCCGGCGTCCTTCCGTGGGAGGTGTTCCTCGCCCTGCTCCTCGCCCTCCCGGTCGCGCTCGCGGCACAGGCCGCCGTCGTGTACGCGCGGCTGGACGGACGGCCGCCGCGAGGCTAGTCACCGGCGGCGACCGCGATCGCCGCCGCGTAGCCCGGGGTCGTGGTGAGGTCGGTGAGGGTCCAGCCGGGGAGCGCGGCGGGGGTGGGGCCGGCGCCCACGTAGGTGCGGGACGGGTCCTCGGACAGGCCGGTGCCCGTGGCCTTGAGGTAGGCCTCCTTGCGGGTCCAGCAGCGGGCGAAGGCCGCCGGGCGGGCGGCCTCGGGGAGGACGTCCAGCTCGGCGGTCTCCGTCGGATGGAGCACGCGGGACACCTCGGCGACGACGGACGGCGGCTGGACGCGCTCCACGTCCGCGCCCACCGGTACGTCCGCGAAGGCGAACAGGGCGAGTTCGCCGGCGTGCGAGAGGCTGAAGCGCACCGGGGCGTCCGCCACGGCCGGCCTGCCGTGCGGGCCGCCGCAGCCGGGGCACGGCTCGCGCGTGAGCTCCACCGCGCCCGGCGCCAGCCCCAGGTAGGCGCCGAGCAGCCGGCGGAGACCGGCGTGGGAAGCGATGTAGCGGTCGCGGTGCAGGGGGCGCACGAAGCCGGCGGCCCGGGCCCGTTCGCCGGCGTCGAGGTCGTCCTGGGGCCAGGGCGGGCCGCCGTCGGGGACGGGCAGCAGCCAGACGTGGGGGCCCGCGCCGCCCGGGCGCCAGGGGCCGGGCAGCGGGTCGCGGCCCAGCACGCGCGTCATGTGGCGTCCTCGGGGTGTCCGGCCCCGGTGGCGGCATCCACCGGGGCCGGAGTCGGGGAGGCGTCGCGGACGAGGACGCCGTCCGCGCGCCAGCGGGCCCGGTCCCCCGTACGGTACATCCGCTCGCCGGGCGCCCCGAACGGGTCGCCGACCAGGCGGGATCCGGGGTCCTGACGGCCGGGGGTCAGCCGGGCGCCGGCCACGTACAGGTCGCCGGGGACGCCGGGCGGGCAGGGCCGCAGGGCGTCGTCGAGGACGTACAGCCGGGTGTTCCAGACGGGCCGTCCGAGGGGGACGGGGCCCTGCTCGCCGGGCACACAAGGGTGGTGGAGGACGTCGGCGGCCCCGGCGTACCCGTGGAGGCGGTGCAGTTCGGTGCCGGGCAGCGCGGTGTGGAAGCGGTCGGCGAGCGCGCGGGTGAGGGGCTCGCCGCAGGTGATCACGCGCCGCAGCGGGAGGGGCTCGGCGGTGGCGGCCTCGTCGAGGAAGGCCGCGAGCGCGGACGCCGCGACGTGGACGGTGGTGACGCCGTGCTCGCGGACGGCGCGGGCCGCCCCGGCCGGGTCGTGGTCGTCGCCGGGGCCGGCCAGGACGAGCGTGGCGCCCTCGCGCAGGGGCCAGAAGAGCTCCCACAGCGAGGCGTCACGGTCGGCCGGGGTCCGGTGGAGGACGCGGTCGGCGGCGGTCAGGCGGAAACGGTCCTGCATCCAGCGCAGCCGCTGGTCGGCGACCGCGTGCGGAACGGCGACGCCGTCGACGACGCGGGCGGGGTGACGGGGTGTGAGGGGGCGGCCGGGGTCGGTGGGGTGGTGGGCCCGGAGCGCGGCGGCCAGCGCGGGGTCGTCGAGGAGGACGGTGGGCGCGGCCGTGCCGGGCGGTACGGAGTCGCTGGTGGCGGTGTCGGTGACGACGCAGACGGGGGCGCCCTCCCGGAGGAGGGTCCCGAGGCCGCCTGCCGGGCGGCCGGGGGCCGGCGGGGCGTAGGCGCCGCCCGCCTTGACGACGGCGAGCAGGGCGACGACGAGGTCCGCCGAGCGCGGCAGGGCGACGGCGGCCGTGACGCCGGGCCGGACGCCGAGGCCGGCGAGGTGGCGGGCGAGCCGGTTGGCGCGGGCGTTGAGCTCGGCGTACGTCCAGGCGTGGCCGTCCGCGAGGAGCGCGAGGGCGCCGGGGGTGCGGGCGGCGCGGGCCTCGACGGGGCCGATGAGGGTGGTCGGGGGCAGCGCGGCCGCCGTGTCGTTGAACTCCTCCAGGACCTGCCGGCGCTCCTCGGCGGTGGCGAGGGGGAACCGCCCCGAGGGGCCGGGGCCGCCCGGGTCGAGGACCCGGGCGGGCCGGTCCGGCGCGGTGACCGTCATGTCCCCGCTCCCAGCAGGGGTGCCCACTGCTCGATGGCCGGCTTCTCGGCGAGGTCGACGAAGGTGACCCCGGTGCCGTGGTCGCGGCGCCAGCGTTCGACGAGGGTCATGATGCGCACGGAGTCCAGGCCGTAGTCCACGAGGTTCTCGTCGTCGGGGATGTCGGCGGGGTCCTCGCCGAGCACATCGGCGACGTCGGCACGGATCTGGTCCAGGGTGAGGGCCATGGGGGGTGTCACTTCCCTTCGAGGACGCGGTCGGTGGTGGTGACGACCGCGCACTTGGCGGCCGCCCAGCGCAGGGCCGTCGCGTGGTCCTCGGGCGAGAAGTCGGCGACGGCGTCGGCGACGAGGAACGGCTGGATGTCGCGCATCCACGCGTCGCAGGCGCTCATCATGACACCGATGTGGGCGTAGACCCCGACGACGACGAGCTGGTCGCGGCCTTGTTCCGCCATCCGCTCGGCGAGGTCCGTACGGACGAACGCGCTGTACTTCCACTTCGTCAGGACCGTGTCGGCGGGGCCCGGCGCGACGGCGTCGGGGATGGCGCGGGCCCGCGGGTCGGCGGGCAGGCCCGGCCCCCAGAAGTCCTGCTGGAGGCCGCGCTCGGCGGGGCTCTGGCCGCCGGGCTGGGCGGAGTAGACGACGGGCACGCCGAGCCGCGCGCACCGCCGCTTCAGCGTGGCGACGTTGGCCAGCAGCTCGGTCAGCGGCGGGGCGCCGGCCTCGAAGGCGTCGAGGAAGTAGTTCTGCAGGTCGTGGACGAGCAGCACGGCGCGGGCGGGGTCGACGGTCCAGCTCACCTTGTTGGCGGGCAGGTCGGCCTCGGTGGGCATGGGGTAGGGGGCGATGGCGGGGAGCGCCATGGTGGTGTGGTGCCTCTCTCGGTGCGGCCGGGGGTCTCAGTTCCGCGGGGCGGCGGCGCGGAGCTCCGCGGCGATGGCCGCCCGGAGGTCCTTCTTGGAGACCTTGCCGATGCCGGTCCGCGGGAACGCGTCGACGAACTCGACCCGGTCGGGCACCTTGAAGGCCGCCAGGCCGCGCTCGCGCACGAACTTCTTGATGGCGATGGACTTCACCGGCTCGGCTCCGGCGCGCAGCACGACGTAGGCGCAGGTGCGCTCGCCGAGGTAGTCGTCGGGCATGGAGACGACGGCGACGTCGTGGACGGCGGGGTGGCCGAGGATGTGGTTCTCGATCTCCTCGGCGGCGACCTTCTCGCCGCCCCGGTTGATCTGGTCCTTCGCCCGGCCCTCGACGACGAGGTGGCCGGTCGGGGTGAGGCGGACGACGTCGCCGGTGCGGTAGAAGCCGTCCGGGGTGAACGACCGGGCGTTGTGCTCGGGCGCCCGCCAGTAGCCGCGGATGGTGTACGGGCCGCGGGTCAGCAGGTGGCCGGTCGCGCCGACGGGCAGGTCGTTGTCCTCGTCGTCCACGACGCGGATCTCGTCGCCGGGCGAGATCGGGCGGCCCTGGGTGCTGACGATGATGTCCTCGGGGTCGTCGAGCCGGGTGTAGTTCACCAGGCCCTCCGCCATCCCGAAGACCTGCTGGAGGGTGCAGCCCAGCGTGGGCCGGACCCGGCGGGCGGCCTCCTCGCTGAACTTGGCGCCGCCGACGAGCAGGACCTCCAGGCTGGAGAGGTCGTGCTCCCCGCCCTCCGCGGCCTCGGTCCACACCAGGGCGAGCGGCGGCACCAGGCCGGTGATGGTCACGCGCTCGCGCTCGATGAGCGGGAAGGCGACGTCCGGGCTGGGGCGCGGGGCGAGCACCACACGGGCGCCCGCGTAGAGCGCGCCGAGGGTGCCGGGCGAGCTGAGCGGGAAGTTGTGGGCGACGGGCAGGGCGCAGAGGTAGACGCTGTCCTCGTCGACGCCGCAGATCTCGTTGGAGCCCCACAGCGAGTACATGTAGTCGTCGTGGGTGCGCGGGATGAGCTTGGGCACGCCGGTGGAGCCGCCGGAGAGCTGGAGGAAGGCCAGCTCGTCGGGGCGGGGCGGGTCCGGGACGGCGACGGGGTCGCGGGGCACGTCGGCGAGGGCGGTGTGGGCGCCCGGCTCCCCGGCGACGAGGACGTGCCGGAGCGTGGGGACCTCGGCGCGCACCGCGGTGGCGAGCGTCCGGTAGTCGTAGCCGTCGGCGACGTCGGCCACGACGTAGGCGGCGGCCCCGGTGAAGGAGCAGAAGTGCCGGATCTCGGTCTCGCGGTGCGCGGGCAGCGCGAAGACGGGGAGGGCGCCGATACGGAAGAGGGCGAAGACGACCTCGAAGAACTCGGCGATGTTCGGCAGCTGGACGACCACGCGGTCGCCCTTGCCGATGCCGAGCGCGAGGAGGCCGGCGGCCATCCGGTCGGCGCGCGCGTCGAGCTCGCCGTACGTCCAGCGGCGGCCGCCGCCGGCGGGGTCGACGATCGCCACCCGGTCCGGGTGCCGCTCGGCGCGTTCGCGCAGCATGCCCCCGAAGGTCTCGCCGCGCCACCAGCCCGCCGCGCGGTAGCGCTCGGCGAACTCGGCCGGATACCCCGGCGCGTCGACGGTCGGCTGTGTCACTGGTCTACCCCCACTGCCCGCAGGAACGTCCGGAACTTGGCGCCGGTCTCGGCCGTCTCGGCCTCCGGCGAGGACTGCTCGACCACGCCCGCGCCGGCGAAGAGCCGCAGCGTGCGCCCCTCGGCCTCGGCGCAGCGGATCGTGACGACCCATTCGCCGTCGCCGCTCGCGTCGCCCCAGCCGACCATGCCGGTGTAGGCGCCCCGGTCGAAGGGCTCCAGCTCCCCGATGACGTCGCGCGCGGTCGCCGTCGGCGTGCCGCACACGGCCGGCGTGGGGTGGAGGGCACAGGCCAGCTCCAGCGCGGAGACGCCCGGGTCGGCGAGCTCGCCGGTGACGGTCGTCGACAGGTGCCACATGGCGGCGGTGCGCACCAGGGTGGGGCGCGCCGGCACGTCGAGGGTGCGGCAGTAGGGGGCGAGGGCCTCGCGGACGGCGTCCACGACGACGGCGTGCTCGTGGAGGTCCTTGGCGGACTCCAGCAGGGCGGCCGCCCGGCGCACGTCCTCGGCGAGGTCGGCGCTGCGGGGCGTGGAGCCGGCGAGCGGGTTGGCGACGAGGCGGCCGCCGTGCCGGGAGACGAGGAGTTCGGGGCTGGCGCCGAGCAGGGTGCGGCCGGGACCGGAGGGCACGGCGAAGGTGTAGCCGGCGGGGTCGCGGCGGGCCAGGCGCTGCAGCAGGCCGGGCAGGTCGAGGTCGCGGGAGGAGGTCAGCCGCAGGGTGCGGGCGAGGACGACCTTGCTGAACTCGCCGCGCCGCATGCGGCGTACGGCCTCGGCGACGGCCGCGCCGTACACGCCGGGTTCCGGCTCGGGCGTGACCTGCCAGCCGGCCGCGGTGGGCTCGGCGGCGGGGAGGGCGATCAGCGGGTCCTGGGCGAGGGGCGGCGCCCAGCGGAGGCGCTCGGGCACGGCGAGCACGGCGGGCGCGGTCCGGTCGAAGGGGACCGTGCCGACGACGACGGGCGCCGGGTTGCCGGCGAGCAGCTCGGCGTCGAGGGTGCGGTGGACGCGCTCGGCCAGCGGCGCGTCGCCGTGCGGCACCTCGGCGCGTATGCCGTGGGCCAGGAGGGTGCGGGTGGGCGAGGCGAAGAAGCGGGCGCGGTCGCGGTCCGGCTCGTACGCGTCGAGCAGCGCCGTCGCCGCGCCGACGGCGTCCCGGGTGCCGGAGGTCCCGGCGTCCCGCGCCGAGGGCGCGCCGGGCTCGCCCGGCCGGTCGGCGACGTGGTGAGCGGTGGTCACCTGCTGCTCCAATTCCCCCGGTGGTTCGCACCGGGCGTGGGGTGAGGTTCGGGTCGGCGGCCCTGGCCCCCGGTCGGAGGGCGGGCGGCCGGGCGCGCGCCGGGACCGCCCGGGCACCGGGCGGGCGGGGTGGCGGCCTTACGGGTGAGCCGATATGACGTGTCGTCAGGCGCGCAGCGTCGCGCCGCCGTCCACGTACAGGTCGTGCATCGTGATGTGCCGCGCCTGGTCGGAGACGAGGAACAGGACGGCGTCGGCGACGTCCGACGGCTCGGCGATACGGCCGAGGGGGATGCCGACGCGGTACGTCGCGGGGTCGCCGTCGAGGACGCGGTCGGGGACCTCCTCGCCGGACCACAGCGCGCGCTGCATCGCGGTGTCGGTGGAACCGGGCGAGACGACGTTGCAGCGGACGCCGCTGCGGGCGAGCTCCAGCCCGAGGCACTTGGTGAACATGGTGGCGGCGGCCTTGGAGGCCGCGTACGCCGCCATGCTGGTGCGTGGCACCCCGGCGGCGTTGGAGCCGACGGTGACGATCGATCCGCGGCGGCGCGACGCCATGCGGCGGGCGGCGGCGCGGGAGGCGTTGAAGACACCGGTGGAGTTGACGGCGAAGGTGCGCTGCCAGTCCTCGTCGCTGATCCCGACGACGGGCGAAGTCCGCAGAATCCCGGCGACGTTGACGAGGATGTCGAGCGGCCCGAAGGTCTTCTCGACGGAGTCGACGACGGTCTCGACGGCATGACTGTCGGAGACGTCGGCGGTGTGGTGGGTCACCGCGTCGGCGCCGAATTCCGCTTCGAGCTTCTTGACACCGTCCGGCGTGGCGTCGAGGGCCGCGACGCGTACCCCTCGGGCGACGAGAGCGCGGGTCACGGCCTCGCCTATGCCTTGTCCGGCCCCGGTGACCAGCGCGACGCGCCCGGCGAGTTCGGACTGCTCCACGGCGGTTTCCCCCATTCCAACTCGAATTAAGGTAAGCCTTACCTTACACAACAGACCCGCTCGAAGGGAATTAGCGTGCGACGAACGTTTGGCCGATGCGTCAAATGCCCATGAGAGAACGGGAGAAAGCCGCGCGGGAAACCCGGCGCGCGACATTAGGTTAGGCTAACCTCATGCGACTCGTCGTCGAACAGCTCACCGCCGGCTACCCCGGCCACCCGGTCGTGCACGGCGTGGACCTCGCCGTCCCCGAAGGACAGGTCGTCGCCGTCGTCGGCCCCAACGGCTGCGGCAAGTCGACCCTGTTGCGCTCGATCGCCCGCCTCCACCGGCCCGACTCCGGCACCGTCCGGATCGGCGACGCCGACCTCTGGGCGCTGACCCCCCGCGCGGCCGCCCACCGCATCGCCCTGCTCCCCCAGTCGCCGCAGGCGCCCGAGGCCGTCACCGTCGCCGGGCTCGTCCGCTACGGACGCCACCCCCACCAGGGCCTGTTCCGCCAGTGGTCGCGCGACGACGAGCGCGCCGTACGGGCCGCGCTCAAGGCCACCGGCACCGCCGCCCTGGCCGCGCGCCGCCTCGACCAGCTCTCCGGCGGCCAGCGGCAGCGCTGCTGGCTGGCCATGGTCCTCGCCCAGGAGACGCCGGTCGTCCTGCTGGACGAGCCCACCAGCGCCCTCGACCTCGGGCACGCCGTCGACGTCCTGGAGCTCGTCCGCGAGGTCGCCGCCGCCGGCCGCACGGTCCTGATGGTCCTCCACGACCTGGCCAGTGCCGCCCGCTACGCCGATGTGATCGTCGCCATGCGCGACGGCCGGATCGTCGCCCACGGCCCCTCCCGGGAGGTCGTCGACGCCGCGCTCGTGCGCGAGCTCTACGGCGTCGACGCCGACATCCTGGCGGCCCCCGGCGACGGCTCCCCGGTGGTCGTCCCCGCCGCCCGCGCCGGCTCGGCCGTACGGGCGGAGGCCGGGGCCGCCGCCGCCTGACCTCGCGTCAGCGGGGCACCGCGGTCACTTCTCCAGTTCGAGCACGGGCACCCCGGGCACGTCGATGCCGAAGGCCTGCGCGTACAGCGACAGTTCCGCCTCCAGCGACCGGATCAGCGAGTCCGCGCGCCGGAAGCCGTGCCCCTCGCCCTCGAAGGCGAGGTACGCGTGCGGCACCCCGCGCCCGGCGACCGCCGCCACCAGCATCTCGGTCTGCTCCGCCGGGCACACCGGGTCCTCCAGCCCCTGCAACAGCAGGAACGGCACGTCGATCCGGTCCGCGCGACCGAGCGGCGACCGGTCGCGGTAGCGGTCGGGGAACTCGGCGAGCGGGCCCACCAGATAGTCCAGGTAGCGCGACTCCAGGTCGTGGGTGCCCCCGTCCGCCCACACCAGCAGGTCCAGCACGGGGAAGAGGATGGTGCCGCAGGCGTACAGGCCGTTCGCCACGAGCGAGGCGGCCGTCGTCCAGCCGCCCGCGCTGCCGCCCCGGATCGCCAGCCGGGCCCGGTCGGCCGTGCCCTCCTCCGCCAGCGCCTCGGCCACCGCCGCGCAGTCCTCGACGTCGACGATGCCCCAGCGCTCCCGCAGCCGGTCGCGGTACTCCCGCCCGTAGCCGGTCGAGCCGCCGTAGTTGACCTGCGCCACGCCGATGCCCCGGGACGTGAAGTAGGCGATCTCCAGATCCAGCACCAGCGCCGAGCGGCCGGTCGGGCCGCCGTGCGCCCACACCACGAAGGGCGGCAGCTCGTCGGCGGGCGCCACGTGGTCCGGGCTGTGCGGCGGATAGACATGGGCGTGGATCTCCCGCCCGTCCGGGCCGGTGAACGTGCGGATCAGCGGCTCCGGGTAGTACGCGGGGTCCACCGGGTCCAGGTGCCGGGCGCCGATCGCCCGGGCCCGCCCCGTCCCGGTGTCCAGCTCGACCACCTCGTACGTGCTGCGCGGGCTGGCGGCCACGCCGACCACCCGGCTGCCGCTGGAGGACACCGTCGCCGCCCACTCCGTCCACGGCCCGGCCGCGTCCACCAGCTCACCGGTCTCGGGGTCGAGTATGCCCAGGACCATGGCGCCCCGGCCGTGCACGACCGCCACCAGGCCGTTCTCCAGCGGGGTGAACCAGTGCGTCCCCGGCCGCCACAGCGGCCCAGCGAACTCCTCCTCGCGCGGGCACAGCGCCACCAGCTCCCCGGTGTCCGGGGCCAGCCGGTGGAGGTTCCACCAGCCCGTCCGGTCCGTCGCCACCAGCAGCGAGCCGTCCGCCGCCCACTCCGCCTGGGCGACCGCCTCCCGGGGGCCGCCCAGCACCGTGCGTATGCCGGTGAACGGCCCGTCAGCGCCGACCTCGGCGATCTTCAGCTCCGTGCCCTCCCAGGGCATGCGCGGGTGGTCCCAGGCGATCCACGCCGCCCGCCGGCCGTCCGGGGAGAGCCGGGGGCCGGTCACGAAGCGGTGCCGGTCGTCCGTCAGCTCCCGTACGGCGGAACGCTCCCCGGCGGCCGAGCCGTCCAGCGGCACGGCCGCGAGCACCCGGCGGACGTCCCCGGGCCCCTCCCCCGTGAACTCCTCCAGCACGCACCACACCTCGCCCCGGTCGGGCAGCAGGAGGGGATCGGCCCAGCGCAGCCCGCCGCCCACCGCCGACACCGGGGTCAGCGGGCGGGGCGGGGCGCCCGCCGGGTCGTCCGGCTCCCAGACGTACAACCGCTGGTCCGCGAAGTGGGCGAAGACCACCAGCGGGCCCCGGCCGGCCCGGGGCACCGCCGCCCAGGGCCGCCCGCCGTACTCGACGACACGCGTGCGGACGTTCCACGGGGCGTCCAGCGCGGACTCCTCCACGCCGTCGGCGCGCCGCCGGACCAGGGTCATCCGGCCGCCCTCCCGGGGCCGGGAGGCCACCCACCACACCTCGTCGCCCACGATGCCCACGTACTCCGGCCTGCTGTCGTGCGATGCGGCGAGCGCTGCGTCGATCGGGGACCGCCAGGCTCCGTACGGCGTCGTGGACACCATCGTCGTTACTCCTCCTCGTGACAGGGGTGGTGCTGGTCGTCGTGCAGGGGGGACATGAAGAAGTGGTCGAGCACCCGGACGCCGAAGTGGAGGGCGTCGACGGGCACCCGCTCGTCGACGCCGTGGAACAGCGCCTGGTAGTCGAAGCCCTCGGGGAGCCGCAGCGGCGAGAAGCCGTAGCCGGCGATGCCCAGGCGGGAGAACTGCTTGGCGTCGGTCCCGCCGGACATGCAGAACGGCACCACTCTCCCCTCCGGGTCGCATCGCTCCAGGGCGGCGCGCATCCGCGCGAACACCGGTCCGTCGACCGGCGCCTGCAGAGCCACCTCCCCGTGGTAGATGTCCCATTCCACATCGGGACCGGTCAGCAGGTCCATGGTGATACGGAACTCCTCGTCGCCGCCCGGCACCGTGCGCCCGTCGACGAAGCCCACGGCCTGCCCCGGAATGACGTTGATCTTGTACCCGGCGTCCAGCATCGTCGGGTTGGCGCTGTTGCGGACCGTCGCGGCCACCAGCGCGGCGGCCGGCCCCAGCTTCTCCAGCAGCACGTCCACGTCCAGGCCGGGCGCGTCGACGTCGACCTCGATGCCCTGGGCGGCCGCGATGCCGCGCAGCGCGGCCCGGACGGTGGGGGTGAGCCGCACCGGCCAGCGGTGCTCCCCGATGCGGGCGACGGCGGCGGCCAGATTGGTCACGGCGTTGCGGCGGTTGACCTTCGCGCCGTGCCCGGCGGTGCCCCGGGCGGTCAGCCGGAGCCACGCGGAGCCGCGCTCCCCCGCGCCCACCGGGTACAGCCGCAGGCCGCCGCCGGCGTGGAAGGTGTAGGCCCCCGACTCGCCGATGCCCGCCACGCATCCCTCGAACAGCGCCGCGTGCTCGTCGGCGAGGAAGCCCGCGCCCACGACGCCCTGGTCCTCCTCGTCCGCGGTGAAGGCGAGCACCACGTCGTGCGGCGGCCGCACCCCGGCCCGGGCCCAGGCCCGTACGACGGCCAGCACCATCGCGTCCGTGTTCTTCATGTCGATGGCGCCCCGGCCCCAGACCACGCCGTCACGGACCTCGCCCGAGAAGGGGTGGGTGGTCCAGTCGCCGGGCTCGGCGGGCACCACGTCCAGGTGCCCGTGCACCAGGACGGCGTCGGCCGCCGGATCGGTGCCCGGCACCCGGGCGACGACGTTGGTCCGGCCGCGTTCCTTCTCCAGCAGAAGCGGCTCCAGGCCGGCCTCCGCGAGCCGTTCGGCGACGTACTCGGCCGCCGGCCGCTCCCGGCAGTCCCCGCCGCCGCGGTTGGTGGTGTCGATCCTGATCAGGTCGGAGGTGAAGGCCACCGCCTCCGCGAGCGCTCTGTCGTCGATGCTGTCAGCCATACTGGTCCTCCACCGCCGCCGACACGACGGTCGTGACCGCCTTGAAGCAGCGGATCGCGTCGTACATGGTCGGCATGGTGTAGGCGACCAGGCGCTCGCCGGTCTGTTCGACGCCCGGCACCGCCGTGGCGGCCCCGGCCAGATGCTCCGCGTCGAACTCCAGCTCCACGGTGAACGGACCGCTCCGGACCGGCTCGTGCCGCACCGCCAGCGCCACGGCCTCCTTCGCCGCGGCCCGGATGTCGGCCGCCGTCCGGGCGGGGGTGCGGCACACGGCCGCGTACCGGGAGACGTAGTCCTTCACCGCCACGGCACGCGCCGCGGGGGCGTATCCGCGGGCGTCCTCGCAGGTCCGGTCGTCGCCGGTCACCAGCACCACGGGCACACCGTATTCGGCGACCACCAGAGAGTTGAGCAACCCCTCGCTGGCGCGCCTGCCGCTCACTCTGACGCCGGTGAGGGAATTGGCCAGATAGGTGTGGGCGAGCACCCCCTCGGCCCCGGCCGCCGCGTGGTAGCCGACGAACGCGATGCCGTCGACGTCGCCGTGCTGCACGCCCTCGACCATGCTGAGCGTCTTGTGCTTCCCGGTGATCATCTCCGCGCGCTCGTCCAGCTTCTCCAGCAGCAGGTTGCGCATGCTCCAGTGCGCCTCGTTGATGAGCACGGCGTCGGCGCCCCCGTCGAAGAAGCCGGCGACGGCGGCGTTGACGTCCGAGGTGAACAGGTGCCGGCAGCGCTCCCACCCGGGGGTGCCGGGCAGCACGTCACCCGGCCACGTCACACCGGTGGCGCCTTCCATGTCCGCGGAGATCAGGATCTTCACCATGCACCAGTCCTACCGCAGCCGCGAAGCGCGTACACCGGCCTCGGCACCGGTTCGTCGCCGCGGGCGCCGGAACGGGCGGGCGGTGCCGGTCACCCCTCACCGGATCGACGTAGTCGGCGTCGGCGCGGACGTGCGGGACGGACCGTACGGGCGTCACCCGCCGCTACAGCAGGTGGACGAGGCCGGTGGGGTTCAGTGGCCCTGGACCCGGCCGCTCCGCCCGATCTCCAGGACCGGGCAGCCCCGTTCGAGGACCTGGGCCGCGATACGCCCGCTCGCGGCGGCCCCCATGCCGGGCAGGACGCCGGGGAGCCGCCCGGCGAGCTCCTCGGCGGCGTAGGGGTCGGAGTGCGGGGCGAAGGCGGGGACGGCCCGCCGCCGGGTGTCGTCCGGCAGCCGCGCGGCGTCCGCGGCGAGCACCAGCATCCGCTCCGGGCCGGGGCCGGACAGCGGATAGGCCCACCAGAGCACCTCCACCCGGCCGCCGGCCCCGCCGCGGTCCGCGCGGGCCCGCCCCGACCGGGCGGACCCGGGCCCCGCCGGGCCGCGCAGCGCGCCGCCCACGGGCATCAGGTCGGTGGCGGCCCGGCCCACGGCCTCCTCGCCGCGCCGGCCGAAGAGCTCGCGCGCACCCCTGCTCCAGTGCGTCACCACGCCTCCGGGCCCCACCACGACGACCGCGAGCGGAACCCGCCCGGGAACGGACGTGCCACGGTTCATGGATGTGCTCCTTCGCGCGCCTCGGCACGTTCTACTCACCAGTACCACGGTAGGGCCCGGCGCGCCCGCCCCACCGGGCAATCGCCGAACTACCGCGGGAAACCGGGCCGGTCGGCCCCCCGATGCCCGCCCTAGTGGTCCGCGTGGCCCAGCTGGAGGTCCCGCTCGGTGCGCCCGCCGCCGGCCACCTGGAGGACCGTCGCCACGGGCGGGTAGCCCGCGGCGACGACCGTGTACTCGCCCGCCGAGAGGTCGACGAAGCGGAATGTGCCGTCCGCGCCCGTGATGGTCGAGTCGACCACGTTCCCGGCGGCGTCCAGCAGCGTGACCCGGGCGTCCTCGACGGGCCGTCCGCCGCCGGCGCGGACCGTGCCGCGCAGCACCGCGCCGCCCGCGAGCTCGATGTCCTGCCGGGTCTCGCGGGCCGACTGGACGGTGACCGGCAGCGCGGCGGGACGGAAGGCGGGGGCGCTGGAGGCGAGGGTGTACTCGCCGGCGACGAGCTCCCCGATGACGTAGCCGCCGTCGTGGCCGGTGCGGGTGGAGGCGACGACCTCGCCGTGCACATTGGTGAGGGTGACCAGCGCCTCGCGCACCGGGGTGCCGTCGGCGGTGCGCACGGTGCCGGCCAGCCGGCCGGCGCCGCCGAGGATGACGTCGAGCTCGACGGGCCGTTCGCCGACGGTGACGGTGACCGCCTGCGGCTGGTGGCCGCCCGCCGCGGCGATCAGGACGTACGAGCCGGTGCCGGGCGTGCTCAGCGCGTACCGCCCGTCCGCGCCGCTGGCGCCCCGGCCGATCTGGCGGCCCTGGATGTCGATGAGGGTGAGGGCGGCGCGCGGCACGGTGGTGCCGTCGTGGTGCTGGACCGAGCCGGTCACGGGGATGCCGGCGACGAACGGCGCGGCGGGCGGCGGGGCCGCCGGTTCGGCGGGCGGCGCGGCGTGGCGCGCGGAGGGGACGGTGGCGGTCTCGGGGGGAGCGTTGTGGGACACCAGCGGTTTCTCTTTCAGCAGGAAGGCGAGCAAGAAGCCCACGATGAGCACCGGTACGAGGTAGAGGAAGACCCGCGGCATGGCGTCGGCGTAGGCCCTGACGTAGCCGTCGCGCAGCGGCGCGGGGAGGGCGTGCACCAGTCGCGGGGTGAGGGCGTCCGGGGCCGGGAGCCCGGCGCGGGGCGGGAGTTCGGTGGCCAGGGCGGC
Source organism: Streptomyces sp. NPDC044063 (assembly GCF_056434285.1). Classification (NCBI taxonomy): domain Bacteria; kingdom Bacillati; phylum Actinomycetota; class Actinomycetes; order Kitasatosporales; family Streptomycetaceae; genus Streptomyces; species Streptomyces sp. NPDC044063. Next base: position 72,727 of record NZ_JBWKFM010000015.1, read on the forward strand.
GGAGAGGCGGTGGGCGAACAGGGTGCCGAAGACGGCGGCTCCGATGGAACCGCCGATCTGCCGGAAGTAGTTGTGGGAGCTGGTGGCGGTGCCGAGGTCGGCGGGGCGTACGGAGTTCTGGACGGCGAGGACGAGGACGGGGAGGACCAGGCCGATGCCCACGCCCAGGATGGCCATCCAGAGGCTGTAGACGAGCCGGCCGGTCCGCGCGTCGAGGTGGGAGAGGAGGTACATGCCCTCGGCGGACAGGGCGCCGCCGAGGATGGGCAGGAGCTTGTAGTGGCCGGTCCGGCTGATGAGGCTGCCGGCGACGAGGGAGGCGACGGCGATGCCGCCCATCATGGGCAGCATCAGCAGCCCGGACGCGGTGGCGTCCACGCCGTCGGCCATCTGGAGGAAGGTGGGCAGATAGCTCGCGGCCCCGAAGAGAGCGACGCCGGTGACCGCGCCGAGGAGGGCGGTGACGGTGAAGACGGAGTCGCGGAAGAGGTGCGGGGGGATGATCGGTTCCGCGGCGAAGTGCTCGACGACGACGAGGAGCAGGGCCGTGCCGAGCGCGCCGGAGGCGAGGCCGAGGATGGTCCGGGAGGTCCAGGCGTACTCGGTGCCGCCCCAGGTGGTCAGCAGGATCACGCAGGTGGAGGCGGCGGTGAGCAGCAGCGCGCCGAGGACGTCGAAGCGGGCGCGGCGCGGCGGCCGGGGCAGCTTGAGGCCGGCGGCGACGACGGCGAGCGTGACGAGGCCGAGGGGGACGTTGAGGTAGAAGCACCAGCGCCAGGAGGCGTGGTCGGTGAGGAAGCCGCCGAGCAACGGCCCGGCGACGGAGGCGAGTCCGTAGGCGGCGCTGATGACGCCCATGTAGCGGCCGCGTTCACGGACGGGGACGAGGTCGGCGATGATGGTCTGGACGCCGATGAGCAGTCCGCCGGCCCCGACGCCCTGGAGGGCGCGGAAGGCGACGAGCTGGTCCATGGTGCGGGCGGCGCCGGCGAGCCCGGAGCCGGCGACGAAGACGAGGATGGCGAGGACGAAGACGGCCTTGCGGCCCGTCAGGTCGCCGAGCTTGCCGTAGAGCGGCAGGACGACGGTGGACGTCAGCAGATAGGCCGTGACGGCCCACGACATCCGTTCCAGGCCGTGGAGTTCGCCGACGATCCTGGGCAGCGCCGTGGCCACGACGGTCTGGTCGAGCGCCGCGAGCAGGAGCGTGAGCATGAGGCCGGCGAAGACCAGGCGGACCCGGGCCGGGCCGGGCGCGGGGCCCGGGTCGGCGGGGGCGGGTGCTGTCGGGGGCAGGGCGAGCGTCCTCGCGCTCTTCTCCAAGGTGGTCTCGACGGTGGACCCGCCCACGAACAACTCCCCTCGTCGCGCCTGCGTTGCCGCCCATTTCTCGCATTACGCGACAACGGCCAGCAAGCGCGACGATTTGCGGGGGAGCGCCGGACACGGCACTTTCTGCCGGTCGGAGGCGGTTTAGGCACGACGCCCCCGCGCCGCGAAAACCACCCGAACCGGTGAGCCCGGACCGGGACGGTCCGGGCGTCCGGGCAGGGTCAGCCGGCGCTGGGCTTCCCCTCGGTCTCGGCGGCGAGGCGGCCCAGCACGGCGTCGTAGATACGGCCGAGGCCCTTGGGCGCGAAGGCGCGCTCGAAGAAACCGCCGATGCCGGTGGCGCCGGTCCAGGTGGTGGTGACGACGACCTTGGAGCGGCCCTCGCCGGCGGGGGTGACGGTCCAGGTGGTGACCATGGTGGAGTTGCGGTCCTTCTCCACCAGCTGCCCGGTGGAGGGCTCGGAGACCTCCAGCAGGCAGTCGCGCACGCGCTTGCTGGTGGCCTGGAGCTTCCAGTGGACCAGGGTGCCCTCGCCGTCGCCGCCCTCGCGCACCTCGTACTCGCTGAAGTGCTCGGGCAGCAGCTTGGACCGGGTGCCGCTGTAGTCGGCGAGGGCGTCGAAGACGTCCTCAGCGCCCGCCGCGATGATCCGCTCGGTGGTGGCCTCGACCTGGCCCATGGCTTGTTCCTCCGGGACGATGAAGAAGACGGCGCTTGCCGTATCTGCTGGTGCGGGGCAAAGCCAACCACCATCGCCACACCCGCCCAAATCCGGGGTCGCACCTTTTACGTACATACATACGTTCTTCTTTCGGTCGGACCGCGCGTCCCGGTCCGGACCGCTATGCCCCGGTGCCCCCGCGGCCGTCGCGCCGCCCGCCGCCGCGGCCCGCGAGCCGGGCCAGGGCCGTGACGGCGGCGGGGCGCAGTCGTTCGTGTTCGCGGGCGGCGACCAGCACGGCCTCGGCGCTCCGGTCGCCGAGGAGGCCCAGGCCCTCGACGCACGCGCGGGCCACCGGCCAGCAGTGGTCGCGGGCGGCGAGCAGCCGCTCCAGCGTGGACAGCAGGGCCGGCACCGCCTCCGGGGCGCGCAGCTCGGTGAGGAGGCGGACGGGGTAGAGGGCGTAGGCGGTGCGCAGCGGATTGGTGGCCAGGGCCGCGGCGGCGCGTCCCGTACGGGGGTCGCGGAGGCGGGCGAGGGCGTGCGCGGCGGTGGCGCAGCGCACGGGCTCGCGGTAGTTGAGGAGGAGGACGAGGGTCTCGAACGCCCTCCGGTCGCCCGTACCGCCGAGCGTGAAGGCCGCGATCTCCCGCGCCCAGAGGGGCTGTTCGGGTGCGGTCAGCACGCCGGCCAGCGCGTCGCGCGCGGCGGGGGTGCCGGCGCGCACGAGGGCGAGCAGCCGCTCGTACGCCGAGAACTCGGCCGGGGAGACCAGTTCGGCCCGCACCCGCGCCAGCAGCGCGCGGAATTCCTCTTCCATCTCCCGCTCCCCTCGCCGAGTGGCCTGGGCCACATGGTAGGACGCCCGCCCGTCCCCTGGCGCTCTTGGTTACCGCTGGGTTAGTCTCCCCGGCAGGAGCGGCACCCCCGCTCCGACGGCCGGTGACGCGGCCGTGCGGTATCCCGGCCCTCGTGGCCGGTTCGTCGGTTCGGCACCGAGTACGGCCCGGCCCCGGGACAGGGCCCCGCCGTTTCCTCGACTCCCTCTCCGTGGACGCCCCTTACCCGTCCTCGGACGCATCCAGTCGCCGCCCCCGCCGGGGCCACCGACCGCCGACCTCCCCGCGCGCTCGTCCGCCCGGGAGACCTTCCTGGAGTTACGCGATGGACCGCACCTCCGCGTCAGAGCCGTCCCCTCCCCGCTCCGCCGCCTCCATCCAGACCGTCGCCGTGATCGGTCTGGGGACCATGGGCACCGGCATCGCCGAAGTGCTCGCCCTCTCCGGCCGCACCGTCGTCGGCGTCGACGTCAGCGACGCCGCCGCGCTGCGGGCCGACGCGGCCCTGGAGGCCGCCACCGCCCGCGCGGTCGAGCGCGGCCGGCTCACCGAGACCGACCGCCGGGCCGCGCTGGGCCGTTTCCGCACCGCCCGCGACCTCGCCGCGGCGGCCGAAGCCGATCTGGTGATCGAGGTCGTCCCCGAGGACTACGACCTCAAGCACGAGGTGTTCACCGCCCTGGACGCCGTCGTCCGCCCGGAGACGATCCTGGCGACGGGCACCAACGCCCTGTCGGTGACCCGGCTGGCCGCCGACTCCGCCCGCCCCGAGCGCGTCCTGGGCCTCCACTTCTTCAACCCGGCGCCCGCGATGAAGCTGGTCGAGATCGTCTCGTCCGTGCTCACCGCGCCGGACGCGGTCGCGGCCGTCACCGAACTCGCCCACGAGCTGGGCAAGGAACCGGTCGCGGTCGGCGACCGGCCGGGGTTCGTCGCCGACGGGCTGCTCTTCGGCTACCTCAACCAGGCGGCCGCCATGTTCGAGGCGCGGTACGCCACCCGCGAGGACATCGACGCGGCCATGCGGCTGGGCTGCGGGCTGCCGATGGGCCCGCTGGCCCTGCTGGACCTGATCGGCATCGACACCGCGCGGACGGTCCTGGAGGCGATGTACGCCGCCTCGCACGACCGGCTGCACGCGCCGGCGCCGGTGCTCGGCCAGCTCGCGGCGGCGGGCCTGACGGGCCGCAAGGCGGGGCGCGGCTTCTACACGTACGAGGCGGCGGGCTCCGCGACGACGGTGCCGGACGCCCTCACCCCGCGCCCCGCCGAACGGGAGACGGCCGTCCGCGAGGTGCGGTCGGTCGGGGTCGCGGGCTCGGGGACGATGGCGAGCGGGATCGCCGAGGTGTTCGCCAAGGCCGGCTACCCGGTGGTGCTGGCGGCGCGCACCCCCGAGAAGGCACGGGCCGCGGTGGAACGCATAGCCCGCTCGCTGGCGCGGTCGGTGGAGAAGGGCCGGCTGACGGCGGCCGAACGGGACGCCGCGCTGGGCCGCCTCACCCCGGCCGGGTCGCTGGACGCGCTGGCCGAGGTGGATCTGGCCGTCGAGGCGGTGGCGGAGGACCTGGAGGTCAAGCGGCAGCTGTTCGCCACGCTCGACAAGGTGTGCCGGCCGGGGGCCGTACTGGCCACCACCACCTCGTCGCTGCCGGTGGTGGCCTGCGCCCGGGCCACCTCGCGGCCGCAGGACGTCGTCGGCATGCACTTCTTCAACCCGGCGCCGGCGATGAAGCTGGTCGAGGTGGTGCGCACGGTCCTGACGGCCGACGACGCCCACGCCACGGTGCGGGCGGTGTGCGCGAAGGTCCGCAAGCACCCGGTGGACTGCGGGGACCGGGCCGGCTTCATCGTGAACGCGCTGCTGTTCCCGTACCTCAACAACGCCGTGAAGATGGTGGAGGAGCACTACGCCTCGCTGGACGAGATCGACGCGGCGATGAAGCTGGGCGGCGGCTACCCCATGGGCCCGTTCGAGCTGCTGGACGTCGTGGGACTGGACGTCTCGCTCACCATCGAGCGGGTGCTGCACCGCGAGTTCCGCGACCCCGGCCTCGCCCCAGCGCCGCTGCTGGAGCACCTGGTGGCGGCGGGCTGCCTGGGCCGCAAGACCGGCCGCGGGTTCCGCGAGTACACGAAGGCCTGACCGGGCCGTGCCCGACCGGAAGGCGGGCTGGGGCGGACTGCTCGAACCCGGCGGCGGTCCGTCCCGGCACGCCCGGACCAGCGCGTGTTACGTTCCCCACATGTCCCAGCCCGCCAAGTCCGCCCGCGCGCCGCGCGGGGCCGCCACCACCGATCCCAGGGGAGCCGACGGCACGAAGGTATCGACCGCCGCCAAGGGGACCGGTCCGGAGAGCGCCGGTTCCCGCCGCGCCGCCGCCCAGCGGCTCACCATGCGCCGCAAACTCGCGGCCGCGGCCATGGAGTTGTTCGCGACCAAGGGCTACGAGGCGACCACCGTCGACGAGATCGCGGCCACGGCCGGAGTCGCCCGCCGGACGTTCTTCCGCCACTTCCGCTCCAAGGAAGAGGCCATCTTCCCGGACCACGACGACACGCTGGTGCGCGCGGCGGGCGTACTGGACGCCGCGCCGCCGCACGAGAACCCGCTCGACACCGTCTGCCGGGGCATCAAGGAGGTCATGCGGATGTACGCGGCCTCCCCGGCCGTGTCCGTGGAGCGCTACCGCCTGACCCGCGAGGTGCCGGCGCTGCGCGAGCGCGAGATCGCCTCGGTGGCCCGCTACGAGCGGCTGTTCACCCGTTATCTGCTGGGGCACTTCGACGAGACCGCCCATCACGTGGGCGACGACGACCCGCTGCTCGCCGAGGTCGCGGCCTCGGCGGTGGTGACCGCGCACAACCACGTCCTGCGGCGCTGGCTGCGCGGCGGCGGCCAGGGCGACGTGGAGGCCCAGCTCGACCACGCGTTCGCCATCGTGCGGGAGACGTTCGGGGCGGGCATCGGCTCGGGCCGCGCGGGCGCCGGCGAGGCACCGGCCGCCACGGCCCGGGCCCGGGGCGAGGTGCTGGTGACGGTGGCCCGGACGGACGCGCCGCTGAGCGAGGTCATGCGGGCGATCGAGAAGGCGCTCAAGCCGAGCTGAGACATAGCCCCGACATAAACGAACAAATGATGACGAAGGCCACCCTCCGGGGTGGCCTTCGTTGCTCATACGTGCCATCGGGATGACATCTGAGAGAAATTGTTGGCACCCAGTGTCTTGTCGAGTGGCACGCGGTGCCATACCTTGTGGGTGTCCGGGCGGCCGGCACGCAGACACGACCGTCGTGTGCCGGCTGTCCCCGCAAGCCACTTGTGCGTCCGGACACGCCTGCGTCACCAGGCCCTCGAGCGCTCACCCGCGCCATGCGAGCACCACCCCCGCACCACCCGCCGAACCGACGGCACCACCGCTTCACCACCCCCGACGTTCCCTCAAGCCCGTTCCCCGACGTGCTTCGCCGGAGGCAATCCGTGAACCAGATACTCGACGCGATCCTCGCGCCGGACACCAGCTCCCAGGACTTCGCAGCCCTGCCGCTCCCCGAGTCATACCGGGCGGTCACCGTGCACAAGGACGAGGCCGAGATGTTCGCCGGCCTCGCCACCCGGGAGAAGGACCCGCGCAAATCCCTGCACGTGGAGGAGGTGCCGGTGCCCGAACTGGGCCCCGGCGAGGCCCTCGTGGCCGTGATGGCCAGCTCCGTGAACTACAACTCCGTCTGGACCTCGATCTTCGAGCCGATGTCCACCTTCGGCTTCCTGGAGCGCTACGGCAGGACCTCGCCGCTCGCCAAGCGGCACGACCTGCCCTACCACGTGATCGGCTCCGACCTGGCGGGCGTGGTCCTGCGCACCGGCCCCGGCGTCAACGCCTGGCGGCCCGGAGACGAGGTCGTCGCCCACTGCCTCTCGGTGGAACTGGAGTCCGCCGACGGCCACGGCGACACCATGCTCGACCCGGAGCAGCGGATCTGGGGCTTCGAGACCAACTTCGGCGGCCTGGCCGAGATCGCGCTGGTGAAGTCCAACCAGCTGATGCCCAAGCCGAAGCACCTGAGCTGGGAGGAGGCCGCGGCCCCCGGGCTCGTCAACTCCACCGCCTACCGGCAGCTGGTCTCCCGCAACGGCGCCGGGATGAAGCAGGGCGACAACGTCCTGATCTGGGGCGCCAGCGGCGGACTCGGCTCGTACGCCACGCAGTTCGCGCTCGCCGGCGGGGCCAACCCGATCTGCGTGGTCTCCAGCGAGAAGAAGGCGGAGATCTGCCGGCGGATGGGCGCCGAGGCGATCATCGACCGCAGCGCCGAGGGCTACCGCTTCTGGAAGGACGAGCACGAGCAGGACCAGCGCGAGTGGAAGCGCTTCGGCAAGCGCATCCGCGAACTGACCGGCGGCGAGGACGTGGACATCGTCTTCGAGCACCCCGGCCGCGAGACGTTCGGCGCCTCGGTCTACGTCACCCGCAAGGGCGGCACGATCGTCACCTGCGCCTCGACCTCGGGCTACCGCCACGAGTACGACAACCGCTACCTGTGGATGTCCCTCAAGCGCATCGTCGGCTCCCACTTCGCCAACTACCGCGAGGCGTGGGAGGCCAACCGCCTGATCGCCAAGGGAAAGATCCACCCCACCCTCTCGAAGACGTACGCCCTCGCCGACACCGGCCAGGCCGCGTACGACGTCCACCGCAACCTCCACCAGGGCAAGGTCGGCGTGCTCTGCCTCGCTCCCGAGGAGGGCATGGGCGTACGCGACGAGGAGATGCGGGCCCGCCACATCGACGCGATCAACCGCTTCCGGAACGTGTGAGAGACGGCTGCATTAAATGACTCAGCGTCAGAAGGATCGTCCGTGGCTGATGCGGACGTACGCCGGGCACTCCACCGCCGAGGCGTCCAACGAGCTCTACCGGCGCAACCTCGCCAAGGGGCAGACCGGCCTCTCGGTCGCGTTCGACCTCCCGACGCAGACCGGATACGACCCCGACCACGTCCTCGCCCGCGGCGAGGTCGGCCGGGTCGGGGTCCCCGTGGCCCATCTCGGGGATATGCGGCGGCTGTTCCGGGACATCCCCCTGGAGCGGATGAACACCTCCATGACCATCAACGCCACCGCCATGTGGCTGCTGGCGATGTACCAGGTGGTCGCGGAGGAGCAGGGCGCCGACGTGACCGCCCTGCAGGGCACCACGCAGAACGACATCGTCAAGGAGTACCTGTCGCGCGGGACGCACGTCTTCCCGCCCGGCCCCAGCCTCCGGCTGACCACCGACATGATCACCTACACGGTGAACCACATCCCCCGGTGGAACCCGATCAACATCTGCAGCTACCACCTCCAGGAGGCCGGGGCCACCCCGGTCCAGGAGATCTCCTACGCGATGTCCACCGCGATCGCCGTCCTCGACGCGGTGTTCGCCTCCGGGCAGGTCCCCGAGGAGCGGCGCGGCGACGTCGTCGGCCGCATCTCCTTCTTCGTCAACGCCGGTGTCCGGTTCATCGAGGAGATGTGCAAGATGCGCGCCTTCGGCCGCATCTGGGACCAGGTCACCCGCGAGCGCTACGGCATCGAGAACCCCAAGCACCGCCGGTTCCGCTACGGCGTCCAGGTCAACTCGCTGGGCCTGACCGAGGCCCAGCCGGAGAACAACGTCCAGCGCATCGTGCTGGAGATGCTGGCCGTCACGCTCTCCAAGGACGCCCGCGCCCGCGCCGTGCAGCTGCCCGCCTGGAACGAGGCGCTGGGCCTGCCCCGGCCCTGGGACCAGCAGTGGTCGCTGCGCATCCAGCAGGTCCTCGCCCACGAGAGCGACCTGCTGGAGTACGACGACATCTTCGAGGGCTCGCATGTGATCGAGGCCCGGGTGGCCGGCCTGGTCGAGCAGTGCCTGGCCGAGATCGACCGGATCCAGGCGATGGGCGGGGCGATGGCGGCCGTGGAGTCCGGCTACCTCAAGTCGCAGCTCGTCTCCTCGCACGCCGAGCGGCGGGCGCGGATCGAGGCGGGCGAGGAGCGGATCGTCGGCGTCAACTGCTTCGAGTCCACCGAGCCCAATCCGCTCACCTCCGACCTCGACGCCGCCATCATGACCGTCGACCCGGCGGACGAGGCCCGGGTCGTCGCGGCCCTCCACCGCTGGCGCGACGACCGGGACGAGGGCCGTGCCCAGGAGGCCCTGTCGGTCCTGAAGAAGACCGCCGCCGGCGCGGAGAACCTGATGCCCGCCACCCTCGAGTGCGTCCGCGCGGGCGTCACCACCGGCGAGTGGTCCTGGGCGCTGCGGGACGTCTTCGGTGAGTTCCGCGCCCCCACGGGCGTCAGCGGCGCCCCGCTGGCCGTGGCCGCCGAGGCGGGCACCCCGCTGGCGGCCGTCCGGGCGAAGGTGGCCCGTACGGCCGAGGAGCTGGGCGGCGGCCGGCTGCGGCTGCTGGTGGGCAAGCCGGGCCTGGACGGGCACTCCAACGGCGCCGAGCAGATCGCCGTACGGGCCCGCGACGCCGGCTTCGAGGTGGTCTACCAGGGCATCCGGCTCACCCCGGAGCAGATCGTCTCGGCGGCCGTCGCCGAGGACGTGCACTGCGTGGGCCTGTCCATCCTCTCCGGCTCGCACGCCGAGCTCGTCCCCGACGTCCTGGCCCGGATGCGCGCGGCGGGGGCGGGCGAGGTGCCCGTCATCGTCGGTGGCATCATCCCGTCGGCCGACGCGGCCGCCCTGCGGGCGGCCGGGGTCGCCGCGGTTTTCACCCCGAAGGACTTCGGTATCACGGAGATCATCGGCCGTATCGTCGACGAGATCCGTACAGCGAACCAGCTCGACCCCCTGGAGGTCACCGCATGACCGGCAGCACCACCCCCGTGAACCGCCTCCGTCCGCGCCGCTCCTGCCTCGCCGTCCCCGGCAGCAACCCCCGCTTCCTGGAGAAGGCCCAGTCGCTCCCCGCCGACCAGGTCTTCCTGGACCTGGAGGACGCGTGCGCGCCGCTGGCCAAGGAGGGCGCCCGGCACACGATCGTCGACGCGCTGAACAACGGCGACTGGACGGGCAAGACCCGGGTCGTGCGGGTCAACGACTGGACCACCCACTGGACGTACCGCGATGTGATCACGGTCGTCGAGGGCGCGGGCCCCAACCTCGACTGCATCATGCTGCCCAAGGTGCAGGACGCCCAGCAGATCATCGCCCTGGACCTGCTGCTCACGCAGATCGAGAAGACCATGGGCTTCGAGGTCGGCCGCATCGGCATCGAGGCGCAGATCGAGAACGCCAAGGGCCTGGTCAACGTGGACGGGATCGCCGCCGCGTCGCCGCGCCTGGAGACGATCATCTTCGGCCCGGCCGACTTCATGGCCTCGATCAACATGAACTCCCTGGTCGTGGGCGAGCAGCCGCCCGGCTACCCGGCGGACGCCTACCACTACATCCTCATGCGCATCCTGATGGCGGCCCGCGCCCACGACCTCCAGGCCATCGACGGCCCCTACCTCCAGATCAAGAACGTGGACGGCTACCGCGAGGTCGCCGGCCGGGCGGCGGCGCTGGGCTTCGACGGCAAGTGGGTGCTGCACCCGGGCCAGGTGGAGGCCGCCAACGAGGTCTTCTCGCCCTCGCAGGCCGACTACGACCACGCCGAGCTGATCCTGGACGCGTACGACTACTGCACGTCGGAGGCGGGCGGCAGGAAGGGCTCGGCGATGCTCGGCGACGAGATGATCGACGAGGCCAGCCGGAAGATGGCCCTGGTCATCGCCGGCAAGGGCCGGGCGGCCGGAATGGTCCGCAAGTCCGTCTTCGAGATCCCGGAGGCATGAGCGCGATGCAGTTCGGCCGCACCTTCGAAGAGTTCACCGTCGGCGATGTGTACAAGCACTGGCCCGGGAAGACGGTCACGGAATACGACGACCACCTCTTCTGCCTGCTCACGATGAACCACCACCCGCTGCACATGGACAGCCACTACGCCGAGGAGACGACCGACTTCGGCAGGAACGTGGTGGTGGGCAACTACATCTACTCCCTGCTGCTGGGCATGTCGGTGCCCGACGTCTCGGGCAAGGCGATCGCCAATCTCGAGGTGGAATCGCTGAGGCACATAGCCCCGACCTTCCACGGCGACACCCTCTACGGCGAGACGCGGGTGCTGGACAAGACGCCCTCGAAGTCGAAGGACGACCGCGGGATCGTGTACGTCGAGACCATCGGCTACAAGCAGGACGGCACGGTGGTCTGCACCTTCCGGCGCAAGGTGATGGTCCCCACCGCCACCTACATCAAGGAACGCGGCGGGGAGCAGCCCGGCCGTCCCGAACCGATCATCCGGGAGAAGTGAGCGATGGGCCGCCTGGCACAGACGGAAGGGCTGACGGACGTCCAGCGGGAAATCCTGGCGACGGTCCGTGAATTCGTCGACAAAGAGATCATCCCGGTCGCGACCGAGCTGGAGCACCGCGACGAATACCCCACCCGAATAGTGGAGGGGCTGAAGGAACTCGGCCTGTTCGGGCTGATGATCCCCGAGGAGTACGGCGGGCTCGGTGAGTCCCTTCTCACATACGCGCTGTGCGTGGAGGAGATCGCGCGCGGCTGGATGAGTGTGTCGGGAATCATCAATACGCATTTCATCGTCGCCTACATGATCAAGCAGCACGGCACCCAGGAGCAGAAGGATCACTTCCTGCCCCGGATGGCCACCGGTGAGGTGCGGGGCGCGTTCTCGATGTCGGAGCCCGGGCTGGGCTCGGATGTGTCGGCCATCACGTCCAAGGGCGTGCGGGACGGCGACACGTACGTCCTGAACGGCCAGAAGATGTGGCTGACCAACGGCGGCTCGTCGACGCTGGTGGCGGTGCTGTGCCGGACGGAGCCCGAGGACGGGCAGTCGGCCGGGCTGGCCCCGCACAAGTCGATGACCACCTTCCTGATCGAGAAGGAGCCCGGGTTCGGGCAGGTCAGGCCGGGTCTGACCATCCCCGGCAAGATCGAGAAGATGGGCTACAAGGGCGTCGACACCACCGAACTGATCATGGACGGCCTGCGCGTTCCGGCCGACCGGGTGCTCGGTGGGACCCCCGGCCGGGGCTTCTACCAAATGATGGACGGCGTCGAGGTGGGCCGGGTGAACGTCGCGGCACGTGGTTGCGGTGTCGCACAGCGTGCCTTCGAACTGGGTGTTTCCTACGCCCAGCAGCGTCACACTTTCGGAAAACCCATCGCCCAGCACCAGGCCATTCAGTTCAAACTGGCCGAAATGGCTACAAAGGTCGAGGCGGCCCATGCGATGATGGTGAACGCGGCCCGCAAGAAGGACTCGGGCCGCCGCAACGACCTCGAGGCCGGAATGGCCAAGTACCTGGCCTCCGAGTACTGCAAGGAGGTCGTCGAGGACGCCTTCCGCATCCACGGCGGCTACGGTTTCTCCAAGGAGTACGAGATCGAGCGGCTCTACCGGGAGGCGCCGATGCTCCTGATCGGTGAGGGCACGGCCGAGATCCAGAAAATGATCATCGGTCGCCGCCTGCTCGAGGAGTACCGAATCCAGGGGTAATTGTCCGTTTTAGGGAGATATGGCGGCCATATAACAGAGAAGAAGATCACACACTGTCATCACTGTTCGGCCATCGACTGGCCCTGGCGCTTGGCCAGTTGCCACTCGCAACCGATAGCATCCCGGGAAAGCCGCCGTCCCCCGATCATTACGCGGCACCCTCCGCTACGAAGGTCACCCATGCCCCACAGCTCTTCCTCTGCACACCGCGACAGCCTCCTCGGCGTACGCCTCGCGCGCGGAGCATCGCCGTGGCTCCTCCCCACCGTCGCCACGGCGGCGGTCAGTCTCAGCAAGGCCCGCCGCTCCGGCCGCTGGGCGGCGCTGGCCGTGCCCGCCACCGCTCTCGCGGCGGGCATGCTGTGGTTCTTCCGCGACCCCGATCGTGAGATCGCCCCCGGCCGGGTCATCTCCCCGGCCGACGGTGTGGTGCAGAGCATCATGCCGTGGAAGGACGGACGAACCCGCGTCGCGATCTTCATGAGCCCGCTCAACGTCCACGTCAACCGCGCCCCGATGGCCGGCACGGTGACGTCGGTCGAGCACATCCCGGGTGGGTTCGTGCCGGCCTTCAACAAGGAGAGCGAGAACAACGAGCGGGTGGTCTGGCACTTCGACACCGAGCTCGGTGACATCGAGATGATCCAGATCGCCGGCGCCGTCGCCCGTCGCATCGTGCCGTACATCGACGCGGACACGAAGGTGGAGCAGGGTGACCGGATCGGCCTGATCCGCTTCGGCTCGCGTGTCGACGTCTACCTCCCGGAGGGCGTCGAGGTCGCGGTCGAGGTCGGCCAGGCCACCACGGCAGGAGTGACCCGCCTTGACCGTGATTGAGCCCGACACCCAGGCCGCCTGGGTTCCCGAGGCGGACACCGACGACACGGACGACATGCCGCTGTCCACCCGGCTGTCAATAGCGGACACCCTCACCCTGGGCAACGCGATCTGCGGCTTCATGGCGGTGTACTTCACCACCACCGGCGTCCTCATCCCCCACCTCACGGGGAACGAGGACGGCGGAATGGCCCGCCACAGCGCGGCCACCGCGGTGATACTGATGCTCCTCGCGTCGGTGTTCGACCTCTTCGACGGCCTCGTGGCCCGCAAGCTGCGCAGCTCGGCGATGGGTGCCGAGCTGGACAACCTGTCGGACCTGATCAGCTTCGGCCTCGCGCCCGCGTACTTCGTGGTCGTGTGGGGCATGGTCGCCGACGACGCCATGCAGCGGGTCTCGGCGGTCGCCGCGATCGTGGTGCTGCTGGCGGTCGTCCTGCGGCTGGCGCGCTTCTCGTGCGTACCGATGCGCGACGGCATCTTCCAGGGCATGCCGAGCCCCTTCGGGGCGCTCACGGTCGTCTCGATCGTGCTGCTGGAGCTGCCCTTCGTCCCGACGCTGCTGGCGATCATGGGTGTGGCGTGGCTGATGGTCAGCCGCGTGGAGTACCCGAAGCCGCGGGGTCCGCTGGCGGTGGCCATGCTCAGCTGGATCGTGCTCAGCATGGGTCTGCTGGCCGCCTGGGCCTTCGACGCCCCCGGCGGTGAGCTCCTCCTCCAGACGGGCTGCGCCCTCCAGGTCGTCCTGGGAGCGGTCATCCCGCTGTTCGCCACGGCCCGCCGGGTGAACACCTTCCGCGACAACCGCCGCGAGGCGCGGGAAGCGGCACAGATTCCGTAACGCGGCCGCGGGACGGCACCGGACAAAGGGCGTGGGCCCGGGCGATTTCGCCCGGGCCCACGCCCTTTGGCAGCCCGTCCGGCGCTTGAGGACAAGGCACAGCAGCCCGTCCGGCGCTTGAGGACACGCGGCGCGGCCGCGTCCGGGGCCGGGGCGGGGCCCCGGTATCAGCCGAGGAGATCCCGCCCGATCTCCTCGGCCAGGCGGCGCAGCAGCGAGCCCGCTTCCGTCACGCAACGCGCCGGGTCCGCCTCCAGGTCCGTCAGGGCGTACGCCCGGGCGATGCCCGCCTCGGCCAGGCGGCCCGGCGGCAGGGTCAGGCGGCCGCACACCGCCACCACCGGGACCCCGCGCGCCCCGGCCCGGCGGGCCACTCCCAGCGGTGCCTTGCCGTGCAGGGTCTGCTCGTCCAGCGACCCCTCCCCCGTGATCACCAGGTCCGCCCCGGCGACCGCCGCGTCGAACCCCAGCACGTCCAGCATCACCTCGATGCCGGGCCGGAAGGCCGCGCCCAGCCCGGCGAGGGCGCCGTAGCCCAGGCCGCCGGCCGCCCCGGCCCCGGGCGCGGACGCCAGCCGGCCGCCGTCCAGCAGCCGCGCCCAGTGCCCGAGGGCGGCGTCGAGCGCGGCGACGTCGGCGGGACCGGCGCCCTTCTGCGGCCCGTAGACGGCCGCCGCGCCGTGCGGCCCGGTCAGCGGGTTGGTGACGTCGCTCGCCAGCACGATCCGGGTCCGCGCGAGCCGCGCGTCCAGCCCGGAGAGGTCGGCCTCGGCGAGGCCGGCGAGGGCCCCGCCGCCGGGAGCCGGAGGGCGGCCCGCGGTGTCGCGGAGGCGGGCGCCCAGCGCGGTGAGCATCCCGGCCCCGCCGTCCGTGGTGGCGCTGCCGCCCACGCCCAGGACGACCGTGCGCGCGCCGGCGTCCAGCGCGGCCCGCAGCAGCTCGCCGGTGCCGTACGTGGTGGCGGTGAGCGGCGCGAAGGCGCCGCCCGGCAGCAGCCGCAGCCCCGAGGCCTCGGCCATCTCCACCACGGCGGTGCCGTCGCCGGCCCGCAGCGCGTACGCGGCGTCGACCGGCTCCCCCACCGGCCCCGTCACCCTCACCGCGCGCCGCGCGAACCCGGCGGCCAGGGCGGCCGCGACCGTGCCGTCGCCGCCGTCCGCCACGGGCAGCGCCACGACGGCCGTGTCCGGCACGGCGCGCCGCAGCCCGGCCGCCACGTGCCGGGCGACCTCGGCGGCCGTCAGGGAGCCCTTGAACTTGTCCGCGGCGATCAGTACGCGTCGCCCGCGGGTCGTCTCCGCCACCATGAGTCCCCTCGCTTCCCGGTCGCGCCGCGGTGACCCTACCCGGGGGACTGCGGTGCCGCCCATGCCCCGGCGGCGGCGTGCCACCCCGTCCGATCCGGGCGATCCCGGCCATAGTGGGGCGTCATGAGCACCGAGAGCACGGATGTGCGCGCCCCGGGGGACGAGCCGCCGGACCTCCCGCTGGTCGTCGTCGGCGGCGCCGCGGTCCTGGCGGTGGTGGCGTGGGCGGCCCTGGGCAAGCATTCGTTCGACCGGCTGTCGAGGACGGCCCTGGGCTGGGTGCTGTCCAATTTCGCCTGGCTCTTCGTGATCGCGGCGGACGCGTTCCTCGTGCTGAGCGTCGTGATCGCGGTCAGCCGGTTCGGCCGGATCCGGCTGGGCGCGGACGACTCCCGGCCGGAGTTCGGCGACCTGGCGTGGATCGCGATGATGTTCAGCGCCGGGATGGGCATCGGGCTGATGTTCTACGGGGTCGGGGAGCCGCTCCAGCACTTCGTGGTCCCGCCCCCGGGCAGCGGGGTGCCCTCGGGCACCCCGGCCGCCGCCCGTACGGCCCTGGAGTACTCCTTCTTCCACTGGACGCTGCACCCCTGGGCGATCTACGGCATGGCCGGCCTCGCGCTGGCCTACGCCGGCTTCCGCAAGGGCCGCGGCAACCGCCTCAGCTCGGCCTTCGTACCGCTGCTCGGCGCGGAGCGGGCGGCCGGCTGGCCGGGCCGGGCGATCGACCTGCTGGCGGTCTTCGCCACCGTCTTCGGCACGGCGACCAGCCTGGGCCTGGGTGCGCTCCAGGTGTCGAAGGGCCTGAACATCACGACCGGCGTCCAGGACTCGACCGCGCTGGAGCTGATCATCATCGCCTCGCTGTCGGCCGCGTTCGTGCTCTCGGCGTTCTCCGGGCTGCACAAGGGCGTCAAATGGCTGAGCACGCTCAACATCGCGCTGGCCGCCTGCCTGATGCTCTTCGTCTTCCTGCTGGGCCCGACGGTCTTCGTGCTCAACACGATCCCGGCGGCCACCGGCGGCTACCTCCACGACCTGATGGTCCTGGCCACCCGTACCGGGGCGTTCACCGACTCGGAGTGGCTGGGCGCCTGGACGATCTTCTACTGGGCGTGGTGGCTGTCCTGGGCGCCGTTCGTGGGCACGTTCATCGCCCGCATCTCGCACGGCCGGACGATCCGCGAGTTCCTCGTCGGCGTCCTGCTGGTGCCCAGCGGGGCGACGGTGGTGTGGTTCTGCGTGATGGGCGGCAGCGCCCTGCGGCTGGACATGACGGGCGCCGCCGACATGGCCGGGACGGTGAAGGAGGGCGCGGAGGCCTCGCTGTTCGCCCTGCTGGACACCCTGCCGCTGGCCACACTCACCTCGTGGATCGCGATGGCGCTGGTCATGACGTACTTCATCACCAGCGCGGACTCGGCGTCGCTGGTGATGGGGTCGCTCTCCAGCCGCGGCGCGCTGCACCCGCGCACCTGGCTGGTGGTGGTGTGGGGGGTGCTGATGGCGACGGTGGCGGCCGTCCTGCTGGTGGCGGGCGGCCTGAAGTCGTTGCAGTCGGCGACGATCCTGGTCGCGCTGCCCTTCGTGCTGGTGATGCTCGCCCTGTGCTGGGCGCTGCTGACGGAGCTGCGGACGGACCCGGGCGCCGGCCCGGCGCGGCACCACGCCCTCCACGGGCTGCGGGACGCGCTGCGCACGATGGTCGGCGAGGCGCTGACCGAGCAGGGCGGCCCGGTCCGGCATCCCCGGCTGCGCCGGGTGGCGGACAGCGCACGGGACCGGGGCGAGGGGCCTGACCAGCGCGACTGACCCCGTTTGACCTTGCCCCCGGGGGCAGGGTTTAGCCTCCCGCACAGGTGAGAGGGGGTTCCCGGGATGAGGATCGGCGAGGCCGCGCGACGGGCGGGGGCGACCGTGAAGGCGGTGCGCTACTACGAGTCGCTGGGGCTGATCACGCCGGGCCGGCTGGCCAACGGCTACCGCGACTACGGCGAGCACGACGTACGGCTCGTCGCCGAGATCCGGGCGCTGGCCCGGCTGGGCGTCCCCGCCGAGCGCACGCGCCCGTTCCTGGAGTGCCTCACGGCCGGCCGGGAGCACGCCGATGACTGCCCGGCCTCGCTGGCCGGCTACCGCGCGGCCGCCGACGAGCTGACGCGGCGCATCGACGAACTCACCACCCGCCGGGCGGTCCTCCTCGCGCGACTGCGCGAGGCCGCCCACCGCAACAGCGCCCACAGTGTCGTCCAGGGGGAACCGATGACCGACCACACCGTCCTGCCCGCCGGCCTGCCCGTCCCCGAGGACGACGGCGCCGCCGACCACCTGCCCGGGCTGCGCCTTCCGGCGCTCGCTCCGCCGGACACCTCGGGCGGGACGGTACGCCTCGACGGGCTGGGTGCCGGGCGCACCGTGCTCTACGTCTACCCGCTGACCGGGCGGCCGGACACGGACCTCCCCGAGGGCTGGGAGGCCATTCCGGGGGCCCGCGGCTGCACGGCCGAGGCCTGCGACTTCCGCGACCACCACCAGGAGCTGCGCGACGCGGGAGCGGCCCGGGTGTTCGGGCTGTCCGGCCAGGACACCGCGTACCAGCGGGAGGTCGTGGAGCGGCTGCGGCTGCCGTTCGCGATGCTGTCCGACCCGGAGCTGGAGCTGGCCGGGGCGCTGGGGCTGCCGACGTTCGAGGCCGGGGGGCGGACGCTGTTCTCGCGACTGACGATGATCGTCCGGGACGGGGCGGTCGAGCACGTCTTCTACCCGGTCTTCCCGCCGGACCGGCACGCCGGGCAGGTCCTGGACTGGCTGCGCGCGCATCCGGTGGCCGGATAGGTGCCTAGGGCCTGTCCGGCGGATCTTCGCGGGCTCCCGACGCTCCCCCAGCTACCGCTGGGGGTGCCCCCAGGCACGCACGCTCGCCGCGTTGTCGGGATCGCCCAAGTACGCCCGGTACGAGGGCGCCCCTCCGCCTTGCGATCTCCCCCAGCTACCGCTGGGAGGTGCCCCCAGCGCCGGACGCCGCTCGCTGATCCACGAAGATCCGCCGGACAGGCCCTAGAAGAGCCGTCCGTCGTCCTCGGTGCCCGGTACGCCCGCGCCCTCGAAGGCCAGCAGCCGGCGCTTGCGGTCGACGCCGCCGCCGTAGCCGGTCATGCTCCCGTTGGAGCCGATGACGCGGTGGCAGGGGACGATGATGCTGACGGGGTTCTTGCCGTTGGCGAGTCCGACGGCGCGGGAGGCGCTCGGGGAGCCGATGCGGGCCGCGAGCTCGCCGTAGGTGATCGTCTCGCCGAAGGGGATCCGGCAGAGCTCCTCCCAGACCCGCTGCTGGAAGGGCGTGCCCTCCAGGCGGAGCGGGACGTCGAACTCGGTCGACTCGCCCGCGAAGTAGGCCTCCAGCTGGCGGATCGTCTCGGGGAACGGCCCGTCCTCGGCTCCGGCCCGTTCGCCGAAGCTCTCCTCCTGCGGGCGGTGCCGCTGGCCGTCCATGTACAGGCCGCTCAGCACGCCCTCGGTGGCGACCAGGGTCAGCGGGCCGTAGGGGCTGTCGACGACGGTGTGCGTGCGGGGGGACTCGGTGCGCATGGTTCCAGGATGATGCCAGGGGGGCGGGCGGGGCTGGCGGGTTTCGGACATCATCCCCCGGCGCCCTCGCGCCAGACCCCGTCAGGCCCCGCGCAGCCGGCGCCACACCGCCTTCGCCGCGTGGTGGCCGCTCATGCCGTGCACTCCCGGGCCCGGCGGGGTGGCCGACGAGCAGAGGAAGACGGCCGGGTGCGCGGTGGCGTAGGGCACACGTGCCAGCTTGGGGCGGACGAGCAGGCGCAGGCCCGCGACCGAGCCGGTGGCGATGTCGCCGCCGACGTAGTTGGCGTTGCGCGCGGCGAGCTCGGGCGGACCCGCGGTGGCGCGGGCCAGGACGAGGTCGCGGAAGCCCGGCGCGAAGCGTTCGATCTGCCGCTCGATGACGTCGGTGGCGTCGCCCTCCCAGCCGTTGGGCACATGGCCGTACACCCAGAACGTGTGCTTGCCCTCGGGGGCCCGGGTGGGGTCCACGACGGCGGGCTGGGCGGTGATGAGGAAGGGCACGGACGGGTCGCGGCCGGCCGTCGCGGCGTCGAGGGCCGCGCCGATCTCCTCGAAGGTGGGGCCGACGTGGACCGTGCCGGCCCGGCGCGCGGGCTCGGCGGTCCAGGGCACCGGCCCGTCCAGCGCGTAGTCGATCTTGAAAACGGCGGGGCCGTAGCGAAACCGCTTGTACGCGTCGCCCAGGCCCGCGATGCGGGCGAGGGCGGTCGGCGAGGTGTCGAAGACGAAGGCGCGGGCGGGCGGCAGGTCGTCGAGGTGCTTGACCTCGAAGCCGGTGTGGATCGTGCCGCCCAGCTCGCGCAGGTACGAGGCGAGGGCGTCGGCGATGGCCTGCGAACCGCCGCGCGGGACGGGCCAGCCGCACTCATGGGCGGCGAGGGCGAACATCAGCGCCATGCCGCCGAGCCCGAAGCCGCCGAGGGGCGCGATGCCGTGCGCGGCCAGGCCGGCGAAGAGCCCGCGGGCCTTGGCGTCGCGGAAGCGGGTGCGCGCCAGCAGGTCCGCCGACTGGGCGGCGACCAGCCCGAAGCGCGCGTACGTGACCGGGTCGGCCGGCAGGCCGTCCCACTGGGTGCGCAGGAAGTCCGCGGCGAGCGTGTCCCACGTGCCGCGGAACGGCGCCACCAGCCGGCGGTAGGCGCCCGCGTCGCGCGGGCCGAGCGAGCACGCCGTCTCGCCGATCAGCCGGGAGAGGACCGCGGCCGTGCCGTCGGGGAACGGATGGGCCATCGGCAGGTCGGGGTGGAGCCACTCGAGGCCGTGCCGGTCCAGCGGCATCCCGGTGAACGCGGGCGAGCGCACCGCCAGCGGGTGCACCGCCGAGCAGGGGTCGTGCCGGAAGCCGGGGAGGGTCAGCTCCTCGGTGCGGGCACCGCCGCCCACGGCGTCGGCGGCCTCGAACACCTCCACCGACAGGCCGCGGCGGGCGAGTTCGACCGCGGCGGTCAGCCCGTTGGGCCCCGCTCCCACGACGACCGCGTCGAGCATGCCGGCCACCGGACCGTCTCCCCTCGTCAGGGTCACGACCCGGCGGACACCCCGTCAGGCCGGCCGGCGGACGCCAGCAGGTCCAGGATATGCCGCAGGGTCTTCCCGTCCCGAGCCGCGCTGAACGGCAGGGTGTTGCCGCCCTCCAGACGGAACGGCTCGTCCGCGACCGTCGCGCTCGCCCCGCCGGCCTCGGCGACCAGCAGCAGCCCCGCCGCGTGGTCCCACGGGTTCTCCCACGAAAATGCCAGCGCGTCGAGCGTGCCCTGCGCCACGCGCAGGTACTCCAGGCCCGCCGAGCCGCAGGGGCGCGGCACGACGCCTTCCGTCAGCAGCGTCGCCAGGACGCGCTTCTCCTCGTCGGTGGTGAAGTCGTAGTGGGATATCGCCACGGTCAGATCCCGCCCCGGGTCGGGCGAACCGGAGCGCAGCGGCACGCCGTTGAGGGTGGCCCCGGCGCCGCGGCGGGCCACGGCCAGCTGGTCCAGGGCGGGTGCGTACGTCCAGGAGGCGAGCGTCTCGCCGCGGTGCGCGAGGCTGACGAGGGTGGCGAAGCCGGGGTCGCCGTGCACGAACTGCCGGGTGCCGTCGACCGGGTCGACGATCCACACCGGGGCGTCGCCGGTGAGCGCCCGCAGGATGCCCGGGTCGGCGTGCACGGCCTCCTCGCCGACGACGACCGAACCGGGCAGCAGCGCGGTGAGCGAGGCCGTGAGGTGCTCCTCGGCACGCCGGTCGGCGACGGTCACCAGGTCGTGGGGGCCGTTCTTCTCGACGATCTCGTCCGCCGCGAGCTGCCGGAACCGGGGCAGGATCTCCGCCGCGGCCGCCTTGCGGACCGCCTCCTCGACCTCGTGGAGATCGCCCGCGAGGAATGTGCCGAGCGTGTGAACCGTGTGAACCATACGGACATCGAACCACGCGGCGCCGACATCCGGTGAGGGGCCGGTGGCGGGCAGCCGACGCCCCGGTGAACGACCGGTCCGCTCCTGCCCCTGCCCCTGCTCGCCGGGCCCCTGCTCACCGACCGACCGCGTACCCCTGCATGCCGCGCGGATTGGCCGCCGCCGACAGCACCCCCGTCTCCGGGTCGCGCGCCACCGCGCACAGCCGCCCCTCCGACCACGGCCCGCCGACCGTCACGTCGTGCCCGCGGCGGCGCAGCTCGGCGATGGTCCGCTCGCCGATACGGGACTCGACGGTGACGCTGCCGGGGTACGCGGTGCGCGGGTGGAAGGAGCTGGGGAAGGCGTCCTGGTGCCAGTTGGGCGCGTCGATCGCGCCCTGGAGATCGAGGCCGCCGCGTACGGGCGGGCGCAGCGCGGTGGCGAGGAGGAAATGGAACTGCCACTGGTCCTGCTGGTCACCGCCGGGGGTGCCGAAGGCGAGGACGGGCTCGCCGCCGCGCAGGGCGAGGGAGGGCGACAAGGTGGTGCGGGGGCGGCGACCGGGAGTGAGGGAGTTGGGCAGGCCCGGCTCCAGCCAGGTCATCTGCAGGCGGGTGCCGAGGGGGAAGCCGAGCTCGGGGACGACGGGGTTGGACTGCAACCAGCCGCCGCTGGGGGTCGCGGAGATCATGTTGCCCCAGCGGTCGACGACGTCGAGGTGGCAGGTGTCGCCCCGGGTGGCACCGTTCGCGGCGACGGTCGGCTCGCCGCCACCCGGCACGGCCGGGCCGGCGGCCCCGCCCACCGGGTACCGGGCCAGGCGCGGCGCGCGCCCGCCCGGGCTGCCGGGGCGCAGCTCGTACGAGGCGGTGCCGTCGATCAGCGTGCGGCGGGCGGTGTTGTAGCCGTCGGACAGCAGGGTGCGCAGCGGCACGTCCGGGCCGGCGTCGCCGTACCAGGCCTCGCGGTCGGCCATGGCCAGCTTGCCGCCCTCGACGAGGAGGTGGACGTACTCGGGCGACCCGTACGCGGGCAGCTCGGCCGGCAGCAGGGCGAGCTGCTGTGCCAGGACCGGGCCCTGCGACCAGGGGCCCGCCTTGCAGACGGTCCAGCCGTTCCAGTCGTGGGTGACGGGGTCCTCGTAGTGGGCCCGGTGGCGGGCGAGGTCGTCGGCGGTGAGGGTGCCGGTGTGGCGTTCGCCGGAGGTGTCGAGGGTGGGGCGGGCGGCGGCGCGGACGAGGGCCTCGGCGACGAAGCCCTCGCGCCAGACGCGGCGGGCGGCGTCGATGCGCGCCTCACGGGTGCGGCCGCCGCGTTCGGCCTCGGCGAGCAGGCGGCGCCAGGTGGCGGCGAGGGCCGGGTTGCGCAGCAGCCCGCCCGGCGCCATGGGCCGTCCTCCGGGCAGGTACAGCGCGGCGGAAGCCGCCCATTCCGGCTCGGTCGCGAACAGTTCGCGCACGGACAGCACGGTCTCGGTGACCTGCTCGACGGGGACGTGCCCACGCTCGGCACAGCCGATGGCGTGGTCGAGGACGTCGGCGAGCGGGCGGGTGCCGTGGTCGCGCAGGAGCAGCATCCAGGCGTCGAACGCGCCGGGCACGGTGGCGGCCAGCGGGCCGGTGCCGGGGACGAGGTCGAGGCCGAGAGAGGTGTAGTGGCCGACGCTCGCGCCCGCGGGCGCCGGGCCCTGGCCGCACAGCACCCGCACCGGACCCCCGGCGGGGGCGATCAGGGCGGGCACCTCTCCGGCGGGGCCGTTCATGTGCGGCTCGACGACGTGGAGGACGAAGGCGGCGGCCACGGCCGCGTCGAAGGCGTTGCCGCCGCGCTCCAGTACGGCCATGCCGGACTGCGAGGCGAGCCAGTGGGTGGTGGACACCATGCCGAAGGTGCCCCGGAGGGTGGGCCGCGTCGTGAACGCCATGGCACCCAAGCAAGGCAGAGGTGCCCCCGCCGGCGCAACACCGCGTGGCCCGAGGGGGCGGGGTTACGGTGGACCCTGCCGCCGGCCGGGTGGGCCGGCGCGGGAACGGAAGCTGGAGGGTGCGCCGTGCACGGTGAGTACAAGGTGCCGGGCGGCAAGCTCGTCGTCGTCGACCTGGAGGTCGCGGACGGGGTGCTGCGCGACGTACGTGTGGCCGGGGACTTCTTCCTGGAGCCCGACGAGGCGCTCCTCGACATCAACCGGGCACTGGAGGGCGCGCCCGCCGACACCCCGGCGCCGAGCCTGGCGTCCCGGATCGACGCGGCCCTGCCCGCGGACGCCGTCCTCTTCGGCTTCACCTCCGAGGCCGTGGGCATCGCCGTCCGCCGGGCCCTGGCGAACGCCACCGACTGGTCCGACTACGACTTCGAGCTCATCCACGACGGGCCGCAGTCGCCCGCCCTCCACATGGCCCTCGACGAGGTGCTGACGGCCGAGGTCGCCGCCGGGCGGCGGGCGCCGACGCTGCGGGTGTGGGAGTGGGGCGCGCCCGCCGTGGTCATCGGCAGCTTCCAGTCGCTGCGCAACGAGGTGGACCCCGAGGGCGCCGCCCGGCACGGCATGACGGTGGTGCGCCGGATCAGCGGCGGCGGTGCCATGTACATCGAACCGGGCAACACCATCACCTACTCGCTGTCGGTGCCCGACGCCCTGGTGCAGGGCCTGTCCTTCGCCGACAGCTACGCCTACCTGGACGACTGGGTGCTGGGCGCGCTGGAGGGCATGGGCGTCAAGGCGTGGTACCAGCCGCTGAACGACATCGCCACCGAGCACGGCAAGATCGCGGGCGCGGCGCAGAAGCGGCTGGTGGGCACGGCCGGGGCCGTGCTGCACCACGTGACGATGGCCTACGACATCGACGCGGACAAGATGCTCGACGTGCTGCGCATCGGCCGGGAGAAGCTGTCCGACAAGGGCACCACGAGCGCGAAGAAGCGGGTGGACCCGCTGCGCCGGCAGACCGGGCTGCCGCGCGCGGCGGTCATCGAGCGGATGATCGAGTCCTTCCGCGGGCGGTACGGGCTGCGGGAGGGCGCGATCACGCCGGAGGAGATGGCGCGGGCCGAGGAACTGGCCACGACCAAGTTCTCGTCGGCGGAGTGGACGGCCCGCGTGCCGTAGGGGACTCGGGAGGCGGCCGCGGGGGCGTCAGCCCAGCGCGGGGATGAGGTGCTTCCCGTAAGCGTCGATGGTGGCCTCCTTCGCGTCGTGCATCGCGTAGACCGCGAACTGGTCCACGCCCAGGTCGCGGAGGCGCTCCAGGCGTTCGCGGTGCGCCTCCACCGGCCCCAGCAGGCAGAACCGGTCGACGATCTCGTCCGGCACGAAGTCGGTCGAGGGATTGCCCGCCTTGCCGTGGTGGCTGTAGTCGTAGCCGGAGCGGCGCTCGATGTAGGCGGTGAGGGCCTCGGGCACCGCCCCGGAGTGGGCGCCGTAGCGTGCGACGAGGTCGGCCACGTGGTTGCCGACCATGCCGCCGAACCAGCGGCACTGTTCCCGGGCGTGGTCGAGGTCGTCGCCGACGTAGGCGGGGGCGGCCACACAGATCGTGACGGACGCGGGGTCGCGGCCGGCCGCGGTGGCCGCGTCGCGCACCGCCTTGATCATCCACTCCGTCAGATAGGGGTCGGCGAGCTGGAGGATGAAGCCGTCGGCCTCCCGGCCGGCGAGGGCCAGCGCCTTCGGCCCGTAGGCGGCCATCCAGACGGGCAACCGGCCCTCCCGCACCCAGGGCAGGCGCAGCGCCGTACCCTCTATGTCCGTCTCGCGGCCCTCCGCCAGATCGCGGATGATCCGCATCGCCTCGCTCAGCGTGGCCAGGGTGTTGGGCTTGCGGCCGGCCACCCGCATCGCCGAGTCGCCGCGCCCGATGCCGCACACCGTGCGGTTGCCGTACATGTCGTTGAGCGTGGCGAAGGTGGAGGCGGTGACCTCCGGGCTGCGGGTGGAGGGGTTGGTGACCATGGGGCCGACGACGAGGCGTTCGGTGTGGTCCAGGATGCGGCTGTGGATGACGAAGGGCTCCTGCCACAGCACGGCGGAATCGAAGGTCCAGCCGTAGCGGAAGCCGGCCCGCTCGGCGCGGCGCATGAGCTCGACGACGGCGGAGGCGGGCGGGTCGGTCTGGAGGACGAGGCCGAAGTCCACGGTGCGGAGTACTCCTTGCGTGCGGGTCAGGTGAGGTACTGGCAGGTGGTGCGGGGCACGAAGCGGCCGTGCCCGGGCCTGCCGGTGTAGCGGCGGGCGTCGATGACGACCTCGCCGCGCGAGAGGACGGTCTCGACCCGTCCGGTGACGCGCCGGCCCTCGTAGGCCGAGTAGTCGACGTTCATGTGGTGGGTCTCGGCGGAGAGGACCTGCTGGGCGTGGGGGTCGTAGACGACGATGTCGGCGTCGGCGCCGGGGGCGATGGTGCCCTTGTGCGGGGCGAGGCCGAACATGCGCGCCGGCGCGGCGCAGGCGATCTCGATCCAGCGGCGGCGGCTGATGCGGCCGTCGACGACGGCCTGGTGGAGAAGGTCCATCCGGTTCTCCACGCCGGGCAGGCCGTTGGGGATCTTCGAGAAGTCGCCGCGGCCCAGCTCCTTCTGGCCGGAGAAGCAGAAGGGGCAGTGGTCGGTGGAGACGACCTGGAGGTCGTCGGTGCGCAGCCCGCGCCAGAGCGCGGCCTGGTGCTCGCGGGGGCGCAGCGGTGTGGAGCAGACGTACTTGGCGCCCTCGAAGCCGGGCTCGGCCAGATTGTCGGTGGACAGGAAGAGATACTGCGGGCAGGTCTCGCCGAAGACGGGCAGGCCCTTGTCACGGGCCCGGACCAGCTCGGCCACGGCCTCCTCGGCGGAGACGTGCACGACGTAGAGGGGGCTGCCGGCGACGCTCGCGAGCTGGATCGCCCGGTGGGTGGCCTCGGCCTCCAGCAGCGCCCTGCGGACCTCGCCGTGGTAGCGGGGGTCGGTCTTCCCGGCGGCCAGGGCCTGTTCGACCAGGACGTCGATGGCGATGCCGTTCTCGGCGTGCATCATGATCAGCCCGCCGTTGCCGGCGGCCCGCTGCATGGCCCGCAGGATCTGCCCGTCGTCGCTGTAGAACACGCCGGGGTAGGCCATGAACAGCTTGAAGGACGTCACCCCCTCCCCCACCAGGAGGTCCATCTCCTTGAGCGTGCCGTCGTTCACATCGGAGAGGATCATGTGGAAGGCGTAGTCGACGGCGCAGACGCCGTCGGCCTTGGCGTGCCAGGCGTCCAGGCCCTCGCGCAGCGCCTGTCCCCGCGACTGGAC
Source organism: Streptomyces sp. NPDC044063 (assembly GCF_056434285.1). Lineage (NCBI taxonomy): Bacteria > Bacillati > Actinomycetota > Actinomycetes > Kitasatosporales > Streptomycetaceae > Streptomyces > Streptomyces sp. NPDC044063. Next base: position 99,325 of record NZ_JBWKFM010000015.1, read on the forward strand.
GGCGAAGTCGACGACGGTGGTGGTGCCGCCCCAGGCGGCGGCGCGGGTGCCGGTCTCGAAGGTGTCGGAGGAGGAGGTGCCGCCGAAGGGGAGCTCGAAGTGGGTGTGGGCGTCGACGCCTCCCGGGATGACGTACTTGCCCGTCGCGTCGATCGTCCGCTCGGCGCTCCAGCCGCGGGCGTACGCGCTGCCGGGCGCGGCCAGCGCGGCGACCTTCTCCCCCTCGACGAGGACGTCGGCGTGGATCTCGTCGGAGGCGGTGACGACCAGGCCGCCGCTGATGATCGTTCTGGTCATGACCGGCTCCTTCCGGCGGTGAGGTCTCCCGCCTCGCGCAGCGCGTGTTCCAGGGCGGCGGCGCCCTCCTCCGCCTCGGCGACGGTGAGGGACAGGGGCGGGGCGATGCGCAGGACGTTGGCCTCGCGGCCGCCCTTGCCGATCAGCAGGCCGTGCTCGCGGGCGTGTTCGAGGGCGGCGGAGGCGGCGCGGGCGGAGGGCGATCCGTCGGGCTCGACGAGCTCGACACCGATCATCAGCCCGCGGCCGCGGACCTCGCGGACGACGGGCAGCCCGGCGGCGATGGCGCGCAGCCGCTCGATCAGCAGACCGCCGACGCGGCGGGCGTTGCCCTGGAGGTCGTGCTCGAGGAGGTGGGTGAGGTTGGCGAGCCCGGCGGCCATGGTGACGGGGCTGCCGCCGAAGGTGGAGATGGAGTTGGCCCCGAGGCAGTTCATCACCTCCGCGCGGGCCACGACCCCGCCGACGGACATGCCGTTGGCGATGCCCTTGGCGAAGGTCAGCACGTCCGGCGGGCCGGCCGCGGCGTGCGCCTGCCAGCCCCAGAAGTGGTCGCCGGTGCGGCCCCAGCCGGTCTGCACCTCGTCGCTGATCCACAGGATGCCGTGCCGGGCGAGGACCTCGCGGAAGGCGGCGTAGAGGCCGTCGGGCGGCGCGGTGAACCCGCCGACGCCCTGCACCGGTTCGGCGATGAGCGCGGCGACGGTGCCGTGGGCCTGGCCGAGCGTGTCCTCCAGGTCGGCGACGCAGGCCCGGATGAACTCCTCGTCGCCCAGGTGGGCGTAGGGGCCGCGGGTGCGGACGGCGCCGTGGACGTAGAGGGTCTGGAGCGGCGAGAGGCTCGTGGGCGACCAGGAGGAGTTGCCGGTGACGGCGACGGAGGAGAAGGAGCGGCCGTGGTAGCTGTTGCGCATGGCCAGGACCTGGTTGGAGCGGCGGTACGTGGTGGCCAGCAGCAGGGCGGCGTCGTTGGCCTCGGTGCCGGAGGTGGTGAAGAAGACCCGGGCGTCGGGGATGCCGGACAGGGCGGCCACGCGCTCGGCCAGCTCCACCATGTGCCGGTCGAGGTAGAGGGTGGAGGTGTGGAGGACGCGCCCGGCCTGATCGCTCACGGCCTTGGTGACCTCGGGCAGGGCGTGGGCGGTCATCGTGGTGAGGATGCCGCCGAAGAAGTCCAGGTAGCGCCGGCCGGCGGCGTCCCACACGTACCGCCCCTCGCCGTGGGTGAGCTCCAGCGGCTCGGCGTAGTAGAGGGCGAGCCAGTCGGGCATGACGGCCCGGTGGCGGGCGCGCAGGGAGGACGGCGGCGTGCTCACGGCCGGACCAGCCCGTCGTACGCGTCGGGCCTGCGGTCGCGGTAGAACGCCCACTGCCGGCGGACGTCGTCGATGAGGCCGAAGTCCAGGTCGCGCACGATCAGTTCCTCCTCGGAGTCGCTGGCCGGGTCCCCCACGAACTGGCCGCGCGGGTCGACGAAGTAGGAGGTGCCGTAGAAGTCGTCGTCGCCGTACTCCTCCCGGCCGACGCGGTTGATGGCGGCGACGAAGTACTCGTTGGCGACGGCGGCGGCCGGCTGCTCCAGCTTCCACAGGTGGGAGGAGAGGCCGCGCGAGGTGGCGGAGGGGTTGTAGACCAGCTGGGCCCCGGCCAGGCCGAGGGCCCGCCAGCCCTCCGGGAAGTGGCGGTCGTAGCAGATGTTGACGCCGATCCTGCCCACGGCGGTGTCGAAGACGGGCCAGCCCAGATTGCCGGGCTTGAAGTAGTACTTCTCCCAGAAGCCTCTGACCTGCGGGATGTGGTGCTTGCGGTACTTGCCGAGATAGCTGCCGTCGGCGTCGATGACCGCGGCGGTGTTGTAGTAGAAACCGGACTGCTCGACCTCGAAGACGGGGACCACGATCACCATGCCGGTCTCGCGGGCCAGGTCGCGCATCCGGCGGACGGTCGGGCCGTCGGGCACCGGCTCGGCCCAGCGGAAGTGCTCGTCCTCCTGCACCTGGCAGAAGTAGGGGGCGTTGAACACCTCCTGGAAGCCGATCACTTTCGCGCCCCGCGCGGCGGCCGCGCGGGCGTGCTCCTCGTGCTTGGCGACCATCGACTCCGTGTCACCGGTCCACGTCGCCTGGACCAGTGCGGCGCGTACGACATTGGCCATGAGCTGCTCCTCTGCCGGGGCGTGAAGCGAGGCGGGGACCCGAAGATCCGCGTGTGCATGCGACCGTAGGACCCGTCACTCCCCGTGGCAAGACCATCGCGCTTCCTGTGGAAAACCCGTACGCCGCCCCATCCGGGCGGCGTACGGGTCCGGCGTGCGCGCGGCGTGCGTCAGCGCACCGGGGGCTTCCCGGCCGGGCGCACCACCATCGCCGAACCACCGCCGCGCCGGGTCTTCTCGGCGGCGGCCACCCAGCGGCCGTCCGGCAGCCGCTGGACACCGGTCGCCGCGCCGATCTCCGGGTTCGCCTTGAAGACGTGGCCCTTGGCCTCCAGCCGGCCGCGCAGCGCGCTGTCCCACAGCCCGGGCTCCAGCTCCGTGGCCGCGGCGTTGCGCTGGCTGGCGCGCGGCGCGGCGATCGCCTCGACGAGCGGCATCCCCCGGTCGACGTGGTTGAGCAGCGTCTGGAGCACCGTGGTGATGATCGTCGCGCCGCCGGGCGAGCCGAGCGCGAACGCGGGCCGGCCGTGGTCGAGGACGATCGTCGGCGACAGCGAGGAGCGCGGGCGCTTGCCGGGCCCGGGCAGGTTGGGGTCGTGGACGCCGGGGCTGACGGGCGTGAAGGAGAAGTCGGTCAGCTCGTTGTTGAGCAGGAAGCCGCGGCCGGGAACGGTGATGCCGCTGCCGCCGGTCTGCTCGATGGTGAGGGTGTACGAGACGACGTTCCCCCACTTGTCGGCGACCGTCAGGTGCGAGGTGTGCTCGCCCTCGTACGGGGTCGGAGCGGGCGTGCCGCGCCGGGCGCAGGCCTCCTCCGGGTGGCGCGGGTCGCCGGGCGGCAGCGGACTGGTGAGCACCTTGTCGTCCTTGACGAGGCAGGCGCGCGCGTCGGCGAAGCGCTGCGAGGTGAGCCCGGCGACCGGCACCTTCTCGAACGCCGGGTCGCCGACCCAGCGGTTGCGGTCCGCGAAGGCGATCCGGGACGCCTCGATGTAGCGGTGGAGGTAGGTGGTGGCGTCGAGCCGCCTGAGGTCGGAGTTCTCCAGGATGTTGAGCGCCTCGCCGACCGTCGTGCCGCCGGACGAGGAGGGAGCGATGCTGTAGACGTCGAGGCCGCGGTAGGACACCCGGGTCGGGTCCTGGACCCGCGCCGCGTACGCCCGCAGGTCCTTCTCCGTCAGGTCGCCGGGGCGGGCGACGCGCCGCGAGGCGGGGTCGACGGGGGGCTTGCGGACGGTCCGCACGATGTCGCTGCCGACCGCGCCCCGGTAGACCGCGCCCACGCCCTCGCGGCCGAGGAGCTCGTAGGTGCGGGCCAGGTCGGGGTTCCTGAGCGTCGAACCGACGACGGGCGGCTTCCCGCCGGGCAGGAAGAGCTTCGCGGTGGCGGGGAAGTCCTTGAAACGCGCCTCGTTGTCGGCGGTCTGCCGGCGGAACGTCTCGTCGACGGTGAACCCGTCCCGGGCCAGCCGCCGCGCCGGCCGCAGCACGTCGGCCAGCGAACGGCTGCCCCAGGTGCGCAGCGCCGTGTCCCAGGTGGCGGGGGTGCCGGGAGTGCCGACGCTCAGGCCGCTGGTGACCGCGTCGGCGAACGGCAGGGGCCTGCCCTTCTCCAGGAAGAGGTCGCGGCCGGCGCTGAGCGGGGCCCTCTCCCGGCCGTCGATGGTGGAGACCTCACCCGAACGGGCGTCGTAGTGGACGAAGTAGCCGCCCCCGCCGATGCCGGCCGAGTAGGGCTCGGTGACCCCCAGGGCGGCGGCCGTGGCCACCGCCGCGTCGACGGCGTTGCCGCCCTTGCGCAGCACCTCGATGCCGGCGGCGGTGGCATCGGGATCGACGCTGGCCACGGCGCCGCCGTAGCCGACCGCCACCGGGGTCTTGCCGGGGGCGCGGGCAGCGGCGGCGGGCGTTGCCGTCGCCCCGGCGAGGAGCGCGGCCACGGCCGCGAGGACGGGCAGGCTCCGGCGGGTGTTCGGTCTGGCGAGGGCCATGACTGCCTCCGTGACGGACGAACGGGCCCCGGAGCCTACCGCCGGAGCGGGCCTGCCGACAGGGCATCGCCCAAGCCGGGCGGGCCCGTTGGGCCCGTTGGACCGGTGGGGGGCCGTCGGGGCTACGCGGCGCCGGGCGCCGACGGCGGGCGGGCGTTCCGCCCCTCGGAACACCGCCAGGGGACAGCCGCCGGCCGTCACGCCGACGGGACGGACGTCGTCCGACGACCGCCGGACCGCGCCGGGGGCGAGGTTCGGGGGGCCGGTCACGGCCGCGGGCCGTGGTCCGGCCCGGCACCCGCCAGGGCCAGTGACGGCCCGGGGCTACGCCCATGGCGCCAGGCGTTCGGCCTCCGGGGGCCGGCCGGGCTCGCGACCGGCCGTCGAGTGCGGACGAGCGGGAGCGTGGGCTGCGGCATCCGGGGCGCCGCGCGAGGTGCGCCCGGCGCCAGGGCATGCCGGACGCCGGGGGCCTAGGGGGGCGCACCGCAGCGCAGCGGCGGCGTGAGGTCGCTCCGGGCGCCGGCCCGGGCGCCGTACGGCGTGCCGGTGGATACGCCTACGACGCCCGTCCACTGACGGGCCGTCGGGCACCGGCGACCGGAACGCCGGGATGCTGCCGGCCCGCGCCCCGGTGTCCGGCCAAGCCGGACACCGGGGCGCGGACCACAGCGCACCGGCGGCGCGGGCTGCTCCCGGCGCCAGCCGGAGGCCGTGCCCCGAAGGGGCGCGGGGAACTGCGCGACCAGCCACAACGCATCCGCGGCCGGCCCACCGGCCCCGGTAAAGGGCTCAGCCGCGCAGGCGGGCCAGGACCGCGTCGGCCATGGCCTTCTCGCCCTTGGCGTTGGGGTGGAACGGCGCGGCCGGGCTCTCGGGGCTGACGCCCTCGACCCAGCGGTCGGCGGCCGGGACGCACACGTCGTGGCCGGCGGTCGGGGCGTACGTGTCGGCGAAGCGGACGTGCGCCACCCGGGCCTGCTCCTGGAGCATGGTGTTCAGGCGCTTCTCCGTGTCGCGCAGGTACGGCGCGTCGCCGGCGGCGATCGGCACGGCCGGGAAGCAGCTCGTCCCGTTGTCCGGCATGATCGTCGGGTAGCCGACGAGCACGACCTTGGCGTACGGGGCGCGCTCGTGAACGGCCTTCAGCACCTTGGCGATCTTGGGTGCGGCGTCGTTGATCCGCTGGGCCAGCTGGTCGGAGCCGTCGGCCGCGGTGTACTGCTTCTTGCAGGGCGCGCCGGCCGGGTCGGTGACCGACAGCTGGGCGCAGGTGCCGATGATGGTGCCGAAGCCGATGTCGTTGCCGCCGATGCCGACGGTGACGAGGCGGGTGTTCTTGCCGAGGGCGTCCAGCTGCGGCTGGTTGTCGCCCTGGGCGCGCCACATGTCGTCGGTGGTCGCGCCACTGCAACTGACGTCCTTGAACGACGTCTGACGCAGGCTCTTCGCGGTCAGCGACGGGTAGTTGACGCTGGATCGGGCGCAGTCGCCGCCCGTCTGCTCGGGTATGCCCGGGCCGGAGGTGTACGAGTCCCCCAGCGCGACGTAGCGGGCGCCGGCGGCCTGTCCGGTCGCCGGGGCGGTCGTCGCCCCGGCGGTGCCCGTCACTCCGGCCGTCAGGGCCGCGGCCGCGCCGAGCGCCGCCAGCGCCTTTCCGTATCCCGCACCGCGTTCACGCACTCGTGCCACAAGTACTCCAAAAAGTCCGAAAACTATCTTTGAAAAGCCGCTCGTCGTCCGAACAGCCGATCATTGGGGGTCAGACTCCCCGGGGTGATCATGGACTGTCAATCCGGCCGTCGGTGAGCACATGGACGGTGTCGGTGTACGCGGCGACCAACTCCCGGTCGTGGCCGACGAGCACCAGGGCCAGTCCGCGCTCGGCCCGGAGCCGGGTCAGCAGGTCCAGGACGGCGACGGCCGTGACGGGATCGAGGGCGGAGGTGACCTCGTCGCAGAGGAGCACGTCGGGGCGGGCGGCCAGGGCGCGGGCGATGGAGACGCGCTGGCGCTGACCGCCCGAGAGCTCGTGCGGGTAGCGGAGGGCGAAGCCGGCGGGCAGCCCGACGTCGCTCAGGAGCGCGCCGACGTGTTCCGCCGCCCGGCGCCCGGGAGCGATCCGGTGCAGGCGCAGCGGCCGGGCCAGCGTCGCGCCCACGGTGCGGGCGGGGTTGAGGGCGTCGAGGGGGTTCTGCGGGACGAGCTGGACGCGGCGCAGTTGCTCGCGGCCACGACGGTGGGCGGGTGCTGGCAGCGGCCGGCCGTCCAGGGTGAGGTGCCCGGCGTCGGCCGGTCGCAGCCCGGCCAGTACGCGCAGCAGCGTGGTCTTCCCGGAGCCGGAGGGCCCGGTGAGGCCGGCGGCGGCGCCGGGGGCGACGTCGAAGTCCACGGCGTCCAGGGCCCGGTGGGCGGTCCGGCCCCGGCCGTAGGTCACGGTGACGCCGTGGGCGGCCAGTACGGGCGCCTCGGCGGCGGGCCGGAAGGAAGGGGCCGGGGGCGGGGGTGCCACCCGTACCGCCGGGCCACCGCCCAGCTCCACGACCTCGTCCGCGCAGCGGTCCAGCAGGGCCGGATCGTGGCAGGCGAGGGCGACGGCCAGGGCGCGTTCGGTGGCGACGCGGCGCAGCAGGGCGGCGATCTCGTCGCGCAGGGCGTCGTCGAGTCCGGCGGTGGGTTCGTCGAGCAGCAGGACGCCGGGGGCGCGGGCGAGGGCGCGGGCGAGGGCGACGCGGCGCTGCTGACCGCCGGAGAGGGCGCCGGGCCGGCGTCCGAGGAGATCGCCGTCGGCCGGCAGCCGGCATTCCGTCAGCAGGGCCCGGACCGCCCCGGCCCCCGGGTCGGCGGCGGTCTCGGCGACCAGGCGGCGCACGATCATGCGCGGGTCGAGCGCGGAGCCGGGGTCCTGGCCCACGTACGCGAGGTGGTGGCGGCGCAGCGCGCGCAGGGCCAGCGGTGGCAGGGCGAACACGTCCCGGCCGAGGACGTGGACGGTGCCGTGGGTGACGCGCGCCCCTGCGGGGAGGGTGCCGAGGAGGGCGCGCAGGAGGGTGGTCTTGCCCGAGCCGGAGGGGCCGGTGAGGGCGGTGATCCCGCCCCGGCGCAGGACGAGGTCGGTGCGCGGGAGCAGGACGGGGCCGCCCGGGATGCCGACCTCCAGCCCGGCGACGGTGACCGGGGGCCGGCCCGGGGCGGCGGTCACGGGGTGGCCGTCCGGTGCCGGGGGCCGGCGGCGAGCGCGTCGGCGGCCAGGCCGGCGCCGACGGCGAGGATGCCGACGGCGGCGGCGGGCGCGAGGACGGCCCAGGGGTTGAGCAGTACACCGGGGGCGTTCTCCCGGATCATCAGGGCCCAGTCGGCCGCGGGCGGCTGGGGGCCCAGCTGAAGGAACCCGGCCATGGCGATGACGTAGACGGCCTCGACGAAGCGGAGCCCGAACAGGGCCAGGACGGTGGCGCGCAGGTTGGGCAGGATCTCGCGCAGGGCCACGTACGGGGCCCGTTCGCCACCGGCGACGGCCGCCTCGACGAAGCCGGAGGCGGCGAGCGGCGCGGCGGCCGCGGCGACGACGCGCACGGCGTACGGCGTGCCGAGGACGACGGCCGCGGCGGCGACGGCCAGGCGGCGTCCGCCGGGCCAGGTGAGGGCGATCAGCATGAAGCCCAGGACGGGCGGGAGGAGGATGACGACGTCGGCGGTGCGTTCCAGCAGCCGGCCCGGACGCGGGGCGAGGGCGGCGAGGCAGCCCAGGACGGCCGCCAGCAGGGTCACGATCACGGCGACGGCGAGCGCCCCCGCGACGAGGGCGCCGCCGCCGTGCAGCAGCCGGCTCCACACGTCCCGGCCGAGCTGGTCCCCGCCGAGGAGCGCGCCGCCACCGGGCGGGGCGTAGGGGGCGGCGACGGGGGTGTCGAGGGGGTGCGGGGCGAGCAGCGGGCCGAGGGGGGCGAGCAGGGCGAGGGCGAGGCCCGGGGCGGCGAGGAGCAGGGTGAGGGCGCGGGCCCCGGGGCGCCGGCGGCGCGCCGGACCGGATGCGGCGGTGACGCTCACGGTCGACCTCCGGGCGTACGGAGGAACGCGCGCGGAGGCGTGAACCCGCCCCTCTCCCGGCCCGTGCGGGACATCGCGGCGGCGGCCCCGGCCGGGAGCGGCGCGGGGTCGGCGTCAGGGGTGCGAGCGGTCATGGGCGGACTCCCACGGTGCGGGCGCGGACGAGGTCGGCGAGGACGAGGACGAGGGTGATGACGGCGGCCGCGCAGGCCACCACGCCGGCGATGACGGGGGTGTCGCGGTCGGCGACGGCCCCGGCCAGGACGGTGCCGGCGCCGGGGTAGTTGAAGAGGGTCTCCACGACGACGGCACCGCCCAGCAGCATGCCGGTGGAGGTGGCCAGGCCGGTGACGACGGCCGGCAGCGCCCCGGGCAGCACGTGGCGCAGCAGCACCCGGGAGGGGGACAGCCCGTCGAGGACGGCCGCCTCGACGTGCGGCGTACGGGCCTGGTCGGCGAGGGCGGCGCGGACGACGCGGGTGTTCCAGCCGGTCTGCGGCACCACGAGGGCCAGGACCGGCATGACCAGCATGGTCCAGTCGGCGGGCGCGCCGTCGGCGCCGGTGAGGGTGGCGGCGGGCAGCCAGCCGGTCCACAGCGACAGGACGAGCAACAGGGCGGCGGAGACGACGAATTCGGGCAGGGCGAAGGCGGCGGTGGAGGCGATGGAGACGGCCCGGTCGACGGGGCCGCCGGGCCGGGCGGCGGCCCGGCAGCCGAGGGTGAGGGAGAGCAGGGCGGTCAGGACGAAGGCGGTGCCGCCCAGCAGGAGGGTGTTGGGGAGGGGGGCGGCCAGCAGGTCGGTGACGGGCCGGCCGTGGGCGGAGGTGCCGAGGTCTCCGGTGGGCAGGCCGGTGATCCAGTCCCGGAAGCGTACGGGGAGCGGCCGGTCGAGGCCGAGCAGGTGCCGGCGCCGGGCGACGTCGGCGGCGCTCTCGCCCCGGTCGGAGGTGGCGGACGCGGCGTCGCCCGGGAGGAGTTGGACGGCCGCGAAGACGAGGGCGAGCAGCACGCCGAGCAGCGCGAGACGCCGGCCGAGCAGAGCGGCGAGGCGCAGGACGGCTCCGGCGAGACGGCGCGCCCGGGGGGCGGCGGGGCCGGGTGCGGCCGCCCCGGGGGCCGTCTTCCCCCGCCCCGCCGCCCCGCGTATGCCGCCGGGTCGGCCCGTCACCGGTCGAGCCAGACGTGTTCGAGCTGGACGCGCCCGTACCCCGGCAGCCGGGGCAGGTCGCGGACCCGGGCGGCGGCCAGGTCGATGCCGTCCGCCATGCCCCACAGCAGGTAGCCGGAGCGTTCGTGCTCGACGCGCTGGAGGGTGCGCAGGGCGTCCGCGCGCGCGGCGGCGTCCTTCGTGCCGGTGACCTCGGCGTAGGCGGCGTCGAAGTCCGGGTCGGAGAAGTTCGCCTCGTTCTGGCCGGCGCCGGTGGCCAGGGTCTTGGAGGCGAAGAAGACGACGGAGTCGTTGGTGCCCCAGTAGGTGGTGTAGAGATCGCCCTTGAGCCAGATCCGGTCGTAGAAGGCGCCGGACTCCTGCTTGACGACCGTGACCTTCACCCCGGCCTCGCGGGCCTGCGTGGCGAAGAGGGTGGCGGACTCGGCGAGTCCGGCGATGTCCTCGGTGGTGACCAGCTCGTATGTGCGGCCGAGGTCGAAGTCCGCGTCCTTCAGCAGTCTCCTGGCGCGGTCCAGGTCGCGGGTGCGCCGGGGGATGTCCTTGGCGTACGCGGGGTCGGCGGTGCCCAGGACGTCGTTGGCGACGGCGCCGTAGCCGGAGAGGACCTGCTTGACCATGGCCTCGCGGTCCACGGTGAGTTTGAGCGCCTCGCGGACCCGGGGGTCGGCGAAGGGGCTGCCGGCGGAGGCGCGCATGACGATGGGCATGGCCATGTCGTTCGGCCGGCGTACGACGGTGATGTCCCGGCGGCCGGCGGCGGTGCGGCCCGCGACGGCGCCGGCGTTGGAGGCGAGGTCGATCTGGCCCGCCAGCAGTGCGTTGGACATGGCCTGGGGGCTCTCGAACATGGTCACCTCGACGGCGTCGAGGAGGACCGTGCCGCCGTGCCAGTGGTCGTTGCGCAGGAGGCGCGCGTTGCCGCCGCGGTACCAGTCGAGCCGGAAGGGGCCGGTGCCCGGGGCCTTCTCCAGCTCCTTGTCGCCGGTGCCCTTCTTGAGGACGAACGTGGTGAGCCGGGTGAGCAGGGGCAGGTCGGCGTTGGGCCGGTCGGAGACGAGGACGACGGTGTTCCCGCCGTCGGCGGTGATGCCCTCCGCCCGGACGCCGGGGAGGCGGGCGGCGCCGGCCGGGGTGCCGCGCAGCCGGCGCAGGGACCAGACGGCGTCGTCGGCGGTGACCGGGGTGCCGTCGTGGAAGGCGGCGCCCTCGGCGAGGGTGAAGCGCCAGGTCCGCAGGTCGTCGGAGGCCTTCCAGGAGGTGGCGAGGCGGCCGACGGTGTTGGCCTTCGCGCCGGGTGCGGTCAGGGTGTCGTAGGTCAGGGATATGACCAGATAGTCACTCTCGTTGCCCTGATTTCCATGGGGGTCGCGCGTGATGGCGGAGGCGCGACCGAGTGCGCCGACGCGCAAGGTGCCTCCGGTGCGCGGCTTGTTCCCGTTGTCCCCGGAGGTCTTTCCGTCGCCTTCCCCGCAGGCGGAGAGCAGCGCCGCGGCGCCCGCCCCCGCTCCGGCCATCAGCACCTGACGCCTGTTCACGTCCACATCGACCTCGATCCGCACGCAGAAGTGAGGGGTACTTAGGTTTGCCTACCCTAATGACCTTCGCCCGGCAAGCTCCCGTGCGTGATGCAGGGAAATCGGCCAGCGCGCGATCCGCACCCCAACTCCCGCTATTTCACGATGAGTTCGGCCGGAACGGACCTAACGGGTAACCGTCGAGTTAGGTTTGCCTTACCTAACCTGACGCAGTAACTTCAAGCCAGTCCCCCTCGCGCCGCCCCCACCACCGCCACGGAAACGGGAGATCGCGCCATGAGCACGGGAACATCCGCCCCCACCCGCCGGCTCGACGACGCCTCGGTCCACGCCCTCCACCGCGCCGCCGCGGAGATCATCGCCGCCCACGGCCCCTCCACCGCCTCGCCCGGCCTCCTGCGTCACGTACGGGAACGCGCCGCGGACCTCGGCACGACCCTGCGCCGGCACTGCCGGCCCGTGGACACCGACGCCGGCCTGTACGTCCTGCGCGGCCTGCCCGTCGACGACGCCGGGCTCGGCCCCACCCCCACGAACTGGGCCACCGCCGGCACCGCCGGGGCCCGGCACGACGTCGTCCTGCTCCTGCTGGCCGGTCTCATGGGCGTACCACTGGCCTGGGAGGGCCAGCAGGAGGGCCGCTTCGTGCACAACATCGTCCCCGCCGCCGGCCAGGAGCGGAAACAGACCGGGGCCGGCAGCACCGTCCTGCTCGGCCCGCACACCGAGGACGCCTTCCACCCCGGCCGCGCCCACCTGCTCCTGCTGAGCTGCGTGCGCAACCCCGACGGCGTCGCCACCACCGCCGCCAGCGTCCGCCGCGTCCGCCTGGACGAGGCCACCATCGCCGAACTGTGCCGCCCGGTCCTGCCGATCCTGCCCGACGACGCCTACTTCCCCGCCCGGGACATCACCGGATCACGCCCCGCCGTCCCCGCCCTGTGGCACTCCCCGGACGGCCTCACCCTGCGCTTCGACCCGGCCTACACCCCGCTCGACGAGGCCGGCCCCTCCTACCGGGCCGCCTACGCGCGCCTGGCGGACGAACTCGCCCGCGTCTCCGTCGCGGTGCGCCTCGCCCCCGGCGACGTCCTCGTCGTCGACAACGACCTCGTCGTCCACGGCCGGGTGCCGTTCACCCCGCGCTACGACGGCACCGACCGCTGGCTCAAGCGCGCCTCGGTCCGGGTGCCCGGCCGCCGCACCCGGCCCACCGCCGAGGAGCACGAACACGGCTACGGCCAGAAGGCCCTTGAGGCACCCGAGGCACCCGAGGCACCCGAGAGGTGTGAGCCGCCTGAGACGCCGGGGACGCCCAAGGCCCTTGAGGCCGACCCCACCGCCTGACCGCCTTCCGTACGCGCCCCGGAGGAACCGCCATGACCGACCGGACCGCCTCTCCCACCGTCCCCACCTCCCCCACCGCCCCCGAGCCGATATCCGCCGACGACCGCTTCCTGACCCTCCTGTCCGCCGGCGACGTGGCCGGCATCGCCGTCACCCCGGCCGACGTCGTCGAGACCGTCGAGAGCGCCTACCGGGCCCTGGCCGCCGGGCTCTCCGACAACCCCCGCAAGCTCACCGTCAAGCCGGCCGACGGTCACTCCGTGGCGTACGCCATGCTCGGCCGGGACGGCTCCCGCGAGGTCGTCGCCGTCAAGACCTCGTACAAGCACGGCCTGCGCGCCCCCCGCGACGCGCAGCACTACTACACCGCCCTCACCCTCTACGACGACCGCACGGGCCTGCCGCTGGCGATGATGGACTGCGGCCGCGTCGGCGCCCTGCGCACCCCCGCCGTCTCCGCGCTGCTGGCCCGCGAGTGCGCGGCCCCCGGGGCGCGCAGCGCCCTGCTCATCGGCACCGGCACCCAGGGCCGTCTCGCGCTGCCGTTCCTGCTGACGACCCTGCCCGGGCTGGACCGGCTGATGGTCTACGGCACCCACCCGGAGGGCCTCGCGGCGGTCCGCGCGGCGCTGCGCGCCCACGCCCCCGACCGGTCCGCGGAGGTCGTCGACGACCCCGCGGTCGCCGCCGCGGAGGCCGATGTCGTGCTCGCCACGGCCGGCCCCCACACGCCGGCGCGGGTGCCCTCCGCCCGGCTGCGGCCCGGCGCCCTGGCCGTCCTCGTGGGCTACGGCCTGGACCCCTCCACCCTGCGCGACGCGGACCGGGTGGTGGCCACCAGCGAGGCCCAGATGCGGGTCACCGGCACCGACATGGCCGACGAGAAGGGCGAACTGCGGGCCGTGGACGCGGAGTTCCCCGAGGTCCTGGCTGGCACCGCGGCCGGCCGGCACGCGCCCGGCGAGCGCGTCTTCGCGTACAACAGCGGTCTGGTCGTCACCGACATCGCCCTCGGGCACCGGTTCGCGCGGCTGGCCCTCGCCCAGGGGCTGGGAACCCGGGTGCCGCTGTGGCGATGACGGGCACGAGCGCGCCCCCGCTGCCCGCCCATCCGGACGGGTGGGCGGCGGAGGTGCTGGCCAGCGGGCTGCTCCAGGAGCTCTCCCACGCCTTCGGCGGCCCCTTCCACTTCCTGCTCCCCGAGCACTTCGACGACCGTCTCGCCGCCTTCCGGGCCGTGCTCGCCGAGGCGGGCGTGGCGGGCCGGGTGTACTACGCGAAGAAGGCCAACAAGGCGGCCGTGTGGGCCGAGCGGTGCGCGGCGGCGGGGGCGGGCGTGGACGTCTCCTCCGGCGGGGAGCTGCGCGAGGCCCTCGCCCACGGGGTGCGGGGCGAGGATCTCGTGGTCACCGGCCCGGCCAAGGACGCGTACCTGCTGCGGATCGCCGTGCTGCACGGCTGCCTGATCGCCGTGGACTCCGTCGACGAGCTGGACCGCCTGGTCTCCCTGGCGCCGATCCCGATGCTCGCCCTCGCCCCGGGCGAACGGGCCCGGCCGGCCCGGGTGCTGCTGCGGCGGCTGCCGCCCGGGCAGCCGCACAGCCGCTTCGGCCTGGACGCCGCCGAGGTGGCGGTGGCGCTGCGGCGCTGCGCGGAGGCCGGGGACGCCGTCCGCATGGAGGGCTTCGGCTTCCATCTGTCCGGCTACGCCGTCCAGCCCCGTACCGACCTGGCCGGGCAGCTGGTCACGCTCTGCCGGGCGGCCCGGGCGCTGGGGCTGCGGGCCGACCGGATCAGCGTCGGCGGCGGCTTCGCCGTGGACTACGCCGCGGCCGCGGACTGGCAGGGCTTCCTCGCCCGGCAGGGCCCCGCGCACTACCACGCGGGCAGGGAGTTCGCGCCGGGCGCCTTCTATCCGTACCACTCCCCCGTGGCCGGGGCCGACGCCCTGCGGGCCGTCCTCGCCGCCACCCCGGCCGGGCACACCCGTACCCTCGCCCGGCTCCTGCGCGACGAGGGCGTCGCCCTGCTCGCGGAACCGGGCCGGGCCCTGCTGGACCGGGCCGGGTCGACCGTCTTCCGGGTCCAGGGGGTCAAGGAGCGCGACGGCCACGCCGTCCTCACCGTGGACGGCAGCAGCCTGAGCCTGTCCGAGCAGTGGTTCGGCAGCGAGTACCTGCCGGACCCCGTGCTGCTCACCCCGGCCGGGCCCGTCACCGGCCCACCGGTCGTGGCGGCCTGCGTGGGCGGGGCCACCTGTCTGGAGAACGACATGCTCAGCTGGCGGAAGGTGCCCTTCCCCGCCCGGCCGTCGGTCGGCGACCTGCTGGTCTACCCGAACACGGCCGGCTACCAGATGGATTCCAACGAGTCCCCGTTCCACGAGCTGCCGTTGCCGCCCAAGGTCGTCGTCGAACGCCCGGCGTCGCCCGGGGCACGGCCGCGCTGGCGCCTGGACCGGCACGGGGCCGCCCGCCCGTGACGCCGGCCATGGCGTACCGCCTTGTCACAGAAGCACCGACCACAGGAGTACCGACCCCAGGAGTACCGATCCCATGCACGAGGCACTCACCCGCCCCGCCGTGGTCACCCGCGTCTCCGACCTCATCGGCGCCACCCCGCTGCTGGAGCTGTGCCGCACCGCGACCGGCAGCCGGCTGCTGCTGAAGCTGGAGATGTTCAACCCGACGGGCACGGCGAAGATCCGTATGGCCCGCCGGATGGTGCTGGACGCCGAGGCCCGCGGCGAACTCCGCCCGGGCGGCCGCATCGTCGAGTCGACCTCCGGCAACACCGGGCTCGGCCTGGCCGTCATCGCCGCCGAGCGCGGCTACGCGTTCACGGCCGTGGTCGACCACCACGCCTGCCCCGACAAGCTGCGTGCCCTGCGCGCCCTGGGCACCGAGCTGGTGTACGTCACCGGCGACGGGTCCGGCGAACTCGCCACCGCCGCCCGGGAGGAGCTGGCCGAGCGCCTGGCGCGCGGCCGCGACAACACCGTCTTCACCGAGCAGCACAACAACCCGAGCAACGGCACCGGTTACGCCCCGGTCGCCCACGAACTGCACCAGGCCCTCGGCGGCCGGCTGGACGTGCTCATCGGGGCCGTCGGCACCGGCGGCTCGCTCTGCGGCACCGCGCGCGTGCTGCGCGGCCTGGTGCCGGGGCTGCGAACGGTCGGCGTGGAGCCCGAGGGGTCCGTCGCCTTCGGCCCGCCGGCCCACGACTACCACCAGTCCGGCACCGGCACGCCCGCCGGGGCGCCCCTGGGCGCGCTGGTCGACTTCGCCCTCATCGACGAGGGCGCCAAGGTCGGCGACGTCGAGGCCTTCGCCACCTGCCGGGCGGTGGCGCGTACCGGCCTGCTCATCGGCGGTTCCGCCGGAGGGGTCGTCCACGAGGCCCTGGGCAGGCTGCCGGTTCTCCCGCCCGGCAGCACCGTGGTAGCCCTCGTCAACGACGGCGGTGAGAAGTACCTGGACACCGTCTTCGACGACGACTGGATGGCCGCCCGGGGCCTCCTCGACCCGGCGGCCGAGCGCGGGATCGAGGACGTGCTCGGCAAGCTCCGCGGAAGGGAGGCGAGGTGCGACCGGCACCACTGATACGGGAGGTGCGGTCACTGACCGCCCTCGCCGTCCCGCTGATCCTCACCCAACTCGCCCAGGTCGCGCTCAGCACCACCGACACCGTGATGCTGGGTCTGCTCGGCACGGCGGACCTGGCGGCGGGCGGCCTCGCCCTCGTGCTGTTCAACCAGGTGCGCACCATGGGCGTGGGGCTGGTGACGTCGGTGGGCAACCGGATCGCGGCGGCGGCCGCCCGGGCCGAGCGCTCCGGGCGCGACGGCTCCGGGGAGATCCGCGCGATCGTCCGGGCGAGCATGGCCGTGGCGACGCTGGCCGGGCTCGCGGGGGCGCTGCTGCTGGTCGCCGCGGGTCAGTGCCTGCCGCTGCTGGGCCAGGACGCGGCGGTGGCCCGGCGGGCCCGGGACCTGCTGGCGGCGCTGGCCCCCGGGCTGCTGCCCTGTCTGTGGTTCCAGGCGGTACGTCAGTTCACGGTCGGCATGCGACGGCCGCGGGCGCTGCTGCGCATCACGCTCGCGTCGGTGGCCGTCAACGCCGCGCTCGACTGGGCGCTGATCCACGGCTCGTGGGGGCTGCCCCGGCTCGGCCTGACGGGCGTCGGCGTGGCGACGTCCGTGGTGCACCTGCTGACGTTCCTGGCGCTGTACGCGTCGGCCCGCGCGGACCGCGCGCTGGCCCCGCTGCTGAGCCTCGACCCGGTACGGGCCGACCGGGCGACCGTACGCGACCTGCTGTCCCTGGGCGTGCCGATCGCGGCCACGTACGGCTCGGAGGCGGGGTTCTTCTCGCTGACGACGCTGCTGGCGGGCACGTTCGGCGGCGCGGCGCTGGCCGCCCACACCGCCGTCAACCAGCTCGTGTACATCGTCTTCCAGGTCGCCGTGGGCCTGTCGCACGCGGCGTCCGTCCACGTCAGCCGCGCCCTGGCCCTGGACGACGTCCCGGCGGCCCGGCGCGTCGGCAGCACGGCGCTGGCCTGCGGCGCCGTGGTGACGGCCGGGGTGGCCGCGCTCTATCTCGCGGCACCGCGCCTGGTGCTGCGCCCGTTCCTGGACGGCACCGCGGCGGGGGACGCGGACGCCCTGCCGATCGCCTCCCGCCTCCTGCTCGTCGTCGCCGTGCTCCAGTTCTTCGACTGCGCGCAGAACATCGGCGTCGGACTGCTGCGCGGCCTGGACGACACCCGGGGCGGCTTCCGCGTCACCCTGGTCGGCTACTGGCTGATCGGCCTGCCCGCCGCACTCCTCCTGGGCCACACGGCGGGCCTGCGTGTGGTGGGCGTATGGCTCGGCCTCCTGACGGGCCTGGCGGCGACGGCGATCCTGCTGCTGCGCCGCTACGCGAGGGGGCTGGAGGGGAGGCGGGACCGGTTAATTGGCATCCAAGAATCCAATTAGCTACGCTGAGGCCGTGCGACTGACCAAGAGCACCGACATCGCCCTGCGCATCGCCATGCGCCTGGCGGTGGCGGACGACGCCGAGGACGCGCCGACCACCCGCGAGGTGGCCGACGCGGTGGACGTGCCGTACACGCACGCCGCCAAGGTGGTCAGCCGCCTGCAACACCTGGGGGTCGTCGAGGCCCGCCGGGGCCGCGGCGGCGGGCTCACCCTCACCGCCGCCGGGCGCACCGGGTCGGTCGGCCGGCTGGTGCGCGAGCTCGAGGGCACCGGCGACGTCGTGGGCTGCGAGGACGAGCCGCCCTGCCCGCTGCGGTCCGCGTGCCGGCTGCGCGGCGCGCTGCGCGCGGCCCAGGAGGCCTTCTACTCCGCGCTCGACCCGATCACCATCGAGGAACTGACCGGCCCGCCGACCGGACCGGTCCTCCTCTCCCTGGGAACCCGCCCGGGAAGCTGACACCGTGCCGCCCCCTACCCGTCCTTCCGTCCGCGCAAAAATACGAATCTGAGATACCAATTATCTTGGGAGGAGTGCCGATGCTGTCCCCGAAGTCGGCCGAGATCGTCCGCGCCACCCTGCCCGCCGTGGGCGGGGCCATCGAGGAGATCACCGGGTTGTTCTACGAGCGGCTCTTCGCCGCCCACCCGGAGCTGCTGCGCGACCTGTTCAACCGCGGCAACCAGGCCGCGGGCACCCAGCGGCAGGCCCTCGCCGGCTCCATCGCCGCGTTCGCCACGGCACTGCTGGAGCACCCGGACGTCCGACCGGACGCGATGCTCTCCCGCATCGCCCACAAGCACGCCTCGCTCGGCGTCACCCGCGGCCAGTACCTCGTGGTCCACCAGCACCTCTTCGCCGCGATCGCCGAGGTGCTGGGCGACGCGGTGACGGAGGAGGTCGCCGCCGCCTGGGACGAGGTCTACTGGCTGATGGCCAACGCCCTCATAGCCCTGGAGTCCCGGCTCTACGAGGAGTCGGGCGTGCTGCTCGGCACCACCTGGCGCGTGTGCCGCGTCGTCGCCCGCCGGAGCGAGACGCCCGACGTCACCACCTTCCTCGTCCGTCCCGAGGACGGCCGCCCGCTGCCCGCCGCCCGGCCCGGCCAGTACGTGTCCGTGCAGGTCGTCCTCCCCGACGGCGCCCGGCAGATCCGCCAGTACAGCCTCTCCGGCCACCCCGAGGACGCCCTCCAGTTCTCCGTGAAGCGGGTGACCGGCGAGCCGGACGGGGAGGTCTCGAACCACCTCCACGACCGGGTGGCCGTGGGCGACGTGCTGCGCGTCGGACACCCCTTCGGCGACGTGACCCTCGACGACGGCGACGGCCCCGTCCTCCTCGCCTCCGCCGGCATCGGCTGCACCCCGATGATCGGGATGCTCTCCCACCTCGCCGCCACCGGCTCCACCCGCCGCGTCATCGCCGTGCACGCCGACCGGGACGAGACCTCGCACGCCTTCCGCGCCGACCTCGACCAGCTCGTCGCCAAGCTCCCGGACGCCACGGCCCACGTCTGGTACGAACACCCCGAGGAGCCCAGGCCCGCGTCCCGCACCGGTTTGGCCGACCTCTCCCTGATCGAGGTCCCGGCCGGCACCACGGCCTACCTCTGCGGCCCGCTGCCGTTCCTCAAGGCGGCCCGCGCCCAGCTGCTGGCGACCGGCGTCGCTCCCGAGCGCGTCCACTACGAGGTGTTCGGCCCCGATCTGTGGCTGGGGGGCGGTTCCTGAGGCTGGTGCCCGGGGCCCGGCAGCAGCGTGCCGGGCTCCGCGGCCGCCACCTCCACGGCCTCCGTCTTGACGCTGCGGCGCTGCTGCCTGGCGACCCGGTTGGCGACCCAGGACAGGAGCATGCACATCCCGATGTAGATCGGCGAGATGATCATGACGACCGGGATGAACGGCAGGTCGTAGTCGAGGTTGCTGGCGATCAGCTTGCCCGCGTGGAGGAACTCCTCGTAGGTGATGAGGAAACCGAGCGAGGTGTCCTTCAGGGCGACGACCAGCTGGCTGATGATGGCCGGGAGCATCGCGCGCACGGCCTGCGGGACCAGGACGTACGTCATCACCTGGGTCTTGCGCATGCCCAGTGAGTACGCCGCCTCGCGCTGCCCGCGGTCCACGGAGTTCACGCCGGTGCGGAAGACCTCGGCCAGCACCGAGCCGTTGTAGAGCGTCAGGCCGGTGACCAGCGCGGGCAGGGGCTGGACCTTGAGCGCGACGAAGATGAAGAAGATCATCACCAGCACCGGCATGGCCCGGAAGAACTCCACGACGAGCGTGGCGGCCCAGCGCAGCGGCCGGTGCACCGACAGCCGGCCGCAGGCGAGGACCCCGCCGAGGGCGAGCGAGAGCACGGCGGCGTAGGCGAAGGCCTTGAGCGTGTTGCCGAGGCCGCGCAGCAGCATCTCCTGGATGCCCACGTACGTGAACGGGGTCCACTTGGCGGCCGTGAACTGCTCGGTGTCGAAGAGCAGGTAGAGCGCCCAGGCGATGATGCCCAGGATCACCACCGTGGCCACCAGGCCGTAGAGGAGGTGGCGGCGCCGGGCGTGCGGACCGGGGATGTCGTAGAGGGCGGTGCCGGTGCTCATCGGGCCACTCCGTAGCGCTTCTCGAGCAGATTGAAGATCGCGCTGATGGACAGGGTCACGATCAGATAGCCGACGGCGATCCAGACGAAGGACCAGACGACGCTGTAGCCCAGCTCGCTGGTCGTCCGGTACGTGCCCAGGAGCTCGGTGACGCTGAACGACCCGGCGATCGCCGAGTTCTTGGCGAGCGCGATCAGCGTCGAGCCGACCGGCGGGATGACCGAGCGGAAGGCCTGCGGCAGCACGACGAGGCCGAGGGTCTGGGTGAAGGTCATGCCCAGGCTGCGGGCCGCCTCGCCCTGGCCGGTGGGCACGGTGTTGATGCCCGAGCGCAGCGCCTCGCAGATGAAGGCCGAGGTGTAGCAGCCGAGGGCGAGGACCGCGAAGAGCTGGAAGGGCAGCACGATCCCGAAGCGCGGCAGCCCCAGCATCACCGCGAAGAACAGCAGGGTGAGCGGGGTGTTGCGGAGGACCGTCACCCACACGGTGCCGAAGACGCGCAGCGAGCCGACGGGCGCCACCCGGAACGAGGCCATGACGAAGCCGAGGGCGAGCGCGAGCAGCGAGGCGTAGACGGTGAGTTCGACGGTGCCGAGCAGGCCCTCGCCGTAGAGGGAGAGGTTGTCGATGAGGACGTTCACGGGGGCGCTGCTCCTCAGCTCGCCGGGTAGCGGTCGACGGGGGGCGGCTGCGGGGCGGGCACACCGGACAGGCCGAGGGTCGCGTCGTAGGCCTTCTTCCAGTCGCCGTTCTTCTCGTGGGCCGTGAGGGCGTCGTCGAGGGCGTAGCGCAGGGCGGTGTCACCGCGCGGCACCCCGACGCCGTAGGGCTCCCGGGAGAAGGGCTGTCCGACCACCTTCAGCTCCTCGGGCGCCTTCGCCGCGTACCCCATGAGGATGGAGTTGTCGGTGGTGACGGCGTCCACCTGGAGGCTGATGAGGTTGTCCACGCAGATCGAGTACGTGTCGTAGGCGACGGCGACGGCCTTGGGGTAGTCGCGCTGGATGCGCTGCAGCGGGGTGGAACCGGCCGCCGAGCAGACCCGCTTGCCGGCCAGGTCCTGGGGGCCGTTGATGTCCGTCTCGTCCTTCCGTACGAGCAGGGACTGCCCGGCGATGTAGTACGGGCCCGCGAAGCCGACCTGCTTCTTGCGCAGGTCGTTGATGGTGTACGTGCCGACGTAGAAATCGATCTGGCCGTTCTGCAGGGCGGTCTCGCGGTTGGCGGAGGCGATGGTGCGGAAGGCGATGGTCTTCGGGTCGAAGCCGAGGGAGGCGCTCAGCATCCGGGCGATCTCGATGTCGAAGCCGGAGTAGGTGCCGGTGGCGGGGTCCTTCTCGCCCAGGTAGGGCTGGTCCTCCTTGACGCCGACGACGAGGTGGCCGCGGCGCTTCGCCGCCCGCCAGGTGGGCGAGTCGGGCAGCTGGAAGCCGGTGGCGACCTGGTAGGTGGGCAGCTGCTCGGGCTTGGGGCCCTTGACCGGGGGGCTGCCCTCCTTGCCGCAGCCCGCGGTGAGCAGGACGGCGGCGAGGGCGAGGGCGGCGACGAGGGCGGTGGCGAGGCGTCTCATGGTGTGCGGTCACCCCCGCTCAGTGCTTGAGGATCTTGGAGAGGAAGTCCTTCGCCCGGTCGCTGCGCGGGGCGGTGAAGAACTCCTCGGGCGAGCGGTCCTCGACGATGCGGCCGTCGGCCATGAAGACCACGCGGTTGGCGGCGGAGCGGGCGAAGCCCATCTCATGGGTGACGACGACCATCGTCATGCCGTCCCGGGCGAGCTGCTGCATGACCTCCAGCACTTCATTGATCATCTCCGGGTCGAGCGCGGAGGTCGGCTCGTCGAAGAGGATCACCTTGGGGTCCATGGCGAGCGCGCGGGCGATGGCCACGCGCTGCTGCTGGCCGCCGGAGAGCTGCGCCGGGTACTTCTCCGCGTGGGCGAGCAGCCCGACACGCTCCAGCAGCTCGCGCGAGCGCCGGTCGGCCTCCTCCCGGCCGCGCTTGCGGACCTTGAGGGGCGCCAGGGAGACGTTCTCCAGCACGGTCTTGTGCGCGAAGAGGTTGAACGACTGGAAGACCATGCCGACCTCGGCGCGCAGCCGGGCCAGTTCGCGGCCCTCCTCGGGCAGCGGGTGACCGTCGAGCAGGATCGTGCCGGACTCCACGGGTTCCAGGCGGTTGATGGCCCGGCACAGCGTGGACTTGCCGGAGCCGGATGGGCCGATGATCACCACCACCTCGCCGCGGCCGACGGTGAGGTTGATGTCCCGCAGCACGTGCAGCTGTCCGTAGTGCTTGTTGACGTCGCGCAGCTCGATCAAAGGATCGACGGCCATACCAGCCCTACCCACTCTCGGCACCCTCGTGGTCGCCGCAAGCTATCCGCCCCCGTACGGGACGTCTCCGGCGACACGCGTACGTACCGGGATCGACCCGGACCGGCGACCCCGGAAGCCGCCATTTGCCCTAGGTACACAGACCGAGCCTGGGTACCTAGCCTGTGGTGGCCGGTTGGGGGAAGCAGTGGGGGAAGGGAGCCCGGAGTGGGCGACAGCAGGCCCGTATACCTGCGCATCGCGGACGACCTGCGGCAGCGGATCGACGAGGGAGGCCTCGCGGTGGGCGACCGCATCCCCTCCCGCTCCGAGCTCAAACGCGCGTACGAGGCCAGCGACCAGACCGTGGACCGCGCGGTCCGGGTCCTGAAGGCCGCCGGCTACGCGCAGGGCCAGTTCGGACGGGGGGTGTTCGTCACCGACCGGGCGCCGCTGGGCACGCTCCTGCGGTCGACCGGCGCCGTCGACTCCCCCTTCGCGGCACAGATCAAGGAGTACGACAGCCACCCGGCGGCCGGCCCCGCGGCGGGCCGCGACGGCCGGGAGACCGTGCTCACCTGGGAGGCCTCCTCCAGCGAGACCACCGCCCCGGCGCCGATCGCCGAGCGGCTGGGCATCGACACGGGCGAGCCGGTGCTCTGCACCCAGTACGAGTACCTCGCCAACCGCCACCCCGTGCAGCTCGCCACCAGCTGGGAACCGCTGACCATCACCGAGGGCACCGACGTCGCCCTCCCCGAGCGCGGCCCCTACGCCCGGCGCGGGGTACGTGGCCGGCTCGCCGCCATCGGCGTCCGGGTCGTCCGGGCCCGCGAACTGGTCGGCTCCCGCCCGGCCACCACCCCCGAGGCGGAGGCGCTGGGCTGCGCCGCCGGCCAGTGCGTCACCGTCGTCGAACGCACCCACTTCGACGGTGACGACCGGGCGGTGGAGACCTCCGACATCGTGGTCCGCGCGGACCGCTGGCGGCTGGAGTACACGATCCCCTTCACGAGCTGACCGTCCCGTCACCGGGTGGAGGGCGGCCGGGGCGGCCCGAAGGTCAGTGCTCCGCGATCTCCGCGTAGAGCCGGGACAGCTCCGGCGCGCCGTCCGCCGCCCAGGTCCGGCCCGCCTCGACCACGTCGATCTCCCGGCCGTTGGCCAGCCGGACGACCGGCTGGCCGTCCTGCCGGATCCACCAGCCCGCGCCCTCCACGGTCCGCACGACGACCGTGCCCAGATAGAGACCGGCGTCGTTGCCGAGCCAGGAGACCAGCTCCGGGTCCTCGCGCCAGCGCGGCTGCAGCTGGTCCAGCTCCTCCAGGGACGACGGCGCGTCGTCGAGCGCGACACCGGCCGACTGCGCGTGCGCACGCAGCAGTTCGCACTCCGACAACAGCTCGGCCAGTCCTTCCGGGTCACGATCGGCCACCCCGGGCGCCACCCCGCCGTGAGCCGGACCGAGCCGCTTGCGCCAGCCGTCCAAGAAGGGAATGTTCATACTGAGCAGTCTGACGCATCGGGACGCCGTTCGGCCGCCAGGACCGGAACGGGCCCGGTCCCGCGGCCCCGGCGCGGAAGCACGTCAGTGACACACGTGACGGCGCACGCCGTCGCGGATCTCCGTGATGGGCGACGGACAGCCTTCCGGGCACGGAGAGGGCACGGCGGCGAAATTGATCCTGCGGTCCCGCGGGTGATCGCACACCGAGCAGTACCAGCACGGGGCACGGCCAGGGGTGGTGTCCCACCACATGGGACTCCCGCACCGATTGCACCGCACCAGCGGAGGGCCTTGGATCTCCTGACGTCCCGTCATCCCACCATCGTCCCGGCCGGTATGCCGACCGTCCCGGATTCGGGCGTCGTTAACCGGAAGGAGGGACGGAGGAAACGTCGAGGGGGACCATCACCGGCCCAGCTTCTTCAGGGCCGACCAACGGGCTTACCTCGCCTTCGGCGTACGCCCGTTGGAGGGACACACGCGCACGGCCGGCGACCCGTCCGGACCGCCCCGGCGGGAGGCCGTCGTGCCACGTCCGGGCCGTGTCCGGCCGCCCCGGGCGGGTATGGACGGTACGGCAGAGGCCTCGCCGCCGTCACGACGCGCCCGACGTGGCCGATTGGCCTCCTTGACGTTCATCACCCGTCTCCTTAGCTTCATCCCGCCACTTTCCGAGCGGGCAAACCTGGGAGGCATGACACGCATGCTCCGGACACCGAGTCGCAGGACGGGCGGCGGCGGACGGCACAGACGGACCGCGGCCCTGGCCGGGGTCGTGGCGGCCGGCGCCGTGTGCGCCGTCGTTCTCGCCGACACCCCCGCCCTGGCCGGAACCGCCGCCGCGAACCCCCCGGCGCACTCCGCCGCGTACAAGGAGCCGCTCCCTCTGGAGCGGCTCTTCGACAATCGGGCGGTCAGCGACGACGCCCGCCCGGGTGCCGCCGACTTCGACGGCTCGGGCGGCTCCTTCTCCGCGCAGGACCTCGCGGCCGCCGGCTGGACGCCCGGCCGCGCGCTGGACATCGACGCCTCCCGGCTCGTATGGCCGCGCACCGCGCCCGGCCGGCCCGACAACGTCCGCGCCGCCGGGCAGTCCGTACGCCTGACCGGGCGCGGCGACGCCCTGACGTTCCTGGTCGCGGGCAGCACCAAGGGCGCCACCGGACGCACGATCGGCGGGAAGGGGACCGTCCGCTACCGCGACGGGTCCACCACCTCCTACGCCCTCGACGCGCCCGACTGGCGGCGCGGCCCGCTCACCACCAAGGCCGTCGCCCTGCCCCACCGCAACACCCGTGACGGCCAGCGCACCGAGACCACCCGTCTCTACGCCGTCACCGTGCCCGTCGCGCGCGGGCGGGACATCGCCTCCGTGGTGCTGCCCCGCACCTCCGGCGCGGCGACCGGCCTCCACGTCTTCTCCCTGGCGCTGCGCGCTCCCACCAAGGAGTGGACCGGCAGCTGGGCGGCGTCCACGTCCGGGTACGCCACCGTCGGCCCGTGGACGGACCGTACGCTGCGCCTCGTCGTGCACAGCAGCGCCGGCGGCCCCGGGACCAGGATCCGGCTGGAGAACACGTTCGCCGCGCGGCCGGTGCGCATCGGGCACGTCAGCGTGGCCCTGCAGGACAAGGACGCCGGGGCGGCCGGCCGGCCCGTGCCGCTCACCTTCGGCGGCCGCGCCGGCACCGAGATCCCGGCGGGCGCGCAGCAGTTCAGCGACCCCGTGGGCTTCCGGGTCCCGCCGGACACCAACCTGCTGGTCAGCATCCACCTCCCCGGCACCGTCCGCGCCGTGCCCGTGCACAGCTACACCAGCCAGGTCTCGTACCTCAGCGCCGACGGCCTCGGCGACCGCACCGGCGACCGCGGCGCGGGCGTGTTCACCGAGAAGCTCGACGCCTGGCCGCTCCTGACCGGCGTGGACGTCAGCGGCGGGCCCGGCTCGCTCGTCACGCTCGGCGACTCCATCACCGACGGCGAGGCGGCCACCCCGGGCACCAACGGCCGCTGGCCCGACCTGCTGGGCCGCCGCCTGCGCGCCCAGCACACCGTCCCGGCGCTCGGCGTCCTCAACCACGGCATCTCCGGCAACCGCGTGGCCACCGACCGCTACCCCGGCGAGGGCACCAGCAACGTCAAGAGCGGGGTGAGCGCCGGCAACCGCTTCGAGCGCGACGTCCTGGCGCAGACCTCGGCCCGTACGGTCATCGTCTTCGAGGGCGTCAACGACATCCGCGCCGGCACCAAGGCGGACGAGGTCATCGCCGTCCTCCGGTCGATCACCGCCCGGGCCCACGCGCGCGGCCTGCGCGTCGTGGCGGCCACGATCGCCCCGTGCGGCGGCTTCTACGACTGCACCCCGGCGGCCGACGCCGAGCGCGCGGCCATCAACCGGCACATCCGCACCGCCAGGATCTACGACGCCGTGTTCGACTTCGACGCGGCGATCCGCGACCCCCAGCACCCGGAGCGGATGCTGCCGCGCTTCGACGCCGGGGACCACCTCCACCCCAACGACGCCGGCATGCGGGCGTTCAGCGAGTCCGTGGACCTGCGCAAGCTGGTCTGACGGCATACGGGAGAAGACGGGGGGGGCGGCCCAGGGCCCGCGGCCGCCCCCTTCCCTCGTCAGAGCTCCAGGTCGACGACCACCGGGGCGTGGTCCGAGGCGCCCTTGCCCTTGCGCTCCTCGCGGTCCACGTAGGCGTCCTTGCGGGCCTTCTCGAACGCGGCGTTGCCGTACACCAGGTCGATCCGCATGCCGCGGTTCTTGGGGAAGCACAGCTGGCGGTAGTCCCAGTAGGTGTACGGCCGGTCGTACTTCAGCGGGCGCGGCACGACGTCCGACAGGCCCGCGTCCCGCAGGGCCGCCAGGGCGGCGCGCTCGGCCGGGGTGACGTGCGTCGCGCCCTCGAAGACCGCCGGGTCGAAGACGTCCTCGTCGGTCGGGGCGATGTTGAAGTCGCCGAGGACCGCGAACGGCCGCTCCCCCGGCACGTCGGCGGTGACCGCGTCGCGCAGGGCCTCCAGCCAGTGCAGCTTGTACGTGTAGTGGTCGTGGCCGACCTCGCGGCCGTTCGGCACGTACACCGACCAGAGGCGGACGCCCCCGCACGTCGCCGAGATCGCGCGGGGCTCCTGCCCACCGTCGTAGTCGGGGCCGCCCGGCAGCCCCATGACCACGTCCTCCAGGCCGACGCGGGAGACCAGGGCCACGCCGTTCCACCGGCCGTCGGCGTTGACCGCCGACTCGTACCCGAGCTCGCGCAGCTCGTCGGCCGGGAACTGCTCGGCGCCGCACTTGGTCTCCTGGACGCACAGCACGTCCGTGCCGGTGCTCTCCAGCCAGGCCAGGACCCGCGGGAGACGGGCGGTGATCGAGTTCACGTTCCAGGTGGCGATGCGCATGCGGCCAGCCTAACGGCCACCACTGACAGCCCCCGGCCGTCGCCCGTCAGACGTCGATGCTCCCGCCCGCCGCCAGCCTGATGTGGTCCGCCCCCGCGACGCCCGGCCCGGCCGGCCCCAGCATCCGGTCGTAGACGGGCCGCGCCAGATCCGTGAGCAGCGCGTCGTGGATGTCGACGGACCGGCGCGGCGCGACCTCCCTGACGTAGTCGATGACCTCCGAGACCTTGTTCCACGGGGCCATGACCGGGACCATCAGCGTGTCGACCGGCCGCCCCGGCAGCGTCAGCGCGTCGCCGGGGTGGAAGACGGAACCGTCCACGAGGTAGCCGACGTTCGTGATCCGCGGGATGTCCGGGTGGATCACGGCGTGCAGCTGCCCGTGCACCTGGATGTCGAACCCGGCCGCCGTGAAGGCGTCGCCCTCCCCCACCGTGTGCACCCGGCCGGGGAAGGCCGCCGAGACCTGCTCCGCGACGCTGCGCGGCGTCCACAGCTCGGCGGCCGGGTTGGCGTCGAGGGCCGCCCGCAGCCGGGCCTCGTCGAAATGATCGGGGTGCTCGTGGGTGACGAGCACCGCGTCCGCGCCGACGGCCGCGTCCGTCTCGCTGAACCCTCCCGGGTCGATCACGAGCGTGCGGCCGTCCTTCTCCAGGCGGACACAGGCATGGCTCTGCTTGATCAGCTTCATGGGGCCATCCTGCTACGGCGCTCCGCGGTTACGCGTTCCCGCTGCTGGTTTCGGCCAGGACACGGTGCGCTGCCGCCATGGCCGCCCTGGCGGTGGGCAGACCGCAGTACGGCGCGGTCTGGATCAGCGTCTCCCGGATCTCCTCCGGGGTGACGCCGGCCCGCAGGATCGCACGGGTGTGCGCGGCGAGCTCGTCGAGGTGGCCGCCGACGGCGAGCGCCGTGAGGGTCACCAGGCCGCGGGTGCGCCGGTCCAGGCCGGGGCGGGCCCACGTCCCGCCCCACTCGACGCGGTCCGCGAAGGCGTCGAAGACGGGGTCACCGCTGGTGGGGGCGGCGGTCCCGAGGACCTCGTCGCGGAGGCGCCGGGCGGCCGTGTCGCCGGCCGATGCCGCGGCCGCGTCGGCGGCGGCGTACGGGTTGCCGTCCAGGGGGCCGCCGACCGGTGGCACCGGCCCGAAGCCGACGTGGGGCGCGGCGGCCCCGGCCGGGCTCTCGGCGGGCGGCAGCGCCGGACCGAAGGCGCCGGGGGTGGCGACGGCCACGGCGGCCGCCCGGGCCGGCCCGAAGCCGGACGGCTCTGCCGGGGAAGCGGTACCGGTGCTCCCGGCGAGCGGGTCACCGGCCGCGGGACCGCCTGCGGCGAGACCGCCGGCCGGACCGCCCTCGCCCGTCGCCGGCGCGGCGCCGGGCGCGGCCCGTTCGCCGTCAGGTGCGGCGGAGACCGGACAGCCGCCGTCGCCGTGCCCGGTGCCCGACGGCCTGTCGCCGCCTGGCACGGCGGAGTCCGGGTACCCGGCCTCGCTCAGCACGGCCTGCGCGGCCGGCGCCGCGCCGGCTCCCGACGCCGGCCCCTCACCGCCCGGCGCACCGGACCCCCGGTATCCGTCCTCGCCCCGCCCGGCCGTCGCCGACGACCCCGCCCGGGCCGTGGCGCCCCCCGGCGTCGCACCAGCCGGCAGCCGGTCGGCGCGCTCCTCCTCGCCCTGACCCGTGGCCACGGGACCGCCCGATCCGGGCCGCTCGTCGCCCGGCACGGCCGACGGAGCCGCGTACCCGTGCTCGCCACCCCCGCCGACCGTCCCGCCCGCGGCCGTACGGGCGCCGGCCGCGAGCCCGTCGCCGCCCGGCACCGTCTGCCCCCCGCCTCCGGGCGCGCCCGGAACCGGCCGCCGCCATGTCGTCGTGAAGTGCCGTACCAGCAGGTCCGTCACCGCCGACGGCTGTTCGACCGGGGCCAGGTGGCGGGCCGCCGGGACGACGGCGAGGCGGGCGTCGGGGATGCCGGCCACCAGGACGCGGGCCTCCGCCGGCGGGGTGAGGTCGTCCTCCGCGCCGACGACGACCAGCGTGGGCACGTCGATGCGGCCCAGTTCGCCGCGTATCCCGAACGCGGCCAGCGCGTCGCACGCGGCCGCGTACGAGTGGAGGTCCGTCGTGCGCACCATCTGGACGGCCCAGTCGACGATCGCCGGCTGTGCCCCGCCGAACGCGGGCGTGAACCAGCGCTCGGGCGCGGTGCGCGCCACCGGTTCGAGGCCGTTCGCGCGGACGCCGGCCGGGCCGCCGGCCCACCGCTCGATGCCGTCGAACCGCGCGGCCGCGCCGACCACGGCGAGCGACGCGAGCCGGGCCGGGTGGCGCAGGGCGAGGTCGGCGCCCACCGCGCCGGAGACGCAGCAGCCGGCGAACGCGAAGCGGTCGACGCCCAGCGCGTCGAGGGTGGCGAGGAGCCGGTCGGTCAGGTCACCGACCGTCGTTGCCGGCTCGGCGGGGGCGCCGCCGTGCCCCGGCAGGTCGAACCGCACCACGCGCCAATGGCGCGTGAACTCGGGGATCTGACGGTCCCACATGTGCCAGGTGGTGCCCAGCGCGGGACCGAGGACCAGGACGGGGGCCTCCTCGGGGCCGTCGGTCCGGTACTGGAGAGTAGGGGTCTGCTTCTCGCTCACCGCGCCACGCTATCCGCCGGCGACGGACACCCGTTCGATGGGGGCGCCTCAGGGCGTGGTCGTCGAGACGACGTAGACCTGCGGGAAATCCGGGTTGTCCAGATTCGCCGTGATCTCGATGTTCGGCCGCGGCCGGTCCTGCTCGTGGACCGTGCCCGCCCAGTGGTGGCCCTCGCCGAACGACCAGCCCACCACGGCGGCCTCGTCCTCGTCGATCGTGACCTCGCCGTCCTTGAGCTCGGCGTCGGAGCCGGCGTAGTCCCGCAGCCACTGGTCGAACTTCTCGCGCGTGGTGGTGAACTGCAGGTAGAGCGAGCTCGCCTTCCACGCGTTCGTCTCGAAGTGGGCCACGTGCTCCGCGTACGGCGGGACCGACACCTCGTACAGGCGCCGCTGGAGCCGGGTGGGCCAGCCCTCCTCCAGACCCGTGGCGGCCGCCTGCTCCTTCTTGCTCTCGCCGCCGCCCCGGCTCTGCATCGCGGAGATGTAGAGGTAGCCGGCGGGGATGGCGACGAGGAGGAAGACGATCAGCGGCTTCAGCCAGCGGTGGCGCCGGGCGGGGCCGCCGCCGGGCGCGGCCTTGGGGTCCTCGGGCGGCTCCTGCGCCGCCGTGCGTTCGGGCTGGTCCATCGTGATCACCCGCGGCCGGCCCGCGCGTACCGTTCGTAGCGTTCGACGCGGCGCCGGTTGGCGCGGCGGAAGCGGCGGGCCACCAGCCGGGCCAGGTCCGCGGCGCCGACCATGCCCGCCTCCGGGCCCAGCTGCGCCTTGACGATGCGCGCCTCGGGGCGGTAGCCGCGGCCCGTGAGGTGGCGGCGGAAGGCGTCCCGCGCTGGACCGATCAGCAGGTCGTCGGCGGCCGAGACGCCGCCGCCGATCACGAAGCAGGACGGGTCGAGCGCGGCGGCCAGGTTGGCGATGCCCACGCCCAGCCACTGGCCGATGTCCTGGAGCAGTTCCACGCACATGGCGTCGCCCGAGCGGGCGAGCTCGGTGATGAGGGGGCCGGTGATCTCGGAGACGTTCCCGCCGACCCGGTCCATGATCCCGTACGCGACCGGCGACTCGGCCGCCGCCAGCTCACGGGCCTCGCGGACGAGCGCGTTGCCGGAGCTGTACTGCTCCCAGCAGCCGCGGTTGCCGCAGGGGCAGCGGTGGCCGCCGGGCACGACCTGCATATGGCCGAACTCCCCGGCCACGCCGAACTTGCCGCGCTTGACCTGGCCGTCCTCCAGGATCGCGCCGCCGATGCCGGTACCGAGGGTGATCATGACCAGGTGGTCCTCGCCCCGGCCGGCGCCGAAGCGCCACTCGGCCCAGGCGGCGGTGTTGGCGTCGTTGTCCACCATGACGGGGACGGCCAGCCGGCCGGCGAGGCGGTCGCGCAGCGGCTCGTTCCGCCAGGAGAGGTGGGGGGCGAAGAGGACGCGGTTGCGGTCGGCGTCGACCCAGCCGGCGGCGCCGATGCCGACGGCGTGCACGTCGTGGCGGTCGGAGAGGTCGAGGACCAGCTCGACGATGGTGTCCTCGACGACCTTGGGGCTCTTGGACTTGTCCGGGGTCTCCGTGCGGAGCTTCTCCAGGATGTTGCCGTCGGCGTCGACCACGCCCGCCATGACCTTGGTGCCGCCGATGTCGATGCCGACGGTGGGGACGCGGGGAGCCGTGAGGTGCGAGCGGCGCTCGCGCGTGCCGACCGTGCGGAGCACGGTGGCTTTGGCGGTGCCTCGGTGTACCCGCTCGCGGTACATGCTCATCGCGATTGTCGCCCCTGCGGTGGTTCGTGGATGTGTGACGTGGCCGATTGTGCCCTACGGGCGGGGTGCGGTGCGTCCTGGGGCGGACCGGGGCCGGGGGCCTCCGGGGCGGTCCCGGAGGCCCCGGAGGGCCCCGGCCCCGGCCCGCGGTCAGCCCTCGACGGAGTCGACCGGCTTGCCGCCGATCACGTCGGGGCCCGGCGCCCGCTCCAGTTCGTGGCTGAGCTGGTCCAGCTCCGAGCCGCCCGCCATCTGGCGCGTCAGCTCGTCCAGCGCGATCTCCCGCTTGGCGTGGCTGCCCGCCATGGCGCCGCGCTTGAGCAGCACGAAGCGGTCGCCGACCAGGTACGCGTGGTGCGGGTTGTGCGTGATCAGGACCACGCCCAGACCGGCGTCCCGCGCGGCCGCGACGTACTTGAGGACCACGCCGGACTGCTTCACGCCCAGCGCCGCCGTCGGCTCGTCCAGCACCAGGACCTTCGCGCCGAAGTAGACGGCGCGGGCGATCGCCACACACTGGCGCTCGCCGCCGGAGAGGGTCCCGATCGGCTGGTCGACGTCGCGCAGGTCGATGCCCATGCGGAGCAGCTCCGCGCGGGTGGTCTCGCGCATCTTCCGCACGTCGAGGCGCTTGAAGGGGCCCACGCCGGTGGTCGGCTCGGAGCCGAGGAAGAAGTTCCGCCAGACCGGCATCAGGGGGACGACGGCCAGGTCCTGGTAGACGGTGGCGATGCCGCGGTCCAGGGCCTCGCGCGGGGAGCCGAGCCGGGTCTCCTCGCCCTCGATCTCGAACGTGCCCGCGTCGTGCTGGTGGAGACCCGCGATGATCTTGATCAGGGTCGACTTGCCGGCGCCGTTGTCGCCCAGCACGCAGGTGATCTCCCCCGCGTGGACCTCCAGGGACACGCCCTCCAGCGCCCGGATGTTGCCGTAGTACTTGCTCACGTCCGTGAGCTTGACGAGAGCGGTCATGCGGTCGCCTCCGCGCGCTTACGGACCCACGCGTTCAGCAGGGTCGCCAGGAGCAGCATCGCGCCCAGGAAGAACTTGAACCAGTCCGGGTTCCACTGGGCGTACACGATGCCCTTGCTGGTCATGCCGAAGATGAACGCGCCGACCGCGGAGCCGATGGCCGAGCCGTAGCCGCCGGTCATCAGGCAGCCGCCGATCACGGCCGCGATGATGTAGAGGAACTCGTTGCCCACGCCCTCGCCCGACTGGACGACGTCGTACGACATCAGCAGGTGCTGGCCGGAGATCCAGGCGCAGAAGGCCACGGCCATGTAGAGGCCGATCTTGGTGCGGTTGACGGGGACGCCCACCGCGCGGGCCGCGTCCGAGCCGCCGCCGACGGCGAAGATCCAGTTGCCCACCCGGGTGCGCAGCAGGACCCAGGTGGCCACGGCCACCAGGCCGAGCCACCACAGGATGGTGACCTGGAGGTCCACGCCGCCGATCGTCAGGTGGGAGGCGAAGACCGTGCGGGCCGACTCGAAGCCCTCCATGTCACCGATGGTCTTGGTGGAGACCGTGCCGCTGATGAGCTTGGTGAAGCCCAGGTTCAGGCCGGTGAGCATGAGGAACGTGCCGAGCGTGATGATGAAGCTCGGCAGCTTGGTGCGGGTCAGCATGAAGCCGTTGAAGAAGCCGATCGCCAGGGTGGCGAGGAGGGAGACCCCCACACCCACCCAGACGTTCGCCGTCATCTGGTAGCTGAACATCGACGAGACCAGGGCCGACGTGGTGACCATCACACCCGTCGACAGGTCGAACTCGCCGCCGATCATCAGCAGCGCCACGGGCACGGCCATGATGCCGATCGTGGACGACGCGTAGAGGACGGTCGACAGGCTGGACGCCTTGAGGAAGCTGTCGGCGACGAACGAGAAGAAGACGAAGACGGCGGCCGCGCCCACGACCGCGCCCAGCTCGGGGCGGCCCAGCAGGCGGCGCAGGCGGCTGGTGTCCAGCAGTCGTTCGTCGGCCGGTGCGGCGGTCGTCATCGGGTGCCCCGCTTCGTGTACTCGGCCAGGGTCTTCGCGTCGTCCTTGGTGACGATCTGCGGGCCGGTCAGGACCGGGCGGCCGCCGCCGAGCATGTCGCGGTTGTACCGGTAGAGCCACAGCAGGTCGACGGCCTCGTAGCCCTGGAGATACGGGTCCTGGTCGACGGCGAAGCCGAGGGAGCCCTTCTGGAGGGCCTCGGCGACCTT
The DNA here is from genome assembly GCF_056434285.1 of Streptomyces sp. NPDC044063. Classification (NCBI taxonomy): domain Bacteria; kingdom Bacillati; phylum Actinomycetota; class Actinomycetes; order Kitasatosporales; family Streptomycetaceae; genus Streptomyces; species Streptomyces sp. NPDC044063. The sequence goes on from NZ_JBWKFM010000015.1 coordinate 133,293, forward strand.
GGCGTTGAGGTCGAAGGTGTCGACCTCGGCCTTGCTGCCGGCCTGCTGGGCCGCCTTGACGGCGGTGGGGGCGAAGGGCGCGCCGAGGGTGACGACGGCGTCGATGTCCTTGTCGGACTGGAGCTTCGCCTCCAGGGAGGACTGGACGCCGGGCATGTTGGTGCCCTCGACGTAGAGGTTCTCCACGTCGCCCTTGAAGCTCTTCTTCACGCCGTCGCAGCGCTGCTCGTGGCCGACGTTGCCCTGCTCGTGCAGGACGCAGACGACCTTCTTCTTCCCGCGCTGGTTGAGCTGCTCGCCGACGGCCTCGCCGGCGACGACCTCGTCCTGGCCGATGTGGGTGAGCGCGCCGAAGTCCTTGGACTTGTCGGAGCCCGAGTTCACGGTGACCACCGGGATGCCGGCCTTGACCGCCTTGGCCACGACGTCCTTCATGGCGTCGGGCTTGGCGAGGGTGACGATCAGGCCGTCGACCTTCTGGTCGATCATGGCCTGGACGCTCTGGGCCTGCTTGTTGCCCTCGACGTCATGGGCGTAGAGGAACTTGATGTTGTCCTTGACCGCCGCCTGCTTCGCACCGCTCTGGACGATGTCCCAGAAGGTGTCGCCATCGCCCGAGTGGGTGACCATCGCGAAGGTCCACCGGGGGGTGTCGACCGCCGAGCGTCCCTGGGCGGCCTTGGCGGCCCGCTCCTCGGCCCGCTTGCCGCCCGTACTGCTGCACCCGGCCAGTGTGGCGCCGAGTACCGCTGCCAGCACCGCGCTCACCGCGCGTACGCCTGTCCGAACCCTTGCCACGAGGACTTGCCCTTCTCACTGTCTGTCACGGTGCGGCCGGGCCCTTTTTGCCACTTTCCCACGGACCCAACCGCCCAAGTATCCGTCACCATCCGTCACCGCTGTCGGCCGGGTGCGCCCGGCGGTGCCGGGCGGGGCCGCTCCCCTGTGCTGTGGAGTTGTAGTGGCGGGCGTCTCACCCCGTCAAGACTTTGTCAGAACATTCTTACGCCATGACAGGTCGGCCGGAGGCTCAGGACCGGGCCAGGAGCTGGAAGTCGAAGGCGTAGCGCGAGGCCCGGTAGAGGTGCGAGCCGAACTCCACCGGCCGCCCGGTGTCGTCGAACGTCGTCCGTTCCATGGTCAGCAGAGGGGCGCCCGCCGGCTCGCCGAGCAGCTCGCCCTCCTCGGCCGTGGCGGCCCGGGCGCCGATCGTCTGGCGGGCACTGTGCAGGGTGATGCCGGCCAGACGCATGAGGCGGTAGAGGCCCGTCCCGGTGAGCGTCTCGACGTCGAGGTCGAGCAGACCGGCGGGCAGGTGGTTGCGCAGCCGGGCGACCGGCTCGCCGTGGGCCAGCCGCAGCCGCTCCAGGACCACGACGTCCGTGCCCTCGGCGACGCCCAGGGCCGCGGCGACGGGCGCGGGCGCCGGCTCGACGGCGTGCCGCAGCACCCGGGTGGCGGGCTGCTGGCCGGCCTCCTCCAGGTCGTCGTAGAGGCTGCTGAGCTCCAGCGGGCGCTTGACCTGGCTGTGCACGACCTGGGTGCCCACGCCTCGGCGGCGCACCAGCAGGCCCTTGTCGACCAGGGACTGGATCGCCTGGCGGACCGTGGGACGGGACAGCCCCAGCCGCCCGGCCAGCTCGATCTCGTTGCCGAGGAGGCTGCCGGGGGCGAGCTCACCCCGCTCGATGGCCCCTTCGAGCTGCTGGGACAGCTGGAAGTAGAGCGGGACGGGGCTGCCGCGGTCGAGGGTGAACTGGAGGGGTCGCTGCTTCGCCACGAAGGGAGCGTAGCCGCGGGATCTCATGACGGGAAGTCCGGAGGTCCTGATGTCCGGACATCCGGACCTCCGGACTCCTGGACTTCCGGGCGGTCGCCACGCGCGCCCCGGTGGGGGCTGATTGCGCAGTTCCCCGCGCCCCTTCGGGCGCGGCCTTACGGGGCGCCGTCAGAAGCGCACCGGCAGCCTCCACGGCCCCCTCATCAGCAGGCCCTCTCTCCAGGCCAAGGCGTCCGGGTGGCAGTCCAGGGTCAGGTCCGGGCAGCGTTCCAGGAGCGTGCGGACGGCGATCGCGCCTTCGAGGCGGGCCAGTGGCGCGCCCAGGCAGTAGTGGATGCCGTGCCCGAAGGCGACGTGGCCGCGGGCGTCCCGGCGGATGTCGAAGCGGTGCGGGTCGGGGAAGCGGGCCGGGTCGCGGTCGGCGTCGGCCAGGGCCACGAGCACGAGCTCGCCGCCGCCGGGTACGACCGTGCCGCCGATGTCCACGGGCTCGGTGGTGAAGCGGTAGGTGGAGGTCTCCACCGGGCCGTCGTAGCGCAGCATCTCCTCGACGGCGTTGTCGAGCAGCCCGAAGTCGGCGCGCAGGGCCGCGAGCTGGTCCGGGTGGCGCAGGAGGGCGAGCACGCCGTTGCTCACCAGGTTGACCGTGGTCTCGTGGCCGGCCACCAGCAGCAGCCAGGCCATGCCGATGAGCTCGTCGGACGAGAGCCGGTCGCCGTCCTCGTCCGTGGTGCGTATGAGACCGCTGAGCAGGTCCTCGCCGGGGTGCCGGCGCTTGGCGACGACGAGCTCGGCGAGGTAGCCGGCGACCTCCTGGACGGCCTTGGCCTTCTCCGCCGGCGGGGCGGTGCCGATGGCGGTGGCCGACCAGTGGCGGAACGCGTCGCGGTCGAGGTCGGGCACGCCCAGCAGCTCGCAGATGACGTTCATGGGCAACGGGAAGGCGAGGGCCTCGACGAGGTCGGCGCGCCGGTCCGGGGAGCGCAGCATCCGGTCGAGCAGCTCGTCGGTGATCTCCTGGACGCGGGGCGCGAGCGCCTCCACGCGCCGCGCGGTGAACTCCTTGGTCACCAGTCGCCGCAGCCGGGTGTGCTGGGGTTCGTCGGCGACCAGCATGTGCGGTCCGGCGGCGACCGCGACCACGTTCAGGGCGTCCGAGGCGTTGTCCCAGTTCTTGGAGAGCCGGGGGTCGTTGAGGGCGGCCCGGACCTCGTCGTGGCCGACGACGAGCCAGCACTCGTCGCCCTCCGGCATCCGCACCCGGTGCACCGGGCCCCGCTCCCGTAACGCGGCGTACACCGCGTAGGGATCGCGGGCGAACTCCGCGCCCATCGCCGCCAGATCGCTGACCACCGCCATGCGTGCCCCCTGTCGCCGGGAAGTGCCGCGGGACGTACCGCGAGACGTACCGCGGGACGTACCACGATGTGCTGACAGTCCATCAGCCTACGGGCGGGGGCGGCCCGCCGCATCGGTCCGCCGGACGAGACCGGCCCCGCCGCGGGCGCGGCGGGGCCGTCGGCCGGACGTGTCCGTCAGCAGCCGAAGTCGACCAGGTCGAAGGTGCGGTAGTGGTCGCCGGTGTAGTAGTCCTCGTGCGCGTTGCGGCCCGTGACGATACGACGGGCGCCGCGGTCCGGGGAGCCCGGGGTGATCACGGTGTACTCGTGGTAGTAGCCGGCGGACTGACGCGGCAGCACGTTCTCGCGGTTGGAGAAGACGGTCCCGTCCTTGGGGTACGGGAAGGGGCCGCCGGCGTCGATCTTGCGGATGGTGTCGTGGGCCTGGGAGGGCAGGTCCGAGTAGCAGATGTCGCCGGTGACCTTCACGACCGGGGCCGATACCGAGGCGGGCGCGGCGGGCGTGGCGGCGACGGCCGGGCCACCGAGGAGGAGCGTCGAGGCGACGGCGACGAGCGCGGCGAAGCGCGCGGCACGATGGGGGGTTGTCATGGACACAAGCATGACGCGGGGGCGGTATGTCATGTCAATGCCAAACAGTTGATGTTTCCCTGACGTTCATCACATCCGCGATTTTGCCCCTGGGGCAAAAGTTTTGCCTGACAGGCACGCCGGGGCCTATACCGGAGACATGAACCCACCGCCCGACCCGCGGTCCGCGCCCGTCGCGGCCGCCGCGGAGGAGATGCCCCTCGTGGCCCCGCAGCTGCGCGCCCTGCGCCGGCGCAGCGGGCTGACGCTGGAGGCCGCCGCCGCCCTGGCCGGGCTGTCCCCGGCCCATCTGTCCCGGCTGGAGACCGGACGCCGGACCCCGTCGCTGCCGATGCTGCTCGCGCTGGCGCGCACCTACGGAACGACCGTGTCCGACCTCCTGGGTGAGATACCCGAGGGCCGCGATCCCATCGTACGGGCGGACCGCATGGAGGCCCAGGAGGCCGGCGGCTGGACGTACTGGCGGGCGGGCGGCTCCGGGCGGGCCATGCAGGCCCTGCGGCTGCACGTGCCGCACGGCCGGGGCAGCCAGGAGGAGCTGGTGCGGGTGCACCCGGGCGAGGAGTGGCTCTACGTCACCGGCGGACGGCTGCGGCTGACGCTGGGCGAGACGGTCCATCTGCTCGACCCCGGGGACGCCGCCCACTTCGACTCGCTCACCCCGCACCGCATCGCCGCGGCCTCGGCCGGCGGGGTGGACCTGCTGTTCACGCACACGCTGTTGCAGAGCGGCGCCTCCGAGCTGTGCCTCGGCGACGCACCGACAAGGAGGGCAATGCCATGAGCGACAAAGCGATCGGCGGCAAGTCCGACTTCGACGAGGAGGACCGGGCCCCGATGGCCATGACGGTCCGCGTCTTCATCTACCTCGTCGCCGTCCACTTCATCGTCGCCTTCTTCTTCCTCCTCTTCTATCTGGGCGGGGCGCGCGGATAGCGCCGCGCGGCCGGCACCCCGCCGATACGCTGGTGCCATGGCCCGTACAGCCCGGGACGTGCTCGACGACGCGGTCCGCGTCCTCGCGCCGGACAGCACCGGCAACCACCTCGTCGCCCTGATCGCCGACGGCCGCGCCCCGCTCGCGGTCGTCGGCGCGCTGGCGCTGGAGCAGCACCACGTCATCGCCGCCGACCGGCGGTCCTTCCGGCACCTCGCCGAGCGGGCCGACCCCCACCGGCAGCCGGCCGTCGCCGACTTCTTCGACCACCTCGCGCGGGGCGAGGACACCGCCCTGGAGCGGCTCGGCCCGCTCGCCGCCGCCTGCGGCCTCGACGAGGCGGCGGTGCGGGCGTACGAGCCGCGCGCCGGCTGCCAGGCCTACCCGGCGTACGTGGCCTGGCTGGCGCTGGGCGCCGAGCCGGTGGACGCCGTCGTCGCGCTCGGCGCCAACTTCACCGCCTGGGGCGGCTACTGCGCCACCGTCGCCCTGGCGCTGCGCGAGCACTATGGCCTCGACGACGCCGCGTGCGGCTTCTTCGACCTCTTCGCCGCGCCCGACCCCGAGGGCGCGCAGCGGGCGCTGGCGGCCGTGGGCGAGGGCCTGGCGGGCGACCGGCTCTCCGAGCCGCTGGCGCACCGTCACGGCCGGCTGCTGCGGGAATACGAGGCGATGTTCTGGGACACCCTGGCGGGGACGGCCGCGCCGTAGGCTGACGGCATGGTGATCTTCCGGACCGCACGACCCGGCGAGGAGCAGGCCGCCCTCGCGCTGGACAACTCCTTCACGACCACGACCGTCGTCGAGGTGACCGCCTCGGACGACGGTTTCGCCCTGCGCTTCGTCCCCGTCGAGCCGGCCCTGCGCAAGGTGTTCCCGGACGGCGAGGACGGCGAGGACGACGAGGACGGTGCCGACGGTCAGCGCCAGGTCGTCGTGGCCGACGAGGGCGGTGAGCTGTGCGGTGCCGTCGTCCTCGCCTACGAGGAGTGGAACCGCCGGCTGGTCGTCGCCGACATACGGGTCTCCCCCGGCCACCGCGGCCGGGGCATCGGCGCGGGCCTGATGGAACGCGCCCTCGAACGCGGCCGGGCGCTGGGCGCGCGGACCGCCTGGCTGGAGGTCAGCAACGTCAACGCCCCGGCCGTACGGGCCTACCGGCGCATGGGGTTCGCGCTGTGCGGGCTGGACACCTCGCTCTACACCGGTACGTCCTCCGAGGGCGAGACCGCCCTGTTCATGAGCCGTTCCCTCGACCTCGCGGCGGCAGCCCGGCCCTGAACTCCAGCTCGCGCGCACCGCGTTCGGTGAGCTCGCCGTGGACGCGCAGCCGGGCGACGCCGCCGTCGGGGTGGATGTCGAGGCGCACATGCGTGGCGACGGGGGTGCCGGGGAGCGGGATCCGGTGCACGGTGTCGGGTTGCAGCGGGACGGGGGTCAGGAGCCGGCGCCAGTCGGCGGCGGGGTCGCCGGGGTCGGCGCCGCTCGTGGCGTCGAGGACGGAGAGGGCGGCCCAGCCGGGCGCGTTGCCCTTGTAGCAGCCGGTGTCGATCTCGACGGCGCGCAGGGCCGCCTGCCCCGTGAGGCGGTAGCGCACCCAGTCGTGCCCGCTGTCGCGGCGGCGGCGGGTCTCCCAGCCGTCGCCCATCACCCGGGACCGGCCGGGGTGGATGCTGTGGAACGGCGAGGAGTAGAAGCGGTCGGAGGCGTCCTCGACATGGCCGCCGTTCTCCAGTGCGGCGAGGTCGAAGGTGCCCAGCGCCGCGAGCCAGGCGGGGTCCGGGACGGCCTCGCCGTGGACCCGGAGGCGGGCGATGCCGCCGTCGGGGTGCTGGGTGAGGCGCAGGTGGGTGAAGCGCCGCCCGTCGTCGACGCGGAAGGCGTTGGCGGCGTGCCCGCCGACGGGGGTGGGCGGCACCAGGACGGTCCACTCCACGTCGCCGGCCAGCAGCTCCTCGGGGGACGGGGTGCCGGGCAGCGCGGTGGCCTCGACGCCCGCGGCCCGGGGGTGGTTGCCGCGGAAGTGGGCGGTGTCGACGACGACGCCCCGGACGACGCCGGGTATGCCCAGCCGTATCAGCGCCCAGTCGTGGTCGCCGGGCGCGGGGTGCGGCGCGCCGGCCGAGGCGCCGCGCCGGCGGCGGGTCTCCCAGCCGTCCATGACCTTGCCCTTGGGGCCGAAGAGGTCCGGGTCGAAGACGGCGGGGCCGGGCCGGAGCAGGTTCTCGCGCTCGGCGAAGAACTCGTCGTTGGCGGCGACGACGGCGCCGCCCAGGCGGCGGTCCGCGAGGTCGGGGAGGCCGGTGAACGGCAGGGGCGCGGCACGGTAGTCGGCGTACGGGTCGCCGCCCGCGTACGGGGCGGCGGCGCCGGTGAAGGACGTGGCGGTGAAGGACGTCGCGGTGACGGACTCGGCGGCGCGGGGCTCGGCGGCGCGGGACGGGGTCGTGGCGCTGGGCGTGGCGCGGGCGCTGGTGCTCATGGGCGCTCCAGGAGTCGGCCGGTGGGCTCGGTCAGGGGGGTGCCGTGGTCGGTGATCCTGCGGCCGCGCAGCCAGGTGGACCGGACGACGCCGTGGAGGGTGCGGCCGGCGTAGGCGGTGACCGGGTTGCGGTGGTGGAGGGCGGCCGGGTCGACGGTGAAGGTCTCATCGGGGGCGAGGACGGCGAAGTCGGCGTCCCGGCCGGGCGCGACGGCCCCCTTGCGGGTCAGGCCGGCGAGCGCGGCGGGGCCCGTGGACATCCAGCGGGCGACGTCGTGGAGGGTGTGCCCGCGCCGCCGGGCCTCGGTCCAGACGGCGGGCAGGCCGAGCTGGAGGGAGGAGACGCCGCCCCAGGCGGTGCCGAAGTCGGGGGACTTGAGGTCGGCGGTGCACGGCGAGTGGTCGGAGACGACGCAGCCGAGGGTCCCGTCGGCCAGCGCCGCCCACAGGGCGTCCCGGTTGGCCGCCTCCCTGATGGGCGGGCAGCATTTGAACTCCGTGGCGCCGTCGGGCACTTCCTCCGCGGTGAGGGCGAGGAAATGCGGGCAGGTTTCCCCTGTGACGGGCACGCCCGCGGCCCGGGCGGCGGCGATCACCGGCAGCGCTCCGGAGGAGGACAGGTGGAGGACGTGGACGCGCGCGCCGGTGCGCCGGGCGACCTCCACGAGCGTGGCGACGGCCGTGTCCTCGGCGGCCCGCGGCCGGGAGGCGAGGAAGCCGGCGTAGCGGGCGCCGCCGGGCGGCGGCGCGGCGGCCAGTTCGCCCGGGTCCTCGGCGTGCACGATCAGCAGCCCGCCCAGGCCGGCGATCTCCGCCGCCGCGCTCTCCAGTTCGGCGTGGCCGAGGTGCGGGAACTCCTCGACGCCGGACGGGGAGAGGAAGGCCTTGAAGCCGAACACCCCGGCCTCGTGGAGCGGCCGGAGGTCGGCGGTGTTGCCGGGCAGTGCCCCGCCCCAGAAGCCGGTGTCCACATGGACCCGGCCGCGAGCCGCGGCGCGCTTGATCAGCAGGTTCGCCACGGTGGTGGTGGGCGGGAGGCTGTTGAGGGGCATGTCGACGAGGGTGGTGACGCCGCCGGCGGCCGCGGCCAGGGTGGCGGTCGCGAACCCCTCCCAGGCGGCGCGGCCGGGATCGTTCACATGCACATGGGTGTCGACGAGGCCCGGCAGCAGGACGTCGTCGCCGAGCTCCTCGACGGGGCAGGGCGGCGCGTCCCCGGCCGTGTGGGGCAGGACCGCCGCGATCCGGCCGCCGGTGACGGCGACGGAGGCGGCGCGGACGCCCTCCGGTGTGACGACCCGCGTCGAGCGCAGGATCAGGTCCACTCCTCGACCCCCTTCAACGTTTTGTTGAAGCGCAGCGCCCGCATTCTTCAGCGAGGACCGATCCCGGTCAAGACTTCCCGCACAACGGAATATGGGTTCCACTCAACAGAAGCACGCATGGGGCATCGACGGCGGCCGGTAGGCTGCTGCCGACCCCCATCCCCCGGAAGGAGCGCCGTGCCCTCGTCCGCCGAGCCCCGAACCGCCTCTAGCAGTGGCGGCGTCCAGTCCCTCGAGCGTGCCTTCGACCTGCTCGAGCGGATGGCCGACGCCGGCGGCGAGGTCGGACTCAGCGAGCTGTCAGCGAGCAGCGGCCTGCCGCTGCCCACCATCCATCGCCTGATGCGCACGCTGGTGGCCTGCGGATACGTCCGGCAGCAGCCCAACCGCCGGTACGCCCTCGGCCCCCGGCTGATCCGCCTCGGCGAGAGCTCGGCACGGCTGCTGGGCACCTGGGCCCGCCCCCACCTCGCCCGCCTGGTCGAGGAGACCGGCGAGACCGCGAACATGGCCCTGCTCGACGGCGACGAGGTCGTCTACGTGGCGCAGGTGCCCTCGCGGCACTCCGTGCGGATGTTCACCGAGGTCGGCCGGCGGGTGCTGCCGCACACCACCGGCGTCGGCAAGGCGCTGCTCGCCCAGTCCGCCGACGACGAGGTGCGCGCCCTGCTGGCCCGGACGGGCATGCCGGCCGCCACCGAGAAGACGATCACCACGCCCGACGGCTTCCTGGCGGAGCTGGCCCGGGTGCGCGAGTCCGGCTTCGCGATGGACGACAACGAGCAGGAGATCGGCGTCCGCTGCCTCGCCGTCCCGGTGCCCGACTCCCCGACCTCGGCCGCGATCTCGATCTCGGGCCCGGCGGGCCGGGTGACCGAGGCCGCCACGGAGCGCATCGTGCCGGTGCTGCAGAGCGTGGCGGCGGAGCTGTCGCGGGCGATCGCCGCCACCGTCGTCAGCGCCTGAGCGACCTTTCCTACAGTCCCGCCCGAGCGGCCCCGCGTGACGGCTTCCCGCTCGGGCGGCGGGCCGCTCAGGCACCCTCGCGGGGGCGTGGCACCTCCGCCGCGTCCGGGTCCGCCGGTTCGACGGGCAGCGGCCCGGCGAAGCGGTCGACGGCCTCGCGGACGGCTCCGAGGGCGGGGGCCAGGGCGCTGACGGAGCCCACGGCGCCCGCCACCAGCAGCAGGGAGCGGCGCAGCCGGGAGACGTCGGGAGCGCCGGCACGGGCCATGGCGTCCAGGGCGGCCAGCTCGTCCTCGGCCGCGTCCCGGTCGGGTAAGGGGGCGGGGTGTCCGGCCAGCTCGCGCCGGAGCCGGGCCACCGCCGTGCCCAGCTCGCCCGCTCTCGGGTCCGGCCCTTCGCCGGAACGTCCCGTCCGCTCCTCTTCCACCACTACGGCGCCTTCCGCCACGACCTGTCCCCCTCCCGCGTGCTCGCTCGCGCGGATCAGTTAACGCCACTTTCCGTGCGCCGCGCCACACGCACAGCGAAATCCAGGCCGAGTGTTCACGTACGAGTGACGAACTGACGTCCGACGCACATTCGCTCAGCCATGCGCTATGCAGGGGCTATGACGCGAACGGCGGACAGGGGTACGGAACAGATGTGCGTGGCGGGGCTGTTGCTGGCGGCCGGCGGCGGCCGGCGGCTCGGCGGGCACCCCAAGGCGCTCCTGCCGTACCGCGGGGGCTCGCTCGTGGAGCACGCGGTGGGGCTGCTGCGCGCGGGCGGCTGCGGGCCGGTGCACGTGGTGCTGGGCGCGGGCGCGGCGCGGGCACGGGCCCTGCTGGGACCGCCCGGCGACGGCGGCGACGACGAGGACGGGCTGGTGCTCGTGGACCATCCCGGCTGGGCGGACGGCATGGGGTCGTCGCTGCGGGCCGGGCTCGCCTCGCTGGCCGGGGCCCGGGAGATCTCGGCGGCGGTGGTCACGCTCGTCGACCAGCCGCGGGTGGGCGCGGCGGCCGTGGCCCGGCTGCTGGCCGCGCACCGGGCCGGCGCGGGGCTGGCGGCGGCGGCCTACGGCGGCGAGCGGGGGCACCCGGTGCTGCTGGGCCGGGAGCACTGGGCGGGCGCGGCCGCGGCGGCGGAGGGCGACCGGGGCGCGCGGGCCTATCTGCGCCGGCACGCCGCCGCCGTACGGCTCGTGGAGTGCTCCGACGTGGCGGCGCCCGACGACGTGGACACCCCGGATGACCTCGCGCTGCTGGAGTGACACGGGGCGCCATTGAACTTCCACGATGAGAAAACTATTCTCCACGGCATAGTCCACCGCATCAGTTCACGCCGGTTCCGGCGCGCGCCGCCCGGGCCCGCCCGTCGCAGAGGAGTGACCGTCCATGGCCGCACCAGCGCCGTCCTCACCGGTCGTCGTCGACGCCCGGCCCGTGCCCCGGCAGGAGGAGGTGCTGACCGAGGAGGCGCTCGCCTTCCTCGCGGCGCTGCACCACCGGTTCACGCCGCGCCGCGACGAGCTGCTCGCCCTCCGCGCCGTGCGGCGCGCGGAGATCGCCCGCACCGGCCGGCTGGACTTCTCCGAGCGGACCGCGGCCGTCCGCGCGGACCCCGCGTGGCGGGTGGCCCCCGCGCCACCCGCGCTCCGGGACCGGCGCGTGGAGATCACCGGCCCCGCCGACGACCGCAAGATGACCGTGAACGCCCTCAACTCCGGCGCCCGCGTCTGGCTCGCCGACTTCGAGGACGCCTCCGCACCCACCTGGCGGAACGTCGTCCACGGCCAGCTGAACCTGATCGACGCCTTCGAGCGCCGCATCGACTTCACCACCCCCGAGGGGCGCGCGTACGCCCTGCGGCCCGCCGAGGAGCTCGCCACGGTCGTGATGCGCCCGCGCGGCTGGCACCTCGACGAGCGGCACCTCACGGTCGACGGCCGGCCGGTCCCGGGCGCGCTGGCCGACTTCGGCCTCTACTTCTTCCACAACGCCCGGCGGCTGCTGGACCTCGGCAAGGGCCCGTACTTCTACCTGCCGAAGACCGAGTCCCACCTGGAGGCCCGGCTCTGGAACGACGTCTTCCTCTTCGCCCAGGAGCACCTCGGCATTCCCCGGGGCACCGTCCGCGCCACCGTCCTCATCGAGACGATCACCGCCGCGTACGAGATGGAGGAGATCCTCCACGAGCTGCGCGAGCACGCCTCGGGGCTCAACGCGGGCCGCTGGGACTACCTCTTCTCCATCGTCAAGAACTTCCGTGACGGCGGGGAGAAGTTCGTCCTGCCCGACCGCGACGCGGTGACCATGACCGCGCCGTTCATGCGCGCGTACACCGAACTGCTCGTGCGCACCTGCCACAAGCGGGGGGCGCACGCCATCGGCGGCATGGCCGCGTTCATCCCGTCGCGCCGGGACCCGCGGGCCAACGAGGTCGCGCTGGCGAAGGTCCGGGCCGACAAGGACCGCGAGGCGGCCGACGGCTTCGACGGCTCCTGGGTCGCCCACCCCGACCTGGTGCCCGTCGCCCGCGCCTCCTTCGACGCCGTCCTCGGCGACCGCCCGCACCAGAAGGACCGGCTCCGCGAGGACGTCCGGGTGACCGCGGACCAGCTCGTCGCCGTGGACACGCTCCTGGAACGGCCGACGGCCGAGGGGCTGCGCTCCGCCGTACGGGTCGCGCTGCGCTACATCGAGTCGTGGCTGCGAGGCGTGGGCGCGGTCGCCATCCTCGGGCTGATGGAGGACGCGGCGACGGCGGAGATCTCCCGGTCGCAGATCTGGCAGTGGACCGACGCGGGCGTCGTCCTCGACACCGGCGAGCGGGTCACCGCGGCGCTGGTGCGCGGGATCGCCGCCGAGGAGCTGGCCGCGGCGCGCACACCGGACGGCGCCTGGCGGCAGGCCCACGACCTCCTGCTGAAGGTGGCGCTCGACGAGGACTACGCGGAATTCCTGACGCTCCCGGCGTACGAGCTGCTGGACTAGGGCCTACGGCTGCTGGGCCAGGCCTACGCCAGCGCCGCGCCCAGCGCCACGAAGCCGCAGATCAGCACGGCCAGGATGGCCAGCAGCGGCCAGACGAACCGCAGATAGCGGTCGTAGCCCACGTTCGCCAGCGACACCCCGCCCACCACCACGGCGGTGGTGGGCACCCACAGGTTCATCCAGCCGCTCGCCGCCTGCCACGCCGTGACCACCACCGACCGGGCCACGCCCGCGAACTCGGCCAGCGGCGCCAGGATGGGCATGGCCAGCGTGGCGTGGCCCGAGGTGGAGGGGATCAGGAACGCCAGCGGCAGATTGACGATGTAGACGAGGATCGCGAAGAGGACCGGCGGGGTGCCGGAGACCACGCCCTCGACGGCGTGGAGCACGGTGTCGAGCACCTTCGCGTTCGTCATGATGACGGTCACGCCACGCGCGAGCACGATCACCAGCGCGGGGGCCATGAAGTCGCCGGCGCCCTGGACGAGCGTGGCGCTCAGCTTCCGCTCGCCCAGCCGCGCGACCACCCCGACCAGGACGGCCGCGACGATGAACAGCGCCGCCAACTGGGCGAAGGACCAGTCCAGTTCCCAGCCGTAGGGGAGCGCGTCGGCCCTGCCGCTGATCGCGCCCGCCCAGGGGATCACCGAGAAGATCATGAAGGCGAAGACCACGACGACGAGCACCAGGACGCCCTTGTGCAGCCCCGTCAGCTCCGGCGGGTGGACCGCCTGCTCGGCGAATTCGCGGTCGCCCTCCTGGAAGCCGACCAGCGACCGGGCCGGTTCGGCGCGCACCCGGTGCGCGTAGCGGACGACGTAGGCGATGGTCACGGCGGTCAGCACCACCCACATCACGAAGCGCAGCGCGATGCCGTCGCCCAGCGAGATCCCGGCGGCCGAGGAGGCGACGCCGGTGGCGAAGGGGTTGACGGTGGAGGCGAGGACCCCGATGCCCGCGCCGAGGATGATCGTGCCCGTGGCCACCATGCGGTCGTAGCCGAGGGCCAGCATCAGCGGCACCAGCAGCCCGTAGAAGCCCAGGGTCTCCTCCGCGAACCCCTCGACGGTGCCCAGCAGCGAGAAGACCGTCATGATCCCGGCGATGAGCAGCGTCCCGCGTTCGCGCAGCCGGTGGGCGAGCCGCTCGATGCCCCGGTCCAGGGCTCCGGTGGCGAAGACGACGGTGATGAACGCCCCGATGGCGAGCACGAAGAGGAACACCCCGGCGCTGCCGTAGAGCACCCCGACGGCGTCCGGGGCGACCTGGCCGGTCTTGATGTCGCGCACACCGTAGAGACCGTTGACGGGCGCGAGGAAGAGCTGGCCGAGCCGGTACGCGAAGCCGCCGGGCGCCGGTTCGCGGTGATACGTGCCCTGGACGGGGTCGCCGTCGGCGTCGCGGTCGTAGGAGCCGGAGGGGATGACGAAGGCCAGGGCCCAGACGACCACCGTCACGATCGCGAGGACCGTCAGCGCGCTGGGGAAGACGAAGCGGTGCTTCTTCTGTCGCTGTCGCTGTTCCTGTTGCTCAGTCATTTGTGCAGATTGTGGCGTAATGGCATGCTCGCCCCTAGTCGCCACGCACGGACCGCCGCCCACCGCCCAGGTGGTGGAAGACGAGGTTGAGCACGACCGCCGTCAGACAGCCGGCGCTGACGCCCGAGTCCAGGACGATCCGCAGGGTAGCGGGGATGCCCGCGCCGTCGTAGAAGGTGCGGGAGACCACCGGGATCATGCCCACGCCCAGCGCGGTCGCGGCGATCAGCACATTGTCGTCACGGTCGAGCCCCGCCCGGCGGAGGACACCGATGCCACTGGCCGCGACCGTGCCGAACAGGACGATGCCCGCGCCGCCCAGGACGGGCCGCGGCACCAGGGCGATCAGCGAGGCGAAGGCCGGGCTCAGGCCGAGCAGGACGAACATCACCCCGCAGGCGGCGACGGTGAAGCGGCTGCGCACCCCGGTGAGCGCGACCAGGCCGATGTTCTGGGCGAAGGCGCTGTTGGCGAAGCCGTTGAAGAGCGGGCTGACGGCGGTGCCGAGGGTGTCGGCGCGCAGCCCCGCCGCGATGACCTTCTCGTCGGCCTCGCGCCCGACGATCTCGCCGAGCGCGAGCATGTCGGCGGTGCTCTCGGTCATGCACACCAGCATGAGCACGCACATGGCGGTCACCGCCGGGAGCGTGACGACGGGAGCGCCGAAGTGGAACGGCACGGGGAAGCCGGCGAGGGCCGCGTGGCGGGTGACGGACGTGTCGACCGCACCCAGCGGGACGGCCAGCAGCGTGCCGGCGACCAGGCCGAGCAGGATCGCGATCTGCCGGGCGAAACCGGTGAGCAGGCGGCGCAGGAGCAGCACGATCACCAGGGTCGCGGCGGCCAGGCCCAGGTTCCGCGCGGAGGCGGGCCGCCCGGGATCGTCGCCCCGGATCCAGCCGTAGGCGACGGGCAGCAGGCTCAGCCCGACGAGGGTGATGACGGTGCCGGTCACCACGGGCGGGAAGAAACGCACCAGGCGGCAGAAGTACGGGGCGAGGAGGAACCCCAGCGCCCCGGCCACCATGACGCCCCCGTACACGGCGGGCAGCGCGTCCCGCCGGTCCGGCGCCGCGTCCGCGACGGCCAGCATGGGCGCGACGCCCGCGAAGGAGACGCCGTTGACGAACGGCAGCCTGGCCCCGACCCCGTGGAAGCCGATGGTCTGGAGCAGTGTGGCGATGCCCGCCGTGAACAGGCAGGCGCCCACGAGGAAGGTGATCTGCGCCGGGGAGAGGCCGACGTACGCCCCGACGACGAGGGGTGGCGCGACGACACCGGCGTAACTGGCGGCGACGTGCTGCAGGCCGCCGGCGAGCAGGGTGGCGGTCCCGGGCCGCCGGTCCACGGGGTGGACTGCCACGTGCGGTTCCTCCTGATCGGTGGGGTCGGCACCGGCCCGGCCGAGGGGGACGGCCCTCGGCCGGCCTGTCAGCCGGCGGCGATCCGGGCCAGGCGGTGGGCCTCGTGGCGCGCCCGGCGGGCGATGTCGTCCTCGTCGGCGGTACGGAGGCGGCCGTCCTCGACCACCGGCCGCCCGTCGATCAGCGACAGGGTGACGGGCGCGGGCGCGCCCAGGACCAGGGCGGCGACGGGGTCGGCGATGGTGGAGTGGCCGAGTCCGTCGAGCTTCCACAGCACCAGGTCGGCGAGCTTGCCGGCCTCCAGCGAGCCGGTCTCCGTACCCCGCCCGAGGATGACCGCGCCGCCGTGGGTGCCCAGCCGCAGGGCCTGCCGGACGGTCAGGGCGCCCTCGCCGCCCGCGAGGCGGTGGACGAGCAGGGCGTTGCGCAGCTCGGTGTGGAGCTCGCCGGCCTCGTTGGAGGCGGTGCCGTCGACGCCGAGGCCGACCGGGACACCGGCCCCCAGCAGGTCGGGGACGCGGGCGGTGCCGGCGGCGATGCGGGCGTTGGAGGAGGGGCAGTGGGCGACGCCGGTGCCGGTGCGTGCGAAGGCCTCGATGTCCGCGTCGCTCATATGGATGCAGTGGGCCATCCACACGTCGTCGCCGAGCCAGCCGGTGGACTCGAAGTAGTCCGTGGGGCCCATGCCGTGGGTCTCCCGGCAGAACCGCTCCTCCTCCACCGTCTCCGAGCCGTGGGTGTGCAGCCGGACGCCCTTGCGGCGAGCGAGCACGGCGGCCTCGCGGAGGAGTTCGGTCGAGACGGAGAACGGGGAGCAGGGGGCGACGCCGACGCGCAGCATCGAACCGAAGGACGGGTCGTGGTGGGTGTCGATCGCCTCCTCGGTGGCGAGGAGCGCGGCCTCGGTGGTCTCGACGGCGAAGTCGGGCGGCAGCCCGCCCGCCGACTCCCCGCGGTCCATGGAACCCCGGGTGGGGCTGAAGCGGACGCCCAGCTCGCGGGCGGCGCGGATCTCCGCGCCGAGGAGGTCGCCCGCGCCCCGGGGGAAGACGTAGTGGTGGTCCATGGCGGTGGTGACGCCCCCGCGGACCATCATGGCGAGGGAGGCGCGCGCGGCGGCGTGGACCATCTCCTCGTCGATGCGCGCCCAGACGGGATAGAGGGCGACGAGCCAGTCGAAGAGGTTCGAGTTCTGGGCGAGGCCCCGGGTGAGCCACTGGTAGAAGTGATGGTGGGTGTTGACGAGGCCCGGGGTGACGAGGTGGCCGGTGCCGTCGACGCGGCGCACGACGCCGGTGAGCCCGGCGGGCGCGCGGCCCGGTCCGACGGCCTCGATGAGGTTGCCGCGCACGACGACGTGGCCCGAGGCGTATTCGGTGCCGGCCGCGTCGACGGTCGCGACGGCGCAGTTCTCGATGACGGTGCGGGCGTGCGCCTCGGGCGCGGGGGGTGGGGGTTCCGCCATGGTCGCGTGTCCTTCGAAGTCCTGGAGGTCCTGGGTCCTGGAGGTCCTGGGGGTCCTGAGGTCCTAGAGGTTCGTCATGTCCACCGGTATGCGGGACTCGGCGCCGTCGCGCAGGACGGTCGCCTCGATGAGCCCGTAGGGGCGGTCGGCGGCGTAGTAGACCTCGTTGTCGTTCGTGAGGCCGAAGGGGGCGAGGTCGACGAGGAAGTGGTGCCGGTTGGGCAGGGAGAGTCTGATCTCGTCGACACCGGGGCAATTCTCCAGGACCTCGGTGCCCATGCGGTAGAGCGTCTGCTGGAGGGAGAGGGAGTAGGTGTCGGCGAAGGCGCGCAGGAGGTGCTCCCGGGCCTGCCGGTAGGAGTCGTTCCAGTCGGCGTCGGAGGCGCCGGCGGCATCGGCGGCGTCGGCGGCATCGGCGGCATCGGCGGTGGAGTGCCGCCAGCGGGCGTGCACCTGGGTGGCGAGCACCCGGTCGCGGGTCTCGGGGAGGGTGGTGTAGCGGTCCTTGAGGTAGCCGGTGAACTCCGAGTCGGTGGCGTTCAGCACGGTCAGGTCCTTGAGCCCGGAGACGATCTCCCAGTCGGTGCCGTCGAAGCGGATCTGGGCGGTGCGGGTCTCCCGGCCTTCCCGGACGAAGGAGTGCCGCTTGGGGCCGGGGGTCTCGATCCGGTCCCACGCGTATTCCTCGATACGGATGCGGGCACTGTGGATGGAGGGCTGGCCGGTGACGAAGTGACGGGCGAGCCGGATGCCGAACGCCTCGGCCGACGCGATGCCGTACTCCTTGGCGAAGGCGAAGACCGTGTTCTTGGTGGTGTCGGTGGTCAGCACGGCGGCGTTGGAACCGGAGAGGTGCACGTCCTCCATGTCGCCCGAGAGGGAGACGGAGACGTTGAGGTCCTTGATGTGGTGGGTGGCACCGTCACGGGTGATCCGCACGACGCGCGTCTCGGCCTTGCCGTACTGGTTCTGACCCAGGATCACGTGCTAGCTCCCTCGGTATACGGAGTAGCCGAACGGGCTGAGCAGCAGAGGGACGTGGTGGTGCTCGCCGGGGTCGACCGCGAAGGTCACCGTCACCTCCGGGAAGAAGGCGGGCCGGGAGGGCCGGGTGGGGGTGGTGAAGCGCAGCCGGGCGTGGGCGGCCTCCGGCGGCAGCGCGGGCAGGTCCGTCCAGCGGCCGTCGGTGTCGGTGCGCCCGGTGGTGAGGACGGTCCAGGTGCCCTCCGCGCCGTCCCGTACGGCGAGTTCGATTCCGATGCCGGCCGCCGGGCGGCCCGTGCCGGTGTCGAGGACATGGGTCGAGACGGTCGCCGCGCCGCCGGTCACGACCGGCGCCCCGACCGGCCCGTCTCCCGTTCGCCCGCCTCCGGGCGTACGGCGAGCCGGGCGAGTCTGACGCGGTTGATGCGGCCCAGTTCGCCCCGCACGATCTCGCGCTCCCGCTCCGCCGTGTTGCCGAGGCGCCGCCGTACGGCGTCCCGCATCTGCTCGGCCGTCAGACCGGTGGCGCAGATGAGGAAGACGTGCCCGAACCGCTCCTGGTAGGCGAGGTTCAGCTCCAGCATCTCGGCCCGGAGCCCGGCGGGGGCGTCCGCCATGCCGCGCTGCTCGCGGGCGGAGACCGGGTCCCCGGGGGCGGGGCGTCCGATGGGCGGATGGGCGGCCATGGCCTCGGCGAGGTCGGCCGGCCCGAGCCGGGCGACGGCGTCGTCGCTGGCGGTCAGCAGCGCGTCGGCGTCGGGGTAGGGGCGCCGGGCGAGGACCGCTTCGGCCCACGCGCCGCTGGCGCAGATCTCGCGCAGCGCGGCCCGCGCCGGGCCGTCCTCGGCCGCGTTGAACCGGGTGAGCCCCGGCGTCGAACTCGAAGTCACGGGAGCCTCCGTGGCGCTGCTCGTCGCGCTCGGACGGGATGCGCATAGCTAACGCCCTGGGGGCCACCGCGTCAACAGTTTGTTGAAACGCTATTCGCGGTTCAGGTAGTTGTAGATCGTGAAGCGGCTGACGCCGAGCGCCGCGGCGACGGTCTCCACGCCGTGCCGCAGCGAGAACGCGCCGCGCGCCTCCAGGTTCCGTACGACCGACTGCTTGGTCCTGCGGTCCAGTTCGGCGAGCGGTGCGCCGTGGCGGCGCTCGAGGTCGGCGAGGAGGTGCTCCAGCGAGTCGCCCAGGCGCGGCAGGCGTACGGCCACGACCGCGCGCCCCTCCCAGGAGAGGACGACGTCGTCCTCCCCGGCCTGCTCGGGCTCCAGCAGCCGCCCGCCCATGGCGTCGACGAGCGGCCGGACGGCCGCGCGGAACGGGTGCTCGCTCACGTGCCCGCTCCGTCCTCGATGACGTTGACCTGGAGCGACACCCGGGTGGCCCCGGCCCCGAGGGCCTCGCGCAGCAGTGCGTCCAGCGCGCCGAGGACGGCGTCGGCGCGCCCTTCGGCGGAGGTGCCGAACGGGCCGACGTCGACGGCGTCGAGCGTGGCGCTCTCCACCGCCCCACGGGCCGCCACGGCATGAGCGGGAGGCTCGTCGAGGTCGAACGGCTCGGTCGTGAACTCCAGTCGCAATCGCACGCGGTCAACGTACCGGGCCTTGACAGGGTTGGCCGGGCGGGAGCAACCTTCCCCATCATGGAAGTAGATTTCCACGATAAGGAATCTCACGAGGGGGCCGCGACGAGGAGTCGCTTCGACGTGAACCTCTCCATCCTCTTCACCGAGCTGCCGTTGCCCCGGCGCCCCGCGGCGGCGGCCGCGGCCGGTTTCACGGCGGTCGAGCTGTGGTGGCCGTGGCCCGAGGACCCGGTGCCGCCCGCCGCCGCGCTCGACGCGCTGCGCTCCGCGCTGGCGGAGGCCGGGACCCGGCTCGTCGCGCTCAACTTCTACGCGGGCCGGCTGCCCGGCCCGGACCGGGGGGCGCTGTCCGTCCCCGGCGCGGAGTCGGAGCGCTTCCGCGCCAACGTGGAGGTCGCCGTCGCGTTCGCCCGCTCGGCCGGCTGCCGGCGGCTCAACGCGCTCTACGGCAACCGCGTGCCCGGCGTCCCCGCCGCCGAGCAGGACGCCACGGCCCTGGAGAACCTCGCCCTCGCCGCCCGCACCGCCGACCGGGCGGGCGCCGTCGTCCTCGTCGAGGCGCTCAACGCCGTGGAGTCGCCGCACTATCCGCTCACCCGGGCTGAGCACGCCGCCGCGGTGGCCGACCGGGTCAACGCCGCGACCGGCCTGGACAACACCCGCGTCCTGCTCGACCTCTACCACCTGGCGACGGGCGGCGAGGACCTGCCGGCGGTCGTCGACCGGTACGCCGGCCGGGCGGGCCACGTCCAGATCGCCGACGTGCCCGGGCGCGGTGCGCCCGGCACCGGCCGGCTCGACGTCCCGGGCCTGCTCGGCCGGCTCCGCCGCGCCGGCTACGACGGATGGGTCGGGCTGGAGCACCGGCCCTCCGAGCGCGGCAGCGCGCACAGCTTCGGTTGGCTCACCGACGACCACTGACGGGGGCCGCCGTGTGTCCCACGGCTGTGTGTCCCACGGCCGCGTCTCCCCCGGTTGTGTCTCCCACGGTCTCCCACGGTCTCCCACGGGAAGGGATCGCCATGTCACTCCCCCACGTCGCGTGGATCGGCCTCGGCGTCATGGGCGCGCCCATGGCCGAGAACCTGCTCAGGGCCGGTTACGCCGTCACCGGCCACACCCTGGAGGCGGACCGGCTCGACCGGCTGGCCGCGGCCGGCGGCACTCCCGCCGGTTCGGTGCGCGAGGCCGTCGCGGACGCCGACGTCGTGATCACGATGCTGCCGGCGGACCCCGAGGTCACCGCCGTCGCCCTCGGCGAGGACGGCGTCCTGGCCCACGTCAGGCCCGGCGCGCTGTACGTCGACATGTCCACGGTGGCCCCGGCCACCGCCACGGCCCTCGCGGGCGCCGGTGCCCGGCGGGGCGTACGGGTCCTCGACGCACCGGTCTCCGGCGGTGAGGCGGGGGCCGTCGAGGGCACCCTCGCGATCATGGTCGGTGGGGAGCGGGCCGACGCCGACGAGGCCCGGCCGCTGTTCGGGGCACTGGGCACGACGGTCGTACGCTGCGGTCCCCACGGCGCCGGGCAGACGGTCAAGGCCGCGAACCAGCTCGTCGTCGCCGCCAACCTCCAGGCCTGCGCGGAGGCCGTGGTGTTCCTGGAGCGGTCGGGCGTGGACCTCGCCGCGGCGCTCGACGTGCTGGCCGGCGGGCTCGCCGGGTCGGCCGTGCTCGGTCGCAAGCGGCACAACTTCCTCGCCCGCGAGTTCACCCCCGGCTTCCGGATCGACCTCCACCACAAGGACCTGGGCATCGTCACCGAGGCCGCCCGGGCCGTGGGCGCGGTGCTGCCGCTGGGCGCGTTGGTGGCGACGCTGGTCGCCGCCGCCCGGGCGCAGGGCGACGGCGGGCTCGACCACTCGGCGCTGCTGCGCGGCGTCGAGCGGCTGTCGGGGACGGCGGCGTCGTGAGCGCGGTCACCATGCCGGCCATGGAGGCGGCGGTGCACGTGCTCAAGGACGAGGGCGTGGACGTCGTGTTCGGCTGCCCGGGCGCCGCGATCCTGCCGCTGTACAAGGCGATGGAGGCCGTCGGCGGCATCGAGCACCTGATCGTGCGGCACGAGGAGGGCGCGGCCCACATGGCGGACGGCTGGGCCCGCACCAACGGCCGGGTGGGCGTGGCGCTCGCGACCTCGGGCCCCGGCGGCACCAATCTCGTCACCGGTCTCTATACAGCTTTCGCGGACTCGGTGCCGATGGTGTGCGTCACCGGGCAGGCGGTGACGGGCCGGCTGCACCAGGAGGCGTTCCAGGCGGTCGACATCGTCGCCGTCGCGCGGCCGGTCACCAAGTGGGCGGTGCAGGTCAGGGAGGCGGCGCAGATCCCCTGGGTGTTCCGGGAGGCGTTCCGCACCGCGCGGGAGGGCCGCCCCGGGCCCGTACTGATCGATATCCCGGTCGATGTGGCCCGGCGCGACATCCGTTACGACGCGGCGACCGACACCCGGCTGCCCGTACGGACCGCGGTGCCGCACCCGCCCCGGGTGGCGGCGGCCCTGGACCTGCTGCTGGCCGCCGAGCGGCCGCTGGTGCTGGCGGGCGGCGGGGTGATCCTGTCCGGCGCGGCCGCCGAGCTGCGGGCGCTGGTGGAGTATCTGCGGGTGCCGTTCCAGGTCACCCTCATGGGCAAGGGCGCCGTCGAGGACGACCACGAGCTGCACATGGGCACCACGGGCATCCAGACGTCGCAGCGCTACGCCAACGCCTCCTTCCTGGAGGCCGACTTCGTCCTCGCGGTGGGCGCCCGCTTCGGCGACCGCCACACCGGCGCGGACACCGGCGTCTACCGGGGCGACCGGACCTTCGTCCATGTCGACATCGAGCCCACCCAGATCGGCCGGGTGATCGAGCCGGAGCTGGGGATCGTCTCGGACGCGCGGCTGTTCCTGGCCGCCTTGCTGGAGGAGGCCCGCGCCCGGGCGGCGCGGCCCCGGACCGAGGCCTGGGTGGCCCGCTGCCGCCACCTCAAGCGGACCCTGACCCGCCGCGACGACTTCGACACCGTGCCCGTCAAGGCGCCGCGCGTCTACCGGGAGATCAACGAGGCCTTCGGCCCGGACACCCATGTCGTCACCGCCATCGGGCTGTACCAGATCTGGGGCGGCCAGCATCAGAAGGCCCACCGGCCCCGCCACTACCAGGTGTGCGGCCAGGCGGGCCCGCTCGGCTGGGAGGTCCCGGCGGCGATCGGGGTGAAGAAGGCCCTCCAGGGCATGGGCCGGGGCGACACCGAGGTGGTCGGCATCGTCGGTGACTACGGCTTCCAGTTCCTCGTCGAGGAGCTGGCGGTGGCGGCGCAGTACGCGGTCCCGTATGTGCTGATCCTGCTCAACAACCAGTACCTGGGCCTGATCCGGCAGGCCGCGGCCGGCTACGGCGCGCGCTACCGGATGGACTACGAGGTCGACGTCCACTACGACCGGGCGGGCACGGACAACGTGGCGATCGCGCGGGCCTACGGGTGCGCGGCCCGCCGCGTGGTGGAGCCGGCGGACATCCGGCCGGCGATCGCGTGGGCGCGCGCGGAGGCCGCCGCCACCTCCCGGCCCGCACTGGTCGAAATCATGATCGACCGGGAGGCCTTCACCCCCCACGGCCAGGACATCGACTCCGTACGGGAGTTCGAGCCCCCGCCCTGATCCGGGCACCCACCGCACCTCCGGGCGACGGTGCCGGCACCACTGTCGGCCGCGCCCCGGCGCCGCCGCCCGGAACTCCTCCTTCCCGCCTTCGCGATTCGCTCCCGGGCCGCGCCCGCATCGTGGACGATGGGGTACCCCACAACCCCTACGGACCACTCGCTGGAGCCGAAGATGGCCAAGAGCGTGCCGGTGCACTGCCCCACGTGCCACCGGGAACACTCCTTCACCCCACCGACCTTCCCCTGCGCGTGCGGAGCCCCGCTCACCGTGCCGGTCCTGCCGGAGGCCGAGGCGGAGTTAATGACCCACCGCACCTGGCGGGACTCCTGGGTGGCCGTGCGCTGCCCGTCCTGCGACCGCCGCGGCCAGTGGCCCCGGCCCGAGTTCGGCTGCTCCTGCGGAACGGTGGTGCGCCTGCCCGTCGAACCGGTGCGCGAGCCGGAGCGGGAGCCGGAGCCCGAGCCGGCTCCGCGCCGCCGCGCCCCCTCCCGCGCGGTCTTCCGCCCGGTGGCCATCCGCACCGAGCGCGACGCCGTGATGGCCGCCGAGCGCTATCTGCGCTGGCTCGGCTTCACCGACGTGACGAGGCCCGGCAGCTGCCCGGCCCCCGCCGCGGCCGGGGTGGACCTGCGGGCCACCGGGCTCGTGGCCCGCGTCGACCCCACCACCCTGCCCACCACCCTGCGCGACATCGAATGCCTGTGGCTGCACGGCCTGCTGGACACCGCGGACGCCGCCTGCTTCTCGCTGGCCGGCTACGCCCCCGACGCCCGCTGCCGCGCCGACGACCTGCGGCTACCGCTGTTCGTGATGGATCTGACGGGCACCCCGCGCGCCCTGAACGAATGGGCCGACGATCTCGCGGGGCGCTCCCGCGGCTGAGCCCGCGCGCACCCCCAAGCTCAAGTCTTGCTCTGAACTACGGCACGACGGTGGCGAGTTGACACGTACGGGCCGAGACTTGAGCACACGGGCCCGCGCAGCACGGGGGAACGCGGGCCCGCCCACGGGGGAACGCCGCGCTACGGGGAACGGGGGAAACGGGGCAACCCACGACGGGGGGTGACGGGGCGGGCCGCCGAGCGGCCCGCCCCGCGCACGTCCGGCGGAGCGCTCAGGCGCGCGGCACGGTCGTCGTGGGGCTCAGCAGCCTCGCGGCCTCCTCCCTCAGCTCCACCTTCCGCACCTTGCCGCTGACGGTCATCGGGAAGGCCTCCATCAGCCACAGGTGGCGCGGCACCTTGTAGTGCGCGAGCCGGCCCCGGCAGTAGCGGGCGAGCTCGTCACGGGTGAGGGTCTCGGCCGGGTCCCGCAGGATGACGCAGGCCATGATCTCCTCCCCGTACTTCTCGTCGGGGACACCGACGACCTGGACGTCGGCGATCTTCGGATGGGTGTGGAGGAACTCCTCGATCTCCCGCGGGTACACGTTCTCCCCGCCCCTGATGATCATGTCCTTGATGCGGCCGACGATCCGTACGTAGCCGTCCTCGCCCATCTCCGCGAGGTCGCCGGTGTGCATCCAGCCCTCGGCGTCGACGGCCTCGGCGGTGCGCTCGGGGTCGTCCCAGTAGCCCGTCATCACCGAGTAGCCCCGGGTGCACAGCTCCCCCGGCTCGCCGCACGGGACCGTCGCGCCCGTGCCGGGGTCGACGACCTTGACCTCGATGTGCGGCAGCACCCGGCCGACGGTGCCGGTACGGCGGTCGAGGTCGTCGTCGCGCCGGGTCTGGGTGGAGACCGGGGATGTCTCGGTCATCCCGTAGCAGATGGCGACCTCGGACATGTGCATCTCGGCGACGACGCGCTTCATCACCTCCGCCGGGCACGGCGACCCCGCCATGATGCCGGTACGCAGCGAGGAGAGGTCGTAGGTGGCGAAGTCGGGCAGGCCGAGCTCGGCGATGAACATGGTGGGGACGCCGTAGAGCGAGGTGCAGCACTCGCGTTCGACGGCGTGGAGGGTGGCGGTGGGGTCGAAGACGGGCGCCGGGATCACCACGCAGGCGCCGTGGGAGGTGGCCGCGAGGTTGCCCATCACCATGCCGAAGCAGTGGTAGAAGGGCACCGGGAGGGCGATGCGGTCCTCCTCGGTGTAGCCGAGGGTCTCCCCCACGAAATAACCGTTGTTGAGGATGTTGCGGTGGGAGAGGGTGGCGCCCTTGGCGAAGCCCGTGGTGCCGGAGGTGTACTGGATGTTCACCGGGTCGTCGCAGCGCAGCAGCAGGCCGCGCTCGGCGAGCCGCTCGGGGTCGGTGCGGGCGCCGAGGGCGACCAGGCCGTCCCAGGTGGGGTCGTCGATGTAGACGACGTCGCGCAGGGCGGGACAGCCGGAGCGGACCTGTTCGACCATGCGGCGGTAGTCGCTGGTACGGAACTCGGTGGAGGAGACGAGCAGGCTGATCCCGGCCTGTCGCAGGACATAGGCCAGTTCGTGCACCCGGTAGGCCGGGTTGACGTTGACCATGATGGCGCCGACGCGGGCCGTGGCGTACTGCACCATGACCCACTCGGGGCAGTTGACGGCCCAGATGCCCACCCGGTCGCCCTTCCGCACACCCTTGGCGAGCAGTCCCAGGGCGACCTCGTCCACGGCCGCGCCGAACTCGGCGTAGGTCCAGCGGCGCCCGCCCTGGACGTCGACGAGGGCCTCGCGGTCGGGGAAGCGCGCGATCGAACGGGCCAGGTTCGCGCCGATGGTGTCGTCGAGCAGCGGGGTGTCGGCGGGGCCCGCCGCGTGGGACGGGGAGGGGGTGCTCACCGGTGGTCTTCCTCTCGGTACTCGTCGCCGCCGCCCCGCGCGGTGCGTTCGCGCAGCTCGATGCGGCGGATCTTGCCGGACACGGTCTTGGGCAGATCGGCGAACTCCAGGCGGCGCAGCCGCTTGTAGGGGGCGAGCACGGCGCGCGAGTGGGCGAAGAGGGCCTTGGCGGTGTCCGGGCCCGGCTCCCAGCCGGCGGCGAGGACCACGTAGGCCTTGGGCACGGTCAGCCGCAGCGGGTCGGGGGCGGGTACGACGGCGGCCTCGGCGACGGCCTCGTGCTCCAGGAGGGCGCTCTCGAGCTCGAAGGGGGAGATCTTGTAGTCGCTGGACTTGAAGACGTCGTCGGCGCGGCCGACGTAGGTGATGTAGCCGTCGGCGTCGCGCGAGCCGATGTCTCCGGTCCGGTAGTACCCGTCCGCCATCACCTCGGCGGTGCGTTCGGGGTCGCCGGCGTAGCCGGTCATCAGGCCGACGGGCCGGTCGGTGAGGTCGAGGGCGATCTCGCCCTCGTCGGCCGGTTCGCCGGTGTGGGGGTCGAGGAGGACGACGTCGAAGCCGGGGCTGGGGCGGCCCATGGAGCCGGTGCGCAGCTCCTGGCCGGGCGGGTTGGCGACCTGCACCGAGGTCTCGGTCTGCCCGAAGCCGTCGCGGATGGTGAGGCCCCAGGCGCGCCGGACGGCCTCGATGACCTCGGGGTTGAGGGGTTCGCCGGCGGCCACCGCCTCGCGGGGCGGGGTGCGCAGGGCGGTCAGGTCGGCCTGGATGAGCATGCGCCAGACGGTGGGCGGGGCGCAGAAGCTGGTAACGCCGCAGCGGTCCATCTCGGCCATGAGGCGCGCGGGGTCGAAGCGCGTGTAGTTGTGGACGAAGACGGTGGCCTCGGCGTTCCAGGGGGCGAAGAGGTTGGACCAGGCGTGCTTGGCCCAGCCCGGGGAGGAGATGTTGAGATGGACGTCCCCGGGACGCAGCCCGATCCAGTACATGGTGGTCAAGTGGCCGATGGGGTACGAGGTGTGCGTGTGCTCCACCAGTTTGGGGCGGGCGGTGGTGCCGGAGGTGAAGTAGAGGAGGAGGGGGTCGTCGGCGCGGGTGGGTCCGTCGGGGGTGAAGTCCGCGCCGGCCCGGGCGGACTCCTCGTAGGCCAGCCAGCCCGGCTCGCCGGTGCCGCCGACCGCGATCCGGGTGTAGGCGCCGGGCACGTCGGCGAACTTGCCGGCGTCGGTGCCCCGGACGATCACATGCGCCGCGCGGCCGCGTTCGACGCGGTCCACGAGGTCGGCGGTGCCCAGCAGGGGTGTGGCGGGGATGACGACGGCCCGCAGCTTCATCGCCGCGAGGGCCACCTCCCACAGCTCGGTCTGGTTGCCCAGCATGACGACGACGCGGTCACCGGCCCGTACGCCGTGGGCGCGCAGCCAGTTGGCGACCCGGTCGGAGCGGCGGCGGAGGGCGTCGAAGGTCAGCCGGGCCTCGCTGCC
This sequence comes from Streptomyces sp. NPDC044063, assembly GCF_056434285.1. NCBI lineage: Bacteria > Bacillati > Actinomycetota > Actinomycetes > Kitasatosporales > Streptomycetaceae > Streptomyces > Streptomyces sp. NPDC044063. The sequence goes on from NZ_JBWKFM010000015.1 coordinate 160,531, forward strand.
GTCCTCCTCGACGATCCACAGGGCGGTGCGGTCGTTGTCCCGGGCGATCGCGTCGAACCAGTCCAGGGCCCAGTTGAACTCGGCGGGCCGCGGCCAGACGAAGCCCGCGCGGGCGGCGTCGTAGTCCTCGCGATGTGCGAGCAGGAAGTCCCGCGCCGCCCGGAACGCGTGCGCCGGGCCGGCGGTGCCGGTCGGGGTCGTTGCCGTCACTTGTCCTCCAGGTTGCCGGGCCGGCCGCCGGCCCGCTGCCCATCATCGTGCGACGGTGATCCCGTGTCAGGCCAGACCCGGCGGGCGGAGGGTCGCCGTCCGCCCCGGCGCGCGACGAACGGGTGCGTGCGCCGTGTTCGCGCGGCGAGAGCCGTCCGGTCCCCGCGCACCGCGCTGACCTGGGCATTCCCCAGGAGCTACGGGTTTGGGCCGGCGGCCGGCCGTCAACGGTCCGTCAAGGCTGCGGTGGCGAGGGTCAACGTGCTGTCAAAGAGACGCTCGACCGGCGGCGAGGCGGGCATAGCGTGACCGACGCAACCGCCCGACCCACCTCCCGAGGACCGTCATGCATGTGAGCCGTACCCCCGCGCAAGCCGCCGCCGTCGCCGCCGTCACCGGCGCGTGCGGACCCGACAGCCTCCCCTCCGACGACGGCGAACCGTCCCATCCCGTCCGGGCGGACCTCCTCCACGTCCCGGTGCGCCCGTGTGCCTGCGGATACGCCCTACGCGTCTACCGCACCCCGCTCGGCGGCCGCACGGCCGTCGCCTTCACCTCCCGGCAGCGGCTGACGGACTGCCTGGGCCGGGACGTGGCCTCGGTCCGCCTCGCCCTGCCCGCCGTACGGGCCCTGGCCGTGCCCCTGGGGGTGGCCGCCGTCCGCGTCGACCCGCAGCTGTCGGCGCCGGCCGCGCGCCCCTCCGCCGAGGCCGGCGCGCCGCTGCCGCCCGGCTTCGCCGTCTGACGGCCCCGGCTGACTCCTCGCGCCCACCGTTTTCCCCCGAAGGAGATCATCCGTGTCGTCCCTTCCCGTCGTCCCCCGCGGCCCCGCCCCTCTCGTTCCCCTCGGCCCCCTGGCCCCGGCCGCGCTGCCGCCGCTGCCCGGGGAGCCCGTGCCGGGGCCCGGCCGGCCGGGCCCGGTGTGGCCCGCCTCCGCGCGGGTGCTGCCCTCGGGCGACCTGTCCGTCGGCGGGGTGCCGCTCGCCGAGATCGCCGACCGCTTCGGCACCCCCGTCTACGTCGTCGACGAGGACGAGGTGCGGACGCGCGCCCGGGCCTGGCGCGCCGCCCTGCCGGACGGCGACGTCGCCTACGCCGGCAAGGCGTTCCTCACCCGGGCCATGGTCCGCTGGGTCGAGGAGGAGGGGCTCCGCCTCGACGTCTGCTCGGCCGGGGAACTCGAGCTCGCCGCCCACGCCGGCTTCCCCGGTGAGCGGATCGTGCTCCACGGCAACGCCAAGAGCCCCGGCGACCTGCGCGCGGCCCTGCGCCTGGGCGTGGGCCGGGTGGTCCTCGACAGCGCCGGCGAGATCGCCCGGCTCGCGGCGCTGGTGCCGGCCGGCGCCCGGCAGAAGGTGCTCGTGCGGGTGGTGCCCGGGGTGTCCGCCGGCGCGCACCGGGCGGTGCGCACGGGGGTGGAGGGCCAGAAGTTCGGGCTGTCCCTGGAGAACGGCGAGGCGGCGGACGCCGTGGCCCGCGTCCTGGGCCAGCCGCGCCTCGAACTCGTCGGCCTCCACTGCCACCTCGGCTCCCAGATCGCCTCGGTCGACCCCTATGTCGCCGCCGTCCGCCGCCTGGTGGCCTTCCTCTCCGCCCTCCGCGACACCCACGGGGTGACCTTCCCGGAGCTGGACCTGGGCGGCGGCTTCGCCATCGCCTACCGCGACGGCGAACCGGCCCTCGACCCGGACGCGTACGCGGCCCGGGTCGGCGCCGAACTGGCCCTGCGCTGCGCCCACGCGGACCTTCCGGTGCCCCGGTTGGCCGTCGAGCCCGGCCGCTGGATCGCGGGCCCGGCGGGGGTGGCGCTGTACCGCGTGCTGTCGGTGAAGTCCTCGGGCGGCCGGACGTTCGTGGCCGTGGACGGCGGCATGAGCGACAACCCCCGCCCGGCGCTGTACGGCGCGCGGTACACCGTGCGGCTGGTGGGGCGTTCCTCGCCGGTGCCGGCGCGGGCGGTGACGGTCGTGGGCCGGCACTGCGAGGCGGGCGACGTCCTGGCGGAGGAGGTGCCGCTGCCGGGGGACGTCCGTCCCGGCGACGTGCTGGCGGTGCCCGCGTCGGGCGCTTACCACCTGTCGATGGCCTCGGCCTACAACCTCGTCGGGCGCCCGCCGGTGACCGCGGTGACGGACGGCCGGGCGCGGCTGCTGGTGCGCCGGGAGACGCCGGCGGATCTGTGGAGCCGGGAGGTGACGGAGTAGGGGCCGCCGCTCGGGCGCGAAGGGCAGGCCGGTCAGCAGGCCGCGGGCCGCACCGAGCCCGGCGCCGGGCAGGGAGCCGGCGACCACACCCAGACGTAGTCCGCGCCACCGAGCCCCCGCGCGTCCTTCAGGGTCCACAGGCCGATACCCGGAGCGGACGGGGGCGGAGGAGACGCGACGGGTGGTACGGGTACACCTGCGCTCGCTGAGGACCTAGGCTTCGGCGAACCGGACGTCGTGGTCGGCACCGGGGGCGGCCATCGCCAGCACCCCGGCGGCCTCGTCGGCCAGCGCGGCCCGGTCGGCCTTCGTCGGCGGGCGGAAGGGGACGACGGTGAGCGTGGCCGTGTCCCGCCCCTGATCCAGGCGCCAGATGCCGGCGACGAAGCCGTCCAGCAGGAACTGGCGGTTGGCGCGGTTGACCCGCCAGACCCGGCGCAGGTCGTCGGGCGTGGCGATCCGGGCCCGGTCGGCGTGGGAGAGCGTGAGGTTGTCGAACTCCGGCAGGAAGCGCACCGGAGCCGGGACGTCGGCGCCGGGCAGCGGGGCGTCCGGCAGGTCGAGGAGCTCCACGCCGTGCTCGTCGCGGAAGACGCGCAGCCCGGGCCGCAGCGTGTCCACCCGCTCGCGCAGCCGGGTCAGGCCGGACCACTGCCGCATGTCCTTGACGGAGGCGGGGCCGAAGGCGCGCAGATACCGCAGGAGGACCTCGTCGGGGGCGGGCGCGGGCCCCGGCTCCCGGCCCAGCCAGGTCCCGGCGGTCGTATGGGCCGCCGGGCCGCCGCGGCCCCACAGCCCGCGCGGCGGCACCTGCACGAGCGGCAGCAGCGCCCGGGCGGCCATGGCCAGGTCCTGCGGCGCGCTGCCGGGCCATTCCTCGGCCAGCGCCGCGCCCAGCTCCTGGAAGGTGTACGGGCGCCCGGCCATCAGCTCCCGGGCGCGGGCGGCCACCCGCTCCAGGTCCACTCCCCCGAGCCGCTTGCCGTGGGAACCGCGCAGGAGGCGCTCCTGCACGGGCTGGGTCAGCGGGCGCAGGACGAGGCAGTCGTGGGCGCTGACCAGGTGGAGGGTGGAGCGCATCACCGAGACGCGCACGGCGGCCCGCGAGGCGAGCAGCCCGGAAAGCTCCTCGGGGTCGAAGCCCTCCAGCCGGGCGGCCAGCGCGTAGTACGGATCGACGGGGGCCTGCGCCTGCAACCCGACCAGGTGCTCGACCGCCTCCAGGGCGGGCAGCGCGGCCCGGCGCAGCAGGAGCTGGCGGGCGAGCAGGGCACGGTTGAGCTCGCGCGTGGTGAGGACGGGCCCGGCCGGTGCGGCTGTTCTCATGCCCCTTACGGTAGGCGGAGGCACTGACAGCGCCTCCTGGGGCCGCCCGAGTGTTTCCTTCGACGCCGTATATCCTGAATATCCTGAATTCCGCTATCCAGTGACGAGCGAGAGGGACGAGAGAACCATGGCCGAGCGCCCTCCGCGTCACCGCTCGTCGTCCCCCCGGAAGCACTCCTGGCTGCGCCCCGCGAACGGCCGGCAGAACCCCGGCGCGGAGCCCGCTCCCGGTACGGCCGCCGAACCCGCGGCCGAGCAGGGCAGCGTCGTCCAGGCGGCCGTCTACCGCGACGGCCACCGCGTGGCCACCCCGGGCTCGCTGGCCGACACGTACCGGCAGCTGCGGGAACAGCCCGACAGCATGGCCTGGATCGGGCTGTACCGCCCGACCGAGGGGGAACTCTTCTCGCTGGCCGAGGAGTTCGACCTCCACCAGCTCGCCATCGAGGACGCCCTGGAGGCCCACCAGCGCCCCAAGCTGGAGCGCTACGGCGACACCCTGTTCGTCGTACTGCGGGCCGCGCGCTACCTCGACGCACCCGAGGAGGTCGACTTCGGCGAGCTCCACGTCTTCGTCGGCCCCGACTTCGTGATCACCGTCCGGCACGGCGCGGCCCCGGACCTCTCGGCCGTCCGCCGCCGCATGGAGGCCACCCCGGAACTCCTCGCCCTCGGCCCGGAGGCCGTGCTCTACGCGATCCTGGACGCCGTGGTCGACGGCTACGCCCCGGTCGTGGCGGGCGTCCAGAACGACATCGACGAGATCGAGACCGAGGTCTTCGGCGGCGACCCGGCCGTCTCCCGCCGCATCTACGAACTCGCCCGCGAGATGGTGGAGTTCCAGCGCGCCACCCGCCCCCTGGTGGGCATGCTGCACGGCCTGATGGCGGGCTTCACCAAATACGGCACGGACGACGAACTCCAGCGCTACCTCCGCGACGTAGCCGACCACGTCACCCACACCAGCGAACGCGTCGACGGCTTCCGCTCGGCCCTGACCGACATCCTCCAGGTCAACGCCACCCTGGTCACCCAACAACAGAACGCCGAGATGCGCGCCCTGGCCGAGGCGGGCTTCGAGCAGAACGAGGAGATCAAGAAGATCTCCTCATGGGCGGCGATCCTGTTCGCACCGACGCTGGTCGGCACGATCTACGGCATGAACTTCGAGGCGATGCCCGAGCTGCACTGGGCGTTCGGCTACCCCTTCGCGATCCTGCTGATGGCGGTGGTGTGCACGAGCCTCTACTTCATCTTCAAGAAGCGCGACTGGCTGTAGGTACTCACACCACACCCTTGATCTACTCAGCAGAAGCGAACCACGGATCACGCCTCCGGAGGCCGCCTGGGGAGAATCCGGGGAGAATGCACGGCAGCGGGTAGACCGGGTTCAGGCCCTCCCTCTCGTCGAGCGGCGGCGCCCGGCACAGTCGCTCCTCACCGCACTCCGCAGGAACAGGACATTCGGAAAGCCTTGCGCATCCGCCCACGACACCCAGCCGGAAAGCCTCGGCGCAGACCAGAGGACCGCGAGGGACGGTAGACACTCGCGAAGGCATGGCCGACTTGTGCCCTTATCTCCCGCACGATCATGACGGGACATCAGGTTCTGTCAGTGGCCACCGCTACAACCGAACTGGAGGTCCGCGCAGCGCGGACAGACAGGGAGGGGATGCAGCATGTCGAAGGTTCCGGACGGGTACGTGCGCGTACGAAGCCACCTCCGCCGCAAGCCGGGGCCGAAGTCCACCAAGGGGCTGAGCGTCTGGGCCGTGGCCGGCTTGTGTGCGGTCGTATGGCTGTGGGGTCAGGTCTTCGGGTTCGGCGACAGCGAAGCCGAGCCGCAGCCTGCCCCGACGCCTGCCGTCTCCGCGCCGGCGAGCGGGCAGTGACAGCCCGGCCGCAGCGAAGGCTCAGGTGGCGACCGCGCGGCACCGTGGACGCCCTGGGTGCGGCAGCCGTGGCCCTCGCGGTCATGGTCGCCCTGGCGCAGGCCGCATCGAACCTAATGACGAAGGCCGCTGCGGCATGGCCGCTGCTGGGCTTGGTCGTCTTCGCCTTGGCCGTCGCCGTGGTCAGCCTCCGGATCCGGGGCCACCGTCGAGATCGCGCGGACAGCGACCGGCTGGCTCGTCTGCGCATCACCCTGGCCGAGTTCGATGCGATGGACGACGGGCAGTTCGAGTACGCGCTGCGTGACCTCCTCGTCCGCGACGGCTGGGCGGCTAGGAAGGTGGGCCGGGCCGGGGACCAAGCCGCCGACGTGATCGGCGTCCGGACCCCCCTCGGGCGGATCGTGGTGCAGGCCAAACACACACGCGCCGGAGGCAAGGTCGGCTCGTCAGTGATGTACCAGGTGAAGGGCACGGCGGGTCCCGCGCACAAGGCGGACCACGCCGTCGTCGTCACCAACGGCTCATTCACCCGCGACGCCATGACTTGGGGCGACCGACATGACGTGCGGTGGGTAGACCGCAACCGGCTGGACCGCTGGGCCCACAAAGGTAGGCCCCTGCACGAACTGCTCGCGCTGCCCACGAGAGGCTCCCGCTTGCCGTGGCGTCGAGCGGCATGACACGCGTGCCGCGACGCGCCAACGAGAACGGGTGGCACAGCATGTGCTGTACCACCCGTTGCTCAGGCCGCGATCGAGCTCTCTGGGACGTGCTCGGAAACCGGGCCGAGCAGTGCATCGACCGCGGCACGCCCCTTGCCGCCGGCCTCCGGCATGAAGTGGGCATAGTGGTCGAGGGTGATGGTCGGGCTGGAGTGGCCCAGCCATCGGGCCAGGGTGACGACGGACTCGCCCGCTTCGAGGATGATCGAGGCGAAGGTGTGCCGGAGGACGTGGAAGCCATCCTTGCGTGATGCCTTCCAGCGCTTCCCCTTCTCCCGCATGGGGATGACCCCTGCTGCGGCGAGGGCAGGCTTCCAGACCTCATCGTTGAAGATGTTGGCGCGGATCGCGTTTCCGTACGTCGTGGTCAGAACGAGCGGGAAGGTCCGCTTCTCACGCTCGGGCTCCGGGCCGCCCCAGGGCAGTTCCACCTCGACGGCTGGGTGCTGCAGGAAGTCGGCAGTCAGCTCGGTCGCGACGGACCGGGGCATGTCGGCGATGCGAGTCTTCCCACCCTTCGGAAGGGTGAAGTACAAGCGCCCATTGAGGAGTTGAACCTGCCGACGCACACGGATAACGCCACGCTCGAAGTCGACATCTTCCGGGGAGAGGCCGAAGACCTCCCCCTGGCGTAGCCCGCACCCGAGGGCGACGACGACCGCGATGCGGTACCGCGCCTTGATCGCGTCCCGCACCCGCTGCGCGGTCTCCAGCGGCCATGCCTCCCGCTGGTCCTCCGGCACCTTGGGCCAGCGCACCGACTTGGCGCGCATCGGGTTGCGGACGAGCCGCTTGTCGTCGATCGCCGTCTCGAAGACGTTGGAGAGGGTGGTGAGGATCTGCCGGGCGTAGCGGGGGGGGGGCGCGCTCACCTTCGAGGGTGGCGATGTAGCTGCGAAGGGCAGTCGCGGAGACGTCCCTCAGCGCCAACTCGCCGAGATGCGGAAGGATGTGGAGGCGCACGCGCTCGTCGACCCGCTTAGACCGTGTCCTATATGGCTGTTGTCCGTTGGTGTGGGCATGGGGAGCGGGCGGTGGGGCTGGATTGTTCCTGGCGGTTTGTGGCCGTTGGTGAAGCCGTTGCTGCCTGCGGCGCGGGTCCGTCCGCAGGGCGGCGGGGTGGCGAACATCGATG